>JBFELT010000130.1:0-9488 GCA_041552015.1 Woeseiaceae bacterium
GCAGGTGATGCCCGGTCGCGCGGCCGAACACCACGAGATCGATCAGCGAGTTCGAGCCGAGGCGGTTGGCCCCGTGCACCGAAACGCAGGCCGCCTCGCCCACGGCATAGAGGCCGGGGATGACCTGATCCGGATTGCCGTCCGGCCCCAGCGTCACGACCTGCCCGTGATAGTTACACGGGATGCCGCCCATGTTGTAATGCACCGTCGGAATGACCGGGATCGGTTCCTTGGTCAGGTCGACGCCGGCAAAGATACGCGCTGACTCCGCGATACCAGGCAGGCGCTCTTCGATGACCTCGGGCCCGAGGTGCTCCAGATGCAGGTGGATATGGTCTTTCTCGGCACCTACGCCGCGGCCCTCCCGTATTTCAATGGTCATCGACCGGCTGACCACGTCCCGCGATGCGAGGTCCTTGGCATTCGGTGCGTAGCGCTCCATGAAGCGCTCACCGTCGGAATTCGTCAGGTAGCCACCCTCGCCGCGAACGCCTTCGGTAATCAGGCAGCCCGCGCCGTAAATTCCCGTCGGATGAAACTGCACGAATTCCATGTCCTGAACCGGCAGACCCGCGCGCATCACCATCGCATTACCGTCACCGGTGCAGGTGTGTGCCGAAGTGCAGGAGAAATAAGATCGGCCGTAGCCGCCGGTGGCAAGGACGACCTGATGCGCCCGAAAGCGATGCAGCCGCCCCGTCGCCAGGTCGATCGCAACCACGCCGCGGCAGACGCCGTCTTCCATGATCAGATCGACGGCGAAATACTCTATGTAGAACTCGGCATCGTGCTTGAGCGACTGCTGGTACAGCGTATGCAGCATGGCGTGACCCGTCCGGTCAGCAGCGGCACAGGTACGTTGCGCGGTGCCCTCGCCGAAACGCGTGGTCATTCCGCCGAACGGTCGCTGGTAAATCTTGCCATCGTCCGTTCTCGAAAACGGCACACCATAGTGCTCCAGCTCGATGACAGCATCGGGCGCCTCTTTGCACATGTACTCGATGGCATCCTGGTCGCCCAGCCAGTCGGAGCCCTTGACGGTGTCGTACATGTGCCAGCGCCAGTCGTCTTCGCCCATGTTGCCGAGCGCCGCGCTGATGCCGCCCTGCGCGGCGACCGTGTGGCTGCGCGTCGGGAATACCTTGCTGATGCAGGCCGTGTCGAATCCCGCCTCGGCGAGTCCGAAGGTGGCACGCAGACCCGCTCCACCCGCACCGATAACGACGATGTCATAGCTGTGGTCGATGAAATCGTATTCGCTCATGCGCCCAGTCCGATCTTCAAAATTGCAAAAACAGCCGCAACCGCCAGCAGTACGTGGGCGAAACGGGAAATAAGCAGCGCAAGCAGCTTGACGCCGGGAGCGTGAACGTAGTCTTCGATGACGACCTGAACGCCGAGGTACGAGTGGTAAGCCATGCTGACTGACAGCAGCAGCAGCAGAATGGCATTCAGGGGACGTTCGATCGCCGCGACGACCTGCGCGTGGCCAAGGCCCGGTGCCGTGGCGAGTGCCCAGGCGAACCAGAGTCCGAGTAACGCCAGCGCAACCGCGGAAACGCGTTGTCCCCACCAGTGCGAGGTCCCATCCCTGGCGGTGCCCAGACCCAGTACCCGGCCAAGCGGTGAACGCAGGCTCATGATGCCATCCACCAGAAGGCTGCCGACAGCAACGCCGCGCCAGCCAGCACAATCCACGATGAGCGGTTCGCCTGTGTAATTTCGAAGCCACGGCCCGAATCCCACACCAGATGGCGTACGCCGTTGCATAGGTGATAAAAGAACGCGAACGACCAGCCGATCAGCAACAGCTTGCCGATGAGTGAGCCCATGGCGCTCTGAAACGCCGCATAGGCATCGGGGCCGGAAGCCGCATCGAACAGCCAGATGACAAAGACGATGAATCCCGCCGTCATCGCAATCCCGGTTGCGCGATGCAGTATCGAAAGCACCATCGTAATGGGCCACCGATAGATCGAAATGTGGGGTGACAGAGGCCTGCCCTGGTCGCTCATGAGTCTGCTTCTTTTGGTTGTTTCCGGCCGGTTTCTGCGCCGTGTATTATCAAGAAAGGATCTCTAAAAATCGATACACCGCCCGGCTTTTTCCCAGTCGCCATAGCGCGTCGGGTCCAGGCCGCCTCGTCCACCGATCTCCCTGGGCCGATTCGACGCGTCGGACGCGCTATTATCTTTATCGGCGGTATCGGCGGTATCGGCAACGTCGCCGGAATCGACGAGTTCGACGTTTTTGACAGCATCCTGCTTGCTCATCAGTAAAGTATGCCAGACGATGCGGCATGCTGCAGTACCCGGAATCAAATAGATACGATTATGAACAGACTATCCACAATCAACGTCGGCGGACCCGATGCCTTCGTTTTCCTGCAGGGGCAGCTTACGAACGACCTTCGCCGGCTGGAATCGGAAGCGGAACTTCTCTCGGCCTGGTGCAATCCCAAGGGGCGCGTAATCTGGTTCGGAACCGTTTCCCCCGACGACTCCGGTTTCGCCCTCTCGGCGCCGGCCGAAACGGCAGCGGACATTGGCAGGCGACTTGCCGTCTTTCGTTTTCGCTCGAAAGTCGATTTCGACATCGTCGAGGATGGCGGAACCGTGGACCCGGCGTTTCTCGTCAGCAACGGCCTTGCCTACATCGGCGCAAGACAGCTCGAGCAATATACGCCGCACATGCTGAACCTCGACCTCATCGACGCCGTCAGTCTTGACAAGGGCTGCTACACAGGCCAGGAAATCGTCGCCCGCACGCATTACAAGGGCGCCACCAAGCGGCGCACGCTGCGCTTCGAGAGCGAGGCGCCTGTCGCCGAAGGCGACAAGGTCTCGGACGGCGAGCGCGATATCGGTGAGGTGCTGAACGTCGCCGGCACCGAACTGCTCGCGGTCGTCGCAGTCGACAAGACCGATGGCGCGCTGACCGTCAACGGCGTCAGGGTCACCCGCCTCCCATTGCCCTATTCGATCGACCACGACTAGATTGTCGAATACTGGCAAATAGCGGCGATCACGGGGATGTCTCAGTCGCTCGAACAGTGCTACCGTCGGGCGAACCCGACGTCCGCAAACTCGCTTGGTGAGAAATCCCCGCACTCGCCGCCGACGGGTTTGCCTGCGGCGACAGGAGCACGGGCGAGATGTTTGCTGGCCAGACATCAGGCGAGCAAAACGAGACGGACGGCCGGTAAACAGGTCGGCCGGGCGCCGGAATCGGGCCAACAATCAGGTCCGAAATGACAGACAGCTAGTCGAAGACTTCCGGGCGCATGTGCGGAAACAGCAGCACGTCCCTGATCGAGGCGGAATCGGTCAACAGCATGACCAGTCGGTCGATGCCGATACCAATTCCCGCGGTTGGCGGCATCCCGTATTCGAGAGCGCGGATGTAATCGTGATCGAAAGCCATGGCCTCGTCGTCGCCGGCCTCCCTGTTTTGCGCTTGCGCGCGAAAACGAGCTGCCTGGACCTCGGGATCGTTCAGCTCGGAAAACCCGTTGGCGATCTCGCGGCCTGCGATGAACAATTCGAAGCGATCTGTGACAAAGGGGTCGTCGTCGTTTTCGCGCGACAGCGGCGATACTTCTGTCGGGTACTGCGTGATGAACGTAGGCTCACGAAGCCGGTGTTCGCCGGTCACGTCGAAGATTTCCGTCTGCAGCTTTCCGGCTCCATCGGATTCTTTGACCGCAATACCGAGCTTCTCGCAGACCTCGACCAGGTAGTCGCGGTCGCGAATTCGAGTCCGATCGAAGTCCGGATTGAATGTAACGATCGCCTCTTCCACGGTCATACGCGTGAACGCCTTGCCGAAGTCGTATGTTTCACCCTGGTATTCGACGATGGTGGTGCCGAGAATCGCCTCGGACATGCCATGAAACATGGCCTCGGTCATGTCCATCCAGTCCCTGTAGTCCGCGTACGCGCGATACGCCTCCATCATCGTGAACTCGGGGTTGTGCTGCGTCGATACGCCCTCGTTGCGAAAATTTCGATTGATCTCGTAGACCCGCTCGAAGCCGCCAACGATGAGACGCTTGAGGTTCAGCTCCGGCGCGATGCGCAGGTACAGCTCCATGTCCAGCGCGTTATGGTGCGTTGCAAACGGCCGGGCCAGCGCGCCGCCCGGCGTCGTCTGCATCATGGGCGTTTCGACTTCGAGAAAGTCGGCCGCCTCGAGGAAAGAACGCATGTAGGTGATAATCCGCGAGCGCTTGCGGAACACATCGCGGCTGGACTCGTTGATGATGAGGTCGACATAGCGCTGGCGGTAACGCGTCTCCTGGTCTGCAAGTCCGTGGAACTTCTCCGGCAATGGCCGCAAGGACTTCGTCAGGAGACGAACCGATTCCGCCATCACCGTGAGTTCGCCTGTTTGTGTCCGGAAGAGTTCGCCCTGCGCGCCAACGATGTCGCCGACGTCCCATTTCTTGAACGCCTGGTAAACGCCGTCAGGCAGGCGGTCGCGTTCGAGTCTCAGCTGAATCTGACCGCTGCGATCCTGGAGCTTCACAAAGCTGGCCTTACCCATGACCCGCTTCGCCATCATTCGCCCGGATACCGATACGTTCACCTTTTCCCCGCGAAGCGCTTCATCTTCGTGCGAATCGAAGGTCTGATGCAGTTCCTCGGCGATCGAGTTGCGACGGAAATCGTTGGGGAACGCGTCGCCCTGTTGCCGCAGCGCATCCAGCTTTGCTCGTCGCTCGGCGATGAGCTTGTTCTCGTCGGGCTTGTTCGCGTCCGGCATCTTGTCCTGGTTTGTCTTGTCGTTACTCAATTCAAAGTCCCTGCTTGAGGCTCGCTTCGATGAAGGCATCCAGCCCTCCATCCAGCACAGCCTGAGTGTTACCGGTTTCGACGCCGGTACGCAAATCCTTAATGCGGCTCTGATCGAGCACGTAGGAGCGAATCTGGCTACCCCAGCCAACATCCGCCTTGCTCTCTTCGACGACGGACGCCTCGGCACGCCGCTTCTGCATCTCCAGCTCGTAAAGCTTCGCCTTGAGCTGGTTCATGGCCGTCGCCTTGTTCTTGTGTTGTGAACGATCGTTCTGGCACTGCACCACGGTGTTTGTCGGCAAGTGCGTGATACGAACGGCCGACTCGGTACGATTGACGTGCTGACCGCCCGCACCGCTGGCCCGATAGACATCGATGCGAAGGTCCGACGGATCGACTTCGATGTCTATGTCGTCATCGACTTCGGGGGAAACGAAAACAGACGCAAACGAGGTATGCCGGCGGTTGCCGGAATCGAAGGGCGATTTGCGAACGAGCCGATGCACGCCTGTCTCGGTCCTGAGCCAGCCATACGCATAGTCACCGACGAGATGCACGGTGGCACTCTTGATACCGGCCACCTCGCCCGCCGACGCCTCAATTACCTCGGCCTTGAAGCCGTGGGCTTCAGCCCAGCGCAGGTACATGCGCAGCAACATCTCGGCCCAGTCCTGCGCCTCGGTGCCGCCTGCGCCGGACTGGATGTCGACGTAGGCATTGTTGACATCCATCTCTCCGGAGAACATTCGACGGAACTCGAGCGCGGCCAGCTGCGCCTCGAATTTGTCGAGATCCTTGACGATTTCCTGAACCGTCGGCGTGTCGTCCTCTTCCTCCGCCAGCGTCAGCAATTCGTCCGCCTCGGACAATCCGGACGACATCGTGTCCAGACTGACGACCACCTGTTCGAGCTGGGATCGCTCCTGGCCGAGCGCCTGCGCACGCGCCGGATCGTCCCAGACGTTCGGCTGCTCGAGTTCCCGCTGTACCTCGGTCAGCCGCTCTGCTTTGGCCTCGTAGTCAAAGATACCTCCTCAGCGCGTCGCAGCGCTCCGTGAGGTCGGCAATGGTGAGTCTTATCGGGTTGATTTCCATCGGGTTGGCTTCGCCGTAAAAGGGCGCGATATTATCACGCGGCGCCGTCGTGCAAGGGAGCAATTTGCTCGACCACGAGCTGCGGGTTTTCGACGCCGCGGAACGCATTGACGTCGAGCCTGAATGCAAGCTGCACGATGCCACGAAACGCCGGTCCGGCCTGGTTGAACGCGATCGCGTCGATCACGTTGCCACCCTGCGCCGGACGCACCCGCAGCTTGAGGTGATTCTCGCCGACGGTACGCTGCTCGAGCACGGCAAAGTCGCCGCTCCAGAGCGGCTCCGGGAAGCCCGATCCCCATGGCCCGGCGTCGCGCAGCGAACGGGCAAAGCTCAGGCTGAACGCCGAGCCGGGAAGCGTACCGTCCGTTAGAATCGCGCCGCTGAAGTCAGCGTCGGGATACAGCCGGCGCATCTGCGCATCGACGACGCGCTTGAATTCCTCCAGTGCCGATTCGGCGATCGATAGTCCCGCGGCCATCGCGTGTCCACCGAACTTGTCGATCAGGCCCGGCCGCGACGCCGACACGGCCTCGAGCAAGTCCCGAATGTGCACACCGGAAATGGAGCGCGCGGAGCCTTTCAGCGTGTCATTGTTCTCCCGTGCAAACGCAATCACGGGTCGATGACAGCGCTCTTTGACGCGTGCCGCGATCAGGCCGACGATACCCTGGTGCCAGGATTCGTCATAAACGCAGACACAGTCCGGCCAGCGCTCCCGGCCGAGCCTTTCGACAAACCCGAAGGCCTGCTCGCGCATGCCCGCCTCGATGTCGCGCCGCTCACTATTGATGTGGTCAAGCATGCCTGCATAGTCGGCCGCCGTCCCGGCGCTGTCGGTCAGCAGGCACTCGATACCGACCGATATGTCCTCGAGCCGCCCCGCTGCATTGATCCTGGGTCCGACGGCGAATCCGAGGTCGGTGCTCACACAGCGCGCGAGTTGCCTGCCTGACTGCTGCAACAGCGCCTTGATTCCCGGCACCGCGTGCCCGGCACGAATTCGAAGCAGGCCCTGGTGCACGAGAATGCGATTGTTGTAGTCCAGCGGCACCACGTCGGCAACGGTGCCCAGCGCGACAAGGTCGAGGTACCTGGCCGGGACGCGGGCGGCACCCGGGTTCCCCTGCTCTTCGAGCACGCGCCCTACCTGGGCCATCAAGTAGAAAGCAACGCCGACACCGGCCAGGTTGCGGCTGGGAAAACGGCTGCCCTCGAGATTGGGATTGAGTATGGCCGCCGCGGCCGGCAGCGTGTCACCTGGCAAATGGTGATCGGTGACCAGCACCGATATACCGAGCCTGTTCGCCTCCTCGACACCGGCCAGGCTCGACACGCCGTTGTCGACGGTAATCAGCAAGGCCGGTTCGCGCTGCGACGCGACACGAACGATCTCCGGTGACAGTCCGTAGCCGTAGTCAAAGCGGTTGGGCACCAGGTAGTCGACGTCCGTAAATCCGAACTCGCGCAGACATCGAATTACCAGCGCCGTACTGGTCGCGCCATCGACATCGTAGTCCCCGACGACAATGATGCGCTTGTTGCGATTGGCGATAACGAGGCCCGCCGCCTCGTCGATGTTCTCGAGTGCGCTCAATGGCGCCAGTCGCGCGAGACTGTAGTCGAGTTCCTCGGCGGCCGTCAGTCCGCGCATTGCGTAAAGCCGCGCGAGCAGCGGTTCGATATCGTGAAATCGCCCGACCAGCTCCTGGCTTGGGGGGCTTCTGGGCACGACAGGTCTCAGCGTTGGCGCGGCGGTCACTTCGGGTCGGTCACTCCGGGGCCTGTTAGCACTAGTCGAGCAGCGGCGAATAGCGGCGCCAGAATCTCAACCGCTGCGAGCGAACCATATCAGCGCGCAGCCCGTCACGGAACAGTAGGGTTAGCCGATCGATGGTTTTCTGGCGTAGCGCCTGGCGCAACTGCCGCAGGCAATCCTCGAGAAACGCGGGGTCATCCTGTCGTTCCGGCGTCACCGCGACAAAGCCCGCATCGCCCCGATCGCTCAGGCATTCCGACATCCCGCCCGGCCAGAGACTGGCACGCGCATTCGCGCTATCCCAGTAGCCCAGCAACAGCGGGTCGTTGGCGTACAGTGGCGGTAGCGCTCGCGTTTCACGTGGCGGCGCCAATCCACCGCCCCACAGCCAGAGCGAATTCACCGGCGGCTGACCCGCCGCCTGGCGTCGCTGATTGACATCGTGCTCGTGCAGCGACATTTCGATTTCGCTGACGAGGTTGCGATAGGCAGAGGCCGACGCACCGCCCGGAAGATAGTCGCTCGGAACCTTCCGGTCGACGACATGTGCGGGCACATTCGCCGTTGCTATGGGCGACTCGGCTCGCAGGTAGCCGCAGGCACCCATGCGAATGAAGCCGAAGCGCTTGTCGTCCGCGAGGCTCTCCTGCAGGTGCTCGATCAGGTCACGGAACTCGGCGGAGGCGACCGACGCGCCAGAGGGCTTCGACAGATCGTGCAGGCAAAGGTGATCCAGCCTTGGCTCCAGGTACACCGGGTCCGCGGCCGCGACCCACACCGTCGGACGCTCGCCGGTCTGGCCCCACATGCGCAGCGCCGCGAGACCCTCCTGCGGGAGCGGCAGTCGCAAGACATTGGCAACGCGGGTGAGCAAATCGACGTCGTTGGCCAATGGCGCAAGGCTGGATTGCGCCAGCCAGGCCTTGAGCGAGCGGTCGGTGAGCCGCCCGCCCGTTACCGCGGGCAGCACGACCAGGGCCTCGGATTTGTCGTATGATGCGTTCACAGTGCGGCGCCGATGTTAAGGGATGCGACGTTGAAATTCACAAGAGAAATGACCGCTTCGTTGATGATCCAGCAGGTCACGGAATCCACCATTACGGTCAACGGCGAACCTTACTCGCAAAGCATTGCGTTGACACCCGACGAGGTCCTGGGCCATTGGTCTGCGATACCGATCGCAGAGCTTTCCGAGCCGGATTTCGAGCCGTTGCTGACCAGATCTCCCGAAATCGTCCTGCTGGGCACCGGCCCCAGCAATGTCTTTCCGCCACGAGAACTGCTGTTCGCGTTTGCCCGTCGCGGCATAGGACTGGAAAGCATGGATACCGCGGCGGCCGCGCGGACCTTCAACGTGCTTGCGACCGAGGGCCGGCAGGTTGCTGCCGTACTTTACCTGTAACACGACTGTCGCGCGTCTTTCAGCGCCGCGGTAGCTGCGGCCGCGGGTCTATCGGCTCGCCGTTGCGCCGAATCTCGAAATGCAGGCGCGGTTTGCGTTCCGGTCCGTCCCCCATGGTCGCAATGCGCTGGCCCTGTTCGATTTGTTGCCCTTCCCTGACCAGCAGCGTGGCGTTGTAGCCGTAGGCACTCAGATAGGTGTTGTTGTGTTTCAGGATAATGAGCTTGCCGTAGCCGATGAGTCCGTCGCCGGCGTACACGACCCGTCCGGGCGCCGCCGCATGGATCGGCTGGCCGGCCTTGCCGTTGATCAGCACGCCGGTGCCCGTGCCCGGTTTTTCGCCGAATTTGACGTCGATACGCCCCCGTGTTGGCCACGCCCAGCGGGGGCTTGGTTCCGCGGGAATACTGGGCAGCGGTTTCGCCGCCGGCCTGGC
>JBFELT010000131.1:0-9472 GCA_041552015.1 Woeseiaceae bacterium
GACTGCCCTCCAGCAAGCTCTCAACGGTCGCGTTTTCGGATGCCGACAGCGCCATCTCGAGCCCGTCGGTCACGGCGAGCAGCTCCTTGCCAAAACGCTCCAGCGCGAACTTATGCGCGTTTTCCACGTCGCGCGACGCGCGTTTTCGCACGTTGTCGGTTTCTGCGACAGCGCGGACGTAGCGTTCCCAGTTCTCGTTAGCCCTTGCCTCTGCTTCAGCCAGCGCATCCGGCGCGTCCTGCGTCGCGCCCTGCTCGGTACCGGACTCGGCCGTCTCCTCCTCGATTGCCTCTTCCGGGCGTTCAACACTCATTGGTGCACTCCATGGTCATGTCTCAACGCCAAACTGTCGTACCGGCGCTACAGCAACGGCAGCATTCTGGGGGCCGCGGGCAGAATATCAAGTGCCTGGCGTGTTTTCCCGCCAATCGGATCGGACCACGGGAAGCGAGGCGGGTCTCGCGGATATCGGTTGAGCCGTGCTAGTTATTGTGGCTCAGGGCGGACTCGAGCAGGCGAGCGGTGACGTCGACAATGGGCACGACCCGGTCATAAGCCATGCGCGTCGGGCCGATCACGCCAAGCACGCCTATCGTATCGTCGTCGACATGGTAAGGGGCCGTAATAACGCTGCACTCATCAAAGATGCTCAGACCTGACTCCTCGCCGATAAAAATCTGCACGCCATCGGCATTGATGCTCCGATCCAGCAAATCCAGGATCAGGCGCTTGCGGGAGAAAGCATCGAACAGCCGCCGCAGCGTATCGATGTCGGAAAGCTCGGCGAAGTCCATCAGGTTTGTTTCGCCGGCAAGAGCGTACTTGTCGTCCGGATGTGCGGCACTGCCCATTGCCGAATGCGCAACGGCGATGATGTCCTGCATCGCCTGGTTCATCGAGTCCCGTGTGGTTTCGAGATCGGCCAGAAGACGTTCGCGAACAGCTTGCAGGTCCGTGCCCGCATAGTGCTCGTTGATGTAGTTCTGGGCCTGCTGTAGTTCGGAGGCCTTGTAGTTGTGGTCGGTATGGAGAATGCGATTCTGGACTTCCCGATCGTTGGTGACGATGATGACCAGGATCCTGTTTTCCGATAGCGGAAGAAACTCGATCTGGCGAAGCGTCATCTTCGCGGACCGTGGTACGGAAACGATACCGGCCATCTGCGTGAATTCGGACAACAGCCCCGATACGGCTGTAACCAGGGCATCGGGATTGTCGGAATCCCCGAGGATCTTCCGCTGTATTTTCCTGATCTCGCTGTCGACTGGCTGGCGATAACGCACCAGGGTATCGACGAACAGCCGATAGCCGCGGGGCGTCGGAACGCGCCCAGCCGAGGTATGCGGCGCCGACACCAGTCCCATCTCTTCGAGATCGGCCATAACGTTACGGATGGTGGCCGGGCTGAGATCGAGACCGGAGTCCCTGGAGAGCGTTCGCGAGCCGACAGGCTGCCCGTCGCTGATGTAGCGCTGGATGAGGACGCGAAGCAGATGCTGTCCGCGATCGCTCGGTACCTGTTTAGTCGCTTCTACTGACATTCGCTAGAAACAATGCAAATCCTGTTTCCGAGAGCTGTGATAGTGTACCCGGCAACACGCTAGCAACGGCTTGGCGGCCGGTCAAGGGTTTGCAACAATCGCAGAATGAACATCCGGTTTTCAAAAATCGCGCTTCTTGGCCGCCATGAAGATATTCGGGTTTCAGGCCCCATGCAGGCCGTCACGCGACACCTCAACGAAGCCGGCGTCGACGTGCTTGCTTCGGACAGGATAAAACCCGACCTCGATGTCACGCGCATGCCTGAATCCGCCCTCTGCGAGCATGCCGATCTCGTCATCGCGATCGGCGGCGACGGTACCATGCTGCATGCCAGTCGCCTGGCTCGCGACACGGGCACCCCGATTCTTGGAATCAATCGCGGTCGCCTGGGCTTTCTTGCAGACGTAACGCCGGACGAGATGATTGCAAGCGTGGACCAGGTACTGCGGGGGGAATATACGAGAGATACGCGCATGCTTCTCGAAGCGCGCCTCACCAAGGCGAACGGTGAAGAGTCCGTCGCTTTCGCTCTCAATGACGTGGTCTTGAAACGGCGCGAGACGGGGCGCATGGTGGATTTCTCGACTAAAGTCGACGGCAATTTCGTGAACACGCACTCGGGCGACGGACTCATCGTTTCCACCCCGACGGGATCGACGGCCTACTCTCTTAGCTGTGGCGGGCCAATCATCTCGCCGCGGCTTGACGCTGTCGTTATCGTGCCGGTCTGCCCACACACGTTGACGGATCGACCGCTGGTAATACCGGCGGACAGTGCCATCGAAGTGTCACTGCTCGATCGCGGCTCAACGACCGCCTCCATCACAATCGACGGCCGCTCCATGGGCCGCATCAGACCGGTCGACCAGCTACTGATCTCTTGCGCAGATCGACGCGTTACGCTCTTGCACCCGCCCGGTTATGACTATTACGGCATTCTGCGCTCCAAACTGTTTTGGGGACGCGACAATCGTAAACGCGGCTAGGCGGACACTGGAGCGCGCCACATGTTGATGAACCTGCAGGTCCGTGATTTCGCGATCGTTGACCGAATCGATATTGAATTCGACAATGGCATGACGGTACTGACCGGCGAGACCGGTGCAGGCAAGTCCATTCTGGTGGATGCCCTCGGCTTGGTACTCGGTGAGCGTGGCAGCGCGCAGTTGGTACGGGATGGCGCCAGGCGCGCGGAGTTCGCGGCCGAATTCGATGTCGCCAATCTCGAGCCCGCCAGGTCGTGGCTCGCCGAACACGCACTGGAGCAAGACGACGAGTGCCTGCTGCGACGTGTCATCAGTTCCGAAGGCCGTTCGCGTGCGTTTATCAATGGCAACCCGGTCCCTCTTGCACAACTAAAGACGCTCGGCGAGAAGCTGCTCGATATTCATGGCCAGCATTTCCACCAGTCGCTTGGCCACCGTTCGGTACAGCGCAACCTGCTCGATCACTTTGCCGGCCTTCAGAAAGAACGATCTGAAACGGAGAAAAGCTACGCCGAGTGGCAATCGCTCGCGGGTCAATTGCAGGAACTCAAGGAGGCGGAATCCGACCGCGCGTCGCGGCTGGATCTCCTGGACTTTCAGATCCGGGAGCTCGATGCGCTCGGGCTGACGCCCGGCGAAACCGACGAGCTTCTCGCTGAACGACAGCGTCTGCAGAATAGCGGTCGCCTTGCTGAGGGTGTCAGTTCCGCCCTGCATTGCCTGTTTGATGACGACGGTGGCAACGCCAACAGCCTCGTCGCCGATTCCGTTCGCTCGATCGAGGCGCTGGTGGACTACGATCCTGAACTCGGCAAGGTGCTGGAACTGCTGCACAGTGCCAGCATCCAGGTTGCGGAGGCGGCGGACTCTTTGCGGCGTTACGGCGACTCGATCGACATGGATCCCGCGCGCCGCGACTGGGTTGAAGAACGGCTTGACGCCATACAAGGTGCCGCGCGCAAACACCGCGTGAAACAGAACGAGCTGCCGGACCTGCTGGGCAAGTTGCAGCAGGAATTCGAGGAACTCGGCAACGCCGAAGCACGCGGACGTGAACTCGAGGAGCGCGTGCAGGCCTGCAATGACGACTTCATGGTGCGGGCGCGGTTACTGTCCAAGGCTCGCAAGAAAGCCGCCAGGTCTTTCGCAGCCGAGGTTAGCGACGCGATGAAGAGTCTCGGCATGCCGGGCGGCGTCTTTGAAATAGCATTGACGACGATGGACGCCGCCAAACCGTGGGGCATTGACGCGATCGAATTCCTGATTAGCGCGAACCCCGGCCAGGCCCCGCAGCCACTGTCCAAAATCGCTTCCGGCGGCGAGCTGTCGCGCATGAGCCTCGCCATCCAGGTCATCGCCAGCGATGGCAGCTCGATTCCAACGATGGTTTTCGACGAGGTCGACAGCGGCGTCGGTGGCGGCGTTGCGGAAATGGTGGGCAGACGACTGCAGGAACTCGGCGCCAGCCGGCAGGTTCTGTGCGTAACGCATTTGCCGCAGGTCGCCAGCCTGGCGAATCAGCATTTACGCGTCAGCAAGGTATCCGACGGCAAGTCAACCCGCACCAATGTACAGACGCTGGGCAAGGATGAACGTATCGAAGAACTGGCACGCATGCTTGGAGGTGTGGAGATTACGAGGAAAACCCTGGCACATGCGGCGGAAATGCTCGCCGCGGCGCCGAAAAAGCGTGCCTGAATCGGCGCCTGCCTACTCCGGATCGCTGCCAGTGCGCTTTACGTAAAGAACCAGGCTGTGGTCCAGCAGTTCATAGCCGTACTCCTCGGCGATCGCGTGCTGCAGCCGCTCGATCTCTTCACTGACGAACTCAATGACGTCGCCGGTCTCGACGCAGACCATGTGATCGTGATGCTCGCCGTCATCGAGCTCAAAAACGGAGTGCCCGCCTTCGAAATTATGCCGCGTGACGAGGCCAGCCGCTTCGAACTGCGTCAGGACGCGATAGACCGTCGCGAGGCCAATGTCTTCGCCTGCCTGCAGCAAATCCTTGTAGATATCCTCCGCGCTTAGATGGCGCTGCTCCGCGCCCTCGAGAATCTCGAGGATCTTCAGACGCGGCAAAGTGACCTTCAGGCCAGCTTTGCGAAGTTCCTGCCGTTGCTGCATGGACAAACTCTTTCAAGGTATGATGCGCGCCTATTATGACCCAGTTGGCAGTCAGGCTCTATGGCAAACCGTAAATCGTTCCTTCTCTTGCTCGTTTGGATCGCGTTCACCCTGTCCAGCGGCTGCGTTTACCGCGCGAATATTGCCCAGGGCAACCTCATTGAGCAGGAGGACCTCGACCAGGCCGAAGTGGGCATGACGCGCAACCAGATTCGCTTCCTGCTGGGCACGCCGATGATCGACGACCCCTTTCACAAGAACCGCTGGGACTACGTTTACTACCTCAAACTCGGGCGCAAAGACGCCTTGCACAAGCGCTGGGTATCGGTCTTCTTTTCCGACGACCGGGTCAGCGAGATTCGTAAAGACCAGGAACTCGATCCAGGTCTCTAGAACCTGCCTCCCTGGCTAACGGGACTGAACAACTCGGGAGCAATGTCCGGTGCGCAAAACGGCCCTGATTGTCGACGACTCGAAGACTGCGCGTGTCGTGCTGCAAAAGATGCTGGAGACGCACGACCTCGAGGTGCACAACGCGGAATCGGCCGAAAGCGCCCTTTCGTACCTCAGCGAAAACCGGCCGGACATCATCTTCATGGACCATGAGATGCCCGGCATGGATGGCTTCGAGGCTGTCTCGGCGATCAAGAAGAATCCGGACACCGCAACTATTCCGATCATGATGTACACCGCGCAAGAGGGCGAACTCTATGTCGGCCAGGCGCGTGCGCTGGGTGCCGTCGGCGTCTTGCCGAAGGCAGTCGAACCGGTCGAACTCTCCAAAGTGCTTGAATCGTTGCGGGTAATTGGCGAGGACGCGGCCCGGCGTGAGCACTATCGGAAATATCAGGATGAAACGGATGACAGGCTCGACGCCGAGCCGTCCCCTGCTCTCGAGACATTCGACCACGACCTGGCCGTGCTGATTCAGGAACTGTTCGATCAGCAACGCAGCATCCTGCGCCGCGATTTGCGCGACAGCCACGCGCAGATCGCTGCGCGCGTTCTGGATGAAATCAAAACGCCGGAACGTCAGCACGGCCGCGCGCAGGCAGGCTGGCTCGCAACAAATTATCCGTTTATGTCACAAGTGACGCTCGCGACTGTCACGGTCATTGCCGTTGGATTTGCCTGGCTGTACTGGAAGGCTGATGAGCGTGGCGAACAGCTGGCACAGCGCAACATCAGCCTGGAGCGCGCGCTCGGCGACAGAGAGGCGTCGGCGGCGCCCGGCGCTCTGCATGCCCAGCGTCAACTTGCAGAATATCGACGGGCACTCGAATCTGCGCAGACCGTTGCCCTGCGTGGCCTCGAGTGGGCGGCCAATCAGACATCCCAGTATGCCTTCGATGAACTACCGCTCGGCGACTTCCGACTCTCGGTCATTGCGGACCTGGCGAACCGCCTTGCACAGCTTGATTACTCCGGATTCGTTCGCCTCGAATCGCACGTTGGAAACTTCTGCATGGCTATCAGCGCGACTGGCCGCTATTCGCTTCCCGCCCAGGACATTCCGGCAAGCCAATGCGATCAGATTGGATTCGAATCCAGCGTCGCCAGCGAGCTGGGAACGCGGCAATCCGTCGCTTTCGCCAACTTCATCGACCTGGCCGAGGAGCGCAATGGCGGAAGGATTCGTTTCGATATCGTCTCGCTGGGTAATTCGAGCCCGCTGTTGGCCTATCCTGCTATGGCCGAGGGCGTGTCGTCGTCGGACTGGAATCGAATCGCGGCGATCAACAACCGCGTCGTGATATCCCTGTATCCGGACTAGCAGCGAAGTATCCGGGCTGGCAGCGAACCGCGCAGACGCGACTCAGGGTTCAGTCCTCTGAGCCACCGCTCATGGTCCGGCCCAGGAGCGCAAGCTGGCGGCGAGCCTCCTTGGGGTCGAGTTTCAAGGGGCGGTAGATTTCCACGCGATCGGCGTCGCAGAGCACATGATCGGGCGATACCGGATGACCCCAGACGCCGACTTGCAGACCAGCGAGATTCTGCCCTGGAAAACGCTGCGAGATTTTGCTCCGGGAAATTGCATCGGCGACTGTGCTTCCGGCGGGTAAGGCTACGGACAGCAGCTGCTGCTCGTCCTCCGTGGCAAATACCACTTCGACCGTTATTTGCTCACCCACAGCCGCTATCGACCCGCATAAATCTGCGCCGCGCGCTTGGTAAACGAATCGATGAGCGCGTTGCACGTCGTTTCGAAAAAACGCCCGAACACCAGGTCGGTCGCTCGATTCTCGAACTCGAATTCCAGCTCCAACGCGACTTTGCTGCCGGCTTCGCCCAGCTGCTGAAACTGCCAGCCGCCGGAAAGGTGTCGAAAAGGGCCGCCGACCAGTTCGATACCGAGCGCTGCGTCTTTCTTAAGTACGTTGCGCGTTCTGAATCGCTTGCTGATTCCGTGCCGGTGCATCTCCAGCGTGGCCTCGATGTATTCCGGGCTGTCGATGTGAAGCGTTGCATCGTTGCACCACGGCAGAAACGCCGGATAGGCCTCGACGTCTTTTACGAGTTCGTACATGTCGGCGGCCGAATACGGCACCAGCGCACTGCGACTGACTCTACGCATGACGGCTGATCCGACCATCGACAGACAGCCGTGGCGCGGCAGCTGGCACGTCTATAACACGGCGTTAATGAGAACCAACAGTATGCCAATCGGCGCGACAAAGCGTGCGAGGATGCGCCAGGCCTTGTACAAACCGCCCGAACCGCCGAGTTCATCAGCCGTCGAGTTGCGACACATGACCCATCCCGCGAACAGCACGATCAGCAGGCCTCCCAATGGAAGCATCACGTTGCTCGTGAGGTAGTCAACATTGTCAAAGATCGTGCCTGCAAGAAACTCCAGGTCGGCCAGTACATTGAACGACAGCACGGAGCCCATGCCGATAAACCAGATCGTAAGACCGGTCATGACCGTCGCCTGGGCGCGGCTGAAGCTGTAATTTTCGACGATCCACGCAACGGCTGGCTCCATGAGACCGATCGCCGAGGTCCAG
This sequence comes from Woeseiaceae bacterium, assembly GCA_041552015.1. GTDB lineage: Bacteria > Pseudomonadota > Gammaproteobacteria > Steroidobacterales > Woeseiaceae > UBA1847. The sequence goes on from JBFELT010000131.1 coordinate 7,664, forward strand.
GCTGCGAAGGCCAGCAACACGAAGAAGATGGTTGAGAAGAAGACTCCGCCAGCCATTTGCCCAAAGGCCAGAGGCAGGGTTTGAAAGACGAGTCCCGGCCCGTCCGCGGGATCCAGGTTGTTTGCAAACACCAGCGGAAATATCGCCAGTCCCGCGAGAATAGCGATTGCCGTGTCCGCCGTAACGACCGCGGCGGACGCCCCGGTAATGGAGGTCTCTTCGGGCAAGTAGGCGCCGTAGGCCATGATCGCCCCCATGCCGATGCTGAGCGTGAAGAAGGCCTGGCCCAGTGCGGCGAGTACGCTGTTCCAGGTCAGCTTGTCGAAGTCCGGCGTGAACATGAACGCAACGCCCTCACCAAAGAAGCCGGAGTTGATCGAATATCCCAGCAGCACCAGAATCAACACGAGCAGAGCAGGAACCATGAAACGCACGGCTTGTTCCAGGCCGCGCTCAACGCCACGTGCCACCACGAACACCGCGAGACCCATGAACACGGTGTGGCACAGCCCTATAAGCCGCCAGTCACCGACGAAGCTGGCGAACTCGGTCGTGACCGCTTCGGAGCTTGCCCCGACGAAAACGCCGGAGGCACTCTTGACGATATAGGCCAGCGTCCAGCCGGCAATCACGCTGTAGTAGGAAAGGATCAGGATCCCCGCAAGCACGCCCATGCCGCCGACAAGCCGCCATCGCCCTGAACTGCCTTCTTCCTTGCCCAGCAGTTCCATGGTTGCCACGGGATTGCGGCGCCCCCGCCTGCCGATCAGGATTTCCGCCATCATGACCGGCATGCCGATGAAGAGTACGCAGGCCAGGTATACCAGGACAAAGGCGCCGCCCCCATTCTGTCCGGCGATATACGGGAATTTCCAGATATTGCCGAGACCGACAGCCGACCCTGTGACGGCAAGGATGAAAGCCATACGGGAGGACCAGTGGCCGTGCAGGGAGTTTCGCTTTCCGTCACCTGCCTGATTACTTAGCATTATTGTTCTCAAATCAGCGTCGAATGCGGCGATTCTTATATAAATCCGGGAGGGTGACAACGCTTTGCCCGTATAATCCGCCCGCTGTCGCCGCGTCCACACTCGAGATCAATGAGCCCGAAAAAGTCCAAGAAACCCGCAGGAAACGTCATCGCCGTCAACCGTCGCGCGCGCCACGATTACTTTATCGAGGACACGTTCGAGGCCGGTCTCGCGCTGGAAGGTTGGGAAGTCAAGAGCCTGCGCGAAGGCCGCGCCCAGTTGACCGAGGCCTACGTGCATCTGCGTAACAGCGAAGGATGGCTGGTGGGCGCCCATTTCTCGCCGCTGAAAACGACCGCGACGCACGTCAAGGCCGATCCGACCCGCACGCGTAAGCTGTTGCTGCATCGCCAGGAACTCGATCGGCTGACGGGCGCGGTCGAACGCAAGGGCTATACGCTGGTTCCCCTCGACCTGCACTGGCACAAAGGCCGCGCGAAGCTCAATGTCGGTCTCGCCAAAGGCAAGAAGCAGCATGATAAAAGAGCCGCGGACAAGGATCGCGATTGGCAGCGCCAGAAAGAAAGAATACTGAAAAATTAATTATTTATCAGATAGATATAAACTCTTTTTAAAACTTTTCTAGAAACAAACCTGGCGTCCAGACGGGAAATTGCGTAGCGGCGCATTGTAATTCCGGATTCTGCCCCTACACTTGAGGAACACGGGGGTGACATGGCTTCGACGTGGGTCGCGAAACTCCGGGTGCATGCCGAGGGACAGAGTACCTCGTAAATCCAACTGTAAAACTTATAGTTGCCAACGACGACAACTACGC
>JBFELT010000132.1:0-9430 GCA_041552015.1 Woeseiaceae bacterium
GCAGTCTATCGGCGTCGACTATGCGCAGGGTTTCGGCGTCGGCAAACCGGCGCCCCTGGTCGATATCCTGAAGGGTCTCGAGCACAAGGCCAGCGTCGCATCGGCATGAGCAGCGCCGCAGAAAGCGCGGTCTCAAACGTGACCCGTGTGCGTATCGGTGTCGCTACTCACGTGACGCCGAAGTTCTCACTGGTCGGTAATGACGCACTGCAGGATCTCGTCCTTGTCGTCGATGAATGCATCGAATCCGGCGAATTCAAGATTATCCTGGACTTCGCCTCCGTACAGTCAATCGACAGCCTCGCGCTGTCGTGGCTGATGGACTTGCAGGACCGCCTCATGAAGATCGGTGGCTGGATCAAGATTTCCGGGCACAACAGCATCATCGCCGAGATCGCCGATATCACCAACGTCTCTGACTACATATCTCTGCTCGACAGCGATGGCCAGAAACCGCGGAAACCGACCGAGGAAATCAGCTTCGGCCCCGGTTCGCGCCTCGGCGATATTCTCCTCGCACGCCAGCTGATCAGCCAAAAACAGATTGACGAAGCGCTGAAACTGCAGGACAAGCTCGGCAAGCGCATGGGCCGTATCATCATCGACAAAGGCTGGGTCGCCGAAAACGACGTGCTGCGCGCCCTGGGCGAACAGCTCGGTGTGCCTTTCGTGCGCCTGCGCCCCGGCCTCTACGACCCCGTCGTATCCGGAGCACTGGATACGAGCATCGCACGGCGGCTTTGTGTGCTGCCTTTGTTCCGGGTGCGTAGCGCCCTGTACCTCGCGACGGCCAAGCCGCAGGACATGCCGGCATTCGACGAGGTCAGCGAGCGGCTGCAGTGCGAAGTGCGTCCGGTGCTCGCGCGCAAGGAGGACATCGAGAAGATCCTGAACGAGTCCCTCAACCTCGGCGAAATGCAGTTCGACATGATGGGCGATGTCGATGAGGACTTCGAGGTTGTGCAGAACCTGCAACTGGACGACTACTCGACCATCGACGAGGTCGCGGCAGGCAGTCCCGTCGTCAACCTGGTGAACTCGATCATTCAACGCGCCGTCCATGACGGTGCCTCCGACATTCACCTCGAGCCGTTTCGCACCCACTCGAGGATCCGCTTCCGCATCGACGGGCTGCTGTATGAATTCACCGCACCACGCGTCGAGCTGCACCCGGCACTGGTATCGCGTCTCAAGGTCATGGCCAACCTGGACATCGCCGAACGGCGCATGCCGCAGGACGGCCGTATCCAGGTTCATACCCAGGGACGCTCCGTCGACCTGCGCTTCAGCTCATTGCCGGGCCTGTACGGCGAAAAGGTCGTATTGCGAATTCTCGACAAGAACCAGGCGATACTCGACGTCAACAAACTCAGCATGTCGGACGGCAACCTGAAGATCTTCAAGGGACTGCTGGACGCCAACAACGGCCTCATCCTGGTCACGGGGCCAACCGGCAGCGGCAAGACGACGAGCCTGTACGCGGCGCTCAACTACCTGAAAAGCATTGAGAAGAACCTGGTGACGATCGAAGACCCGGTCGAATACCAGCTGGACATCATCAACCAGAACGAGGTCCGCACGAACATCGGCCTGAGCTTCGCGAAGATCCTCAAACACGTCCTGCGACAGGACCCGGACATCGTCATGGTTGGCGAGATTCGCGAGCGCGAGACGGCAGAGATCGCCGTGCAGGCGGCCCTCACCGGCCACCTGGTGCTTTCGACGCTGCACACGAACGATGCGGTCGGTGCCGTCACGCGGCTGATCGACATGGGCGTAGAGCCCTACCTGCTGTCGTCCGCCCTGCTCGGCGTCGTCGGCCAGCGGCTGGTGCGCACCATATGCCCGAACTGCAAGTACGAGTTCCTGGCGCCGCGGGAACTCGTCGCGCAGTACGGCTGGGAGGGTGACGTGCGACTGGCGAAGGGCAAGGGTTGCGAACAGTGTTACGACTCCGGCCACAAGGGACGCAGCGGCATACACGAGATCCTGCGGACCGACGCGGAATTGCAGAAGCTGATTATCTCCAGCCCGAGTCGTGACGAGCTCAGCGACTACCTGGAGAAGCGCAAGTTTCACAACCTGTTTAGCGACGGGTTGGGTCGCGTCCTGAACCGCGAGACGACGATAGAAGAAGTCGCGCGCGTGACGAGCATCTAGATGGCGATTCAGTTTGAGACGGAACAGGTCGCGACACCGGCAGACGATAAACAGCCGGCGGCGTTCAGCCTGTCCATCGCCGGTGGCGGCAGGAAGGCCGGCGCGGGCGAGCGCATGTTCTTCACGGAACAGCTGGCGTTGCTGCTCGAGACCGGCGAGAGCCTGTACGGCGCGCTGACCACGATCGTCAAACAGACAGACAACGCGGCGATGCGCGAAGCGGTCGCGAAGATCGCGCAGGACATCAGCGAGGGCAAGTCGTTTGCCGGGGCGCTGCAGTCGCATGACGCCATCTTCCCGTCGACCTACGTCAACCTGATCGCCGCGAGCGAAAGCGGCGGCTTCATGCACGAAGTCCTGCAGCAGCTGCTGAACATGGACGAGAAACGCGAAAAAATGCGCACGACGCTGGTGTCGGCGGCGACCTACCCGTTGTTCCTTATCCTGTTTTCGCTGGCGGTTGTGGTATTCGTGCTGGTCGTCGTGTTTCCGAAGTTCGGCACGATGTTCGCGTCGATCTACGATCAGCTACCCATGTCGACCAAGCTACTGATGAGCGCAAGCAACGCGATGCGCGACTACTGGTACGTTTTCCTGGCAGGTATCGCGGCGACAATCCTCGGTGTTCGCCAATGGATAGCTTCTGCGGCGGGCAGCGCGCGTATCGATCATCTGAAACTGCACGCGCCAGGCATTCGCGACATCTTCACGCAGATCTACCTGGTGCAGTCCCTGCAGGTCCTCAGCCTGTCGATCAACAACGGCGTATCGGTAATGGAAAGCCTCGAGGCCTGCCGGGACGTCGTCAAGAACTCCCTGTTTCGCAAGCTGATCGTCGAAGTCGAAGAGTCGGTGCAGGCCGGCGCCGGCGTTGCCGCCGGTTTCGAGGGCTCGACGTTCCTTCCGGATCTCGCAAAGCACATGATTGCGACCGGTGAGCAAACCGGCAAGCTCGGCCAGGTGGCAGGCCGCATCTGCGACTACTACGAGGCGCAGCTCGCCAAGAGGCTCGATGCACTGTCGAAACTCGCCGAACCGGTCATGCTGCTGATCATGGGCGTCGTCGTGGGTGTGCTGGTGAGCTCGCTGATCCTGCCGATCTTCAAGCTGTCGCGGGCTGTCTCCTGAGCAATGCGTTTCAGGAATTGCGCTGTGCTCGCTAAAGAAACGCTCGCCCAGGCCGACAACTACCTCAGTAGCGGATACTTGATTAGTTAACAGGAGATAAGTCTATGATTTCGCTAAGAAGTTCACGAGGCCAGGACGGCTTCACATTGGTGGAATTGTTGATTGTCGTCATCATTCTGGCAATACTCGCCGCAATTATCGTGCCGCAGTTCTCGGCGGCGACGGACGACGCGAAGCAGTCCGCGTACGACACCAATATTGCCAATATCCGCTCGGCCATAGACCTGTATCGCCAGCAGCACGACGACTATCCCGGCGCGGTTGCGTCTTCAGGCGCGAGCTGCGTGAACGGCGCAGCGGTTGCCGGCGCTGCCGGCGCAGCGGCTTTCGTCGCGCAGCTGAAGAACTACACGAATTCCGCGGGACTGGCCTGCACCGGTTTCGACCCCAACGAGTTCAAGTACGGGCCTTACCTGAAGGACGACCTGCCGGTGAACCCGCTGGGCAATCCTGGCAACAACACGATCACGGTCGTAACGACAGGCGTACTCGGACTCTCGACGGGCAGCACCAACGGCTGGCGCTTTGACTCGGTAACCGGCGAGTTCATAGGCGACGAGTAAACGCGACGGGGACATTCTGCTTTTGCGGCTATTGGCGCCGAAGTCGCAAAAGCAGAATGTCCCCTTTTTCGTGGAGACGGCGCGATGAGGATGGCAACGAAGCAAGGCTATACCCTGGTCGAGCTGATCATCGTCGTCGCCATCCTTGCGGTCATCGCCGCCGTGGCCGTCCCCAACATGCGGCTCGGGTCGGGCGAGAAACTCGGTCTCGCAGCAGAGCAGATCGCAGCCGCCATTCGCTTTGCCCGCAGCGAGGCCCTGCGCACCGGCGAGGGTCACGGGCTAACCGTCAGCCAGGTCACACAGCAGGTGACGGTTGAGAAGTACGACATCACCAATGTCCCCATCGCCACTCTCGGCACCCTGACGCATCCTGTCGAGAAGCAGCCCTATGAATTCAACGTCAACACGCACAACGCTACCGCCGGCGTCTCGATCAGCAACAGCCTCGATGCCTTCGACTATGGAGCGGAAGGTCGGCGCAGGAGCGTCATCTTCGACGCGCAGGGAACACCAATCTGGATCGTGGGCTCCGACCCCACCCGGCATCTGCTGAAGGACGGCACCATCGAGCTGAGCTACGGCGGCGGGCAGCTCAGTGTCAGCGTAGCGCCCATTACGGGTCGGGTGACCGTGCAATGAATTGCCGTCGCTTCCAGGCCGGTCTGACCCTGGTCGAAGTACTCGTGACCCTCGTCCTACTTGGCGTAGTGCTGATACCTGCGATTCGTGCAATGCAGACGGGCATCGTCGGCGCCAGCGTACACGCCGACCTGGCCACCGAGCATTTCCGCCTTTCGTCACGGCTCGAAGAAGTGTTATCTGAATCGTTTGCATCGCTGCAGCAAGCGGCGCTCGACGCGGGCGGACCCACCGTGCCCAGTAGCTACTCGGACGCCGGCGGCACGCCATCGCGACTAGTGGTGTACCTCGGTCTTTACGATGGCGACAACGCCGACGCCGATGATGATCCCTTTACCGGCACGGAGGCCGACCTGCTTTGGCTCCGTGTCGAGGCCGAGGGCACGATCCACGCGCTGCAGACGATCAGGGCACAGGGTCAATGACCGTGTACCGGCGCTATCGGCAACAGCGTGGTTTCAACCTCGTCGAGCTGATGGTCGCGATGTTGCTTGCCGGATTGATACTCGCAGCGACCAGCGGCGTGATTCGGCAGGCGACCGGTACGGAGGCGTCGGTCGGCGAACGTAACCGACTGTTACGCGATGCGCGCTTCGCGATGGACAGGATGACGACGATGGCCGGGGGTTCCCGTCGCCTCCTGTTGCCGCTGGCGGATAACCCCGCCACCAACTGGCCGGAAAATATTCGTGAACAAACCATCCCCGCCTCCCCGCCTGTCGGCTCCAGCATCCTCGCGACCGCCGTGCTTGCCATCACCTTGCCTGCGAATATCGACCTCGACTCCGACGGTTTTCCTGACGCGGACAACGACCGCGACGGGCGTATCGACGAAGATTTTCCGGCCGACATTCAGTTTGACTACGCCGACGGAATCTACCTCATCGACGACAATGGCAATGGCTTTGTGGACGAGAGCTTCGCCAACGGCGATGACGATGAGGGATCTTTTGCTGCCGACGAGGACCCCGTCAACGGCTTCGATGATGACGGCGATGGCGCCATCGACGAGGATCCCGGTGCCGACATGAACGGCGACGGAGCTCCGGGCATTGCGGGCGTCGACGATGACAGCGATGGACAGGTCGACGAGGGCAATGCGGCCGATGACGATGAAGACGGCGCCATCGACGAAGACTGGCTGGATGCGGTCGTCTTTTACCTGCAGGGCGACTCGTTGATGGAGCGGCATCCGGTGCCGTGGGACGAGAGCGCCAACGGCTTCGTCAGCGGTCGCGATTTCGTCGCCTCGGCCATTGCCGGGAATGTCACGCGTTTTAGCGTGCAGCGACTCGCAGCGTCCTTCGGCCAGCCGCAGCTAGTCAGTCTCGAACTCGAACTGACGGGGCCGAGCGGAGCCGTGGTCAGCCTGGAGACCCGCGTGCGCATCGGCGGTGCGCTGTGACCGAGGTGCGAGAAAAGGGACTGTCCCGGTCGCCCACCTATAGCGGTGGCTGCAATCGTCTCGTCCGCCCACGCCGGCATCCCAATCTCCGCGGCCGGCAGCGCGGCTACCTGCTCGTTATGGTCATCATCATGCTGTTCCTGGTCGCAAGCATCGCGATGTTGCTCAACCAGGGTTCGGCGATTAGCGCGAGCATGTCGACGAGCGAACTCGAGACAACGCGGCTCGACTACGTGACACGCGCGGCGACGCAGCACGCGCTATGGGCGGCGGGAAACAATGCCTGCATGGGCGATGTCACGATCCCGGACACGACGCTGGGCGCGGATAGCTACTCTGCGACGGTCACCGGCGCCGCCGCAGGCACGCTCTACCAACTCGCCGCAGACCAGGACGCGTGGATCCGCAGCGACGACGTAACCGCGAGCAACGGCACGACGGTAGATCAGCATATCCGCCTCGAAGGCGGCAACATCGAGTACGCACTCACGCGTTTCGATCTTTCCACCCTGCCGAAGGGCGCGCAGATCAACTCTGCCATTGCCTGGTTCTACGTCGCGGGCGGCGGCAAGCATCCCGAAGGCCCTCTGACCGTGCACAACGTGACGGCTGACTGGAACGAGGCGGGCGCCACCTGGGAAAGCATGGGAAGCGAGATCGGACCCGCGACACTGGCAGTGATTCCGGCGCAAGACGATGACGGTATCTGGGTCAGTATCAATCTTACGGGCCAGGTGCAGGCCTGGGCCAACGGCCAGCCCAACTACGGCATCCTGATGGCCTCGAGCGCCGAGGGCGTGCACGCCAAGTACGCCAGCCGCGAGGACGGCAGCCATCCGCCACGCCTGGAAGTCGTCGTCGGCAGCGGCCCGGCGTCGCCCGTAACGATCAAGGCGAACGGCAGACTGGACAACGGCGTCAGCCGGGCGCGACAGGACCAGACGGCTACCGCCTACCAGTCGGCCGCCTACGGGGTGCTCCAGCCAGGCGCGGAGGGCAAGGACGGCTGGGTCAATTCGACGCAAACCACGAACAACTACGGTGCCGCAGCAGAGATGACGATCACCGGCGGAGCGAACCCCGAGCACTTTCTCATTCAGTTCCCCGTCGAGCGAATTCCCAGGGGCAGTCGCGTGATTTCCGCTCGAATGGAGATGTATCTCAACTGGCTGAGCAGCGCCGACCCGGCCGCCGAGTTCTCGGTGCACCGAATGACGCAGTCATGGAGCGAGGGTTCGGGGGACAACTGGAATCCTGGCGACGGCGCAAACTGGAAGACCTCCGACGGCAGCGAAAACTGGGACTGGCAAACGAACCACGACGCAAACATCGCTGTCGACACTGCTCTCGTGGACCCCGGTTTTACCGGCTGGCATGCCTGGGACGTCACGCAGTTGGTGCAGCGCTGGGCCACGGGCGACCAGGCGAATCATGGCATGGTCATCAAGGGCAATGACAAGGTCTCCAAGGCATGGTTTCGGAGCAGTGACTGGGCGGATGCGCAACAACATCCCCGACTGATTGTCGAATATGCCTGCGAATGCGGCAGTCCGTGCATGATGCCGCAGGGCGCGGGCACTATAGCGATGGTGGTGATTAATCCGACGACGCTGGTGCCGGCGGACGCTTACAAAAAGGCGCTCTTCGAATCTTGGGGCTATACGGTGGACGTCATCGGCGAAAGTGCAAACCAGGCTGCCTACGATGCCAAGGCCACTAACAGTGATGTCTTCTTTATCTCCGAGTCGGTCAACTCAAACCAGGTTGGGAACAGGCTCGTCGACGTATCCATTGGCGTGGTCAGCCAGGATGGGAGTTATAGCGGCGATCTCGGCTTCGAGTCGGCGGCATCCAGCAACTGGCCGGTGGGGAGCGGACTCAACGTCACCGACAACAGTCACTACATTACAGCGCCATTTGCTGCCGGCGCACTCCAGATCTATGACGCTGATATGGGCGGTCTTGCGATCGGCGGCACGCCCGCAACCGGCGTTCAGTCGCTGGCGGACTGGGGCGGCAGTTCGGGACTGGCCGTGCTCGAGGCGGGCGCCGAAACCGCCGACGGCGGAGCAGCGGCCGGGCGACGCGTCATGCTGCCGTTCGGACGCGTCTCGGAAATGAATTGGGGCGAGGTCAACAACAATGGCTTCCTGATTCTGCAGCGGGCCCTCGACTGGGCAATGAACAAGAAGAACGGCTTGCGAATCCTGCTTGTCGTCGGCATCGACACGGCGCTGCAGACCCGGGATACCGCGAGGCGCGATCTGTTCGAATCGTGGGGGTACGCCGTCACCATCATCGACGACGGCGCTACGCTTGCCGAGTTCGAAGCCGCGACCGCGCTTAACGATGTCGCCTACGTCGCTGGCACGGTAGTGGACGGAACGCTGGCCGGCAAGCTCGAAACTTCAACGCTTGGCATCGTCAACGAAGTCGGCGGCCAGCTGGATGACCTGGGTTTTCATGGCAACGCCACGGCCAATATCGTCGTCTCGGACAACTTCACCGCAACGAATGCCTTTCATTACATCAGCGAGCCGTTTGCCGGTAGTGGCGTCAGCCATTTCACGACGACCATCGGCATGCCGGTGGCGGCAGCGCCGATGGCGCCCAGCCTGGGCAGCGTTGGCTCGCTTGGCGCTTTGACCTGGGGAATACCGGTCCTTGGTACCGGTGCCGAACGCTGGGATAGCGAACTCTCGGCGGGGCGACGCGTGCACCTGCCTTTCGGCGCGGCGGAAGTCAGCCAGCTCACCGACGACGGTATGACGCTGATGCGACGCGCGATCGAATGGGCGGGTGGTGCGGGTACCGAGTCAGGAAAAGTCCTGTTCGTTGTCGGCAGCACAGGCGGAGCCGGCCTGACTGACGAAGAAGCAGCACACCAGGCTTTGATCGAATCCTGGGGATACACGGTTGAGATCATCGACGCCGGCGCCTCCCAGGGCGCGTTCGACGCCGCGCTTGCGACCAAGGATGTCGTGTTCATAACCAATGACGTTACGGCGAGCAACGTAGGCACGAAGCTCGTTGACGCGACCGTTGGCGTAGTGACCTCGGAAGACAACCTGTCGGACGAGTTCGGCCTGGCCTCCGGCATCGCTTGGGAAAGTGGCAACGTGCTGAATATCGACGACAACACGCACTACATAACCATGCCATTCGACACAGGACCGCTCACGGTATTTACGTCGAGCCAGTCGCTGGCGCGGGTGACGGGGAGTTTCGCACCTGATCTGCAGCAGCTTGCCAGCGCCAGTTCCGAACCGATGCTCATTTCGGTAGCCGCCGGTGGCAGCCTGTATGGCGGTGGAAACGCAGCGGGGCGTCGCGTGCAATTGCCCTGGGGCGGAGCCGGCTTCGATCCCGGCAATCTCACCGCCGACGGCCTCACGATCCTGCAACGCGCCCTCGAGTGGGGTGCCGGCCTGGGCGGCGGCAGCGTCGATATCCAGGTTACCGACGGTAGCGA
>JBFELT010000133.1:0-9341 GCA_041552015.1 Woeseiaceae bacterium
GATATACGGAATCCCGGCTGACGCCCTACGCGAAGAGCCTGTTACAGGAACTGGGTGATGGGACGGTTGACTGGGTGCCGAACTTCGATGGCACTATGAACGAGCCGGTGGTGTTGCCCGCAAGGCTGCCGAATCTTCTGCTCAATGGCACGACCGGGATCGCCGTAGGCATGTCGACCGACGTGCCGCCACACAACCTCAGGGAAGTGGCAAGTGCGCTGGTACATCTGCTCGACAACCCCAAGGCGACCGTCAGGCAGCTGATGAAGCATGTCAGGGGGCCCGACTACCCGACCGGCGGCGAACTGGTCTCTCCGCGCGACGAGATCGTCGACATGTACACGACGGGCGGCGGCACCCTGCGATTACGCGCTGCCTACAAGGTGGAAAACGGTGACATCGTCATCCACTCCCTGCCGCACCAGATCTCTGGCAGCAAGATTCTCGAACAGATTGCGGCGCAAATGCGCGCCAAGAAATTGCCGCAGGTCGACGATCTTCGCGACGAGTCGGATCATCAGGATCCGACTCGCCTGGTGATCAGCAAGAAGCGCGGCGTCGATGTCGAACAACTCATGTCGCATCTGTTCTCCACGACGTCGCTCGAGAGAACCGTGCGCGTCAACATGAACGTCATCGGCCTTAACGGCAAGCCCCGCATGTTCAATCTGCGCGAGCTGCTGGCCGAATGGCTGACGTTCAGGAAGCAGACGGTAAAAAACCGACTCGCTCACCGGCTGCAGATTGTCAATGACCGATTGCACATCCTCGACGGCCTGCTTGTCGCCTATCTCAACATCGACGAAGTGATCGCGATCATCCGCGAAGAGGACAAGCCGAAGCCGGTCTTGATGAAGCGCTTCAAGCTGAGCGACTTGCAGGCCGAGGCGATACTGAACCTGCGCTTGCGGAATCTCGCCAAGCTCGAGGAAATGAAGATCCGCGGCGAGCAGGACGAGCTGTCCGAGGAACGCGATCATCTGGAAAAGACGCTGAAAAGCGCGGCCAGGCTGAAGACGCTCATCAAGAAAGAAATCCTCGAGGATGCCGAGGCCTATGGCGACAAGCGGCGTACCGATATCGTCGAACGCAAGGCCGCCCAGGCGCTGGATGAGGCCGAGCTCGTTGCCAGCGAGCCGGTCACGGTCGTGCTGTCCCAGGCCGGTTACGCCCGCGCTGCCAAGGGCCACGAGATCGACCCGGCGGCACTGAGCTACCGCTCCGGCGACGGCTTTCTGGCGGCCGCGCAGGGACGCAGCAATCAGCTTGCCATGTTCATCGACAGTACCGGACGCGTCTACAGCGTAATGGCCGGAACATTGCCTTCGGCACGGGGACAGGGTGAACCGCTGTCGAGTCGCTTCAAGCCGCCGGATGGCGCGGCGTTCTGCGGCGCCATGATCGGCGATGCGGAGCAGAAGTACCTGCTTGCCAGCGACGCCGGCTATGGCTTCGTTGCGACACTCGGCGACCTGGTCTCGCGTAACAAGGCCGGCAAGGCGATATTAAGGGTTCCGGCCGGTGGCAGGCCCGTCGTACCGGCAGCGGTTCCGCCCGGTCGGGAATGCCTGATCGCCGCCGTAAGCTCGATTGGCCGGCTGCTGCTTTTCGAGATGGAAGATCTGCCCGAACTCGCCAAGGGCAAGGGCAACAAGCTGATCAATATTCCGGGCAAGAAATACCAGAGCGGTGAGGAGAAGATGGTCGCAGCTGCGGTTGTCCCCGAAGACGGAAGCCTGCAGGTGCACACCGGCACGCGTGTCATGACGATCAAGTGGGACGATGTTGACGACTACTACGGCGAACGTGCCTTGCGCGGCAGTCTGCTGCCGAAAGGATGGCGCAAGGTGGAGCGTCTCATCGGCATCGGCTAGCCGCAGTGGGGCTGGCGCTCCGCGAACTGCGCCTTTCCTGGCAGGTCAGCGCGCCTTGGTATCTACCTTGCCGCCGTCGATCTCCATCTCGGCTGTTTCGTCGTTTTCGGCCGCCGGCATTTCTACGGTTGCCGCCTCGTGAATGCCGGTCTCGTCCTCATCGTGGCTGTCGCGTGCCGGCAACTGCGCGGTGACGTCGAGTTCGGTGACCGATGCCAGCGGGGTCGCCGCGGTTACTTCGCTTGTGATTTCCATATCGTCGAAGTCCGCCGACTGCCGGCCGCTGGCCAATTGCTCGGCGGCTCGCGCGATTTCAGTATTCAGTGCCTGCGTAGCGGTGAGTTCGTCTTCGTAGTCCTGTTCGAGGATCTCGAGGTCCACTTCGCGCTCGACCGTGTAGCTGTCCGTCTTTGACGTGTCGTCGATCATCTCGACCTCGACCGCCTGGAAGTCACGCTGTGTTATTTCATCGGTCCGCGGCATCTTGGTGGCATCGAGAACGACAGACAGGTCGTAGTCGTCGTCGATCAGCTCGTCGTGTTCGAGCACGGCCGTCTCGTCATCATCCGTCGCAAAGATGCCCGTGTCCGACTCGGGGATGCTGGCCTGCGGCTCGAACGGCAACTCGAGGTCCAGCTCCGTTGGCGTGGCGAAGCCAAAATCCTGTGCGACCTCCATGTCCATATCCGTGCCGGAGTCGAGACCGGTGCCCACGAGGAGGTCAGCGTCCAGCACGAGGTTTTCCGCGGTTGGTGAGTCGTCATCGATCGTGTAGCCGGTGTGTGCGATTACCTCGATACCGCCATCGTCCGGTACAAACTGCGAATCGATATCGGTAGCACGACGTTGCGGGGTCTCCACTGGCGCCTCCGGTTCGCCGGGGCGGCCGCGAAGCAAGCGGCCGAAGAGCAGCAGCGCAATGATCAGTCCAAGACCGCTGCCTGCCAGCCACAACAGCCAGGGCGACGATTCGGTTGCCGCCGGCGTTACACGATCAACGGCCGCTGTCGCAACGTTAGGCGAGGTCGAGTTCGTCGCCGGACCTTCGAGTTCGGTATCGGCAATGACAAGGGTCTGGCGGCTGGTTTCGCGGCCGTCAACGAAGGGGTTCTCGTCGTTCGCGGCGAGGCTCGCCGGACTGAGGTCAGCGCTCGTGTCGGCAGCCGTCGGTGCAGCGTCTCCCGCGGCCGTCTCGATCGGTGCAGTCGTCGTCGGGGCGCGTTCCGCAGCATCATCAATCGGCGCGGCGCTTCCGGACGATACGCCATTGCCGGCTGCCGTGCTCGTCGAAGCCGGCGCAGCCAGCTGTGTCGTGACGAGACCGGGTATCGCAAGCCAGCTGCCGGCCTTCAGTCGATTGGGATCGTTGTCGATAAAGGCATCGGGATTTGCCGCGAATATCGCGTTTACAGCCGGCCAGAGGCTAGTCGAACGGTTCTCGATGCGTTGCACGATCTGCGAAAGGGTATCGCCTGGCTGCACCTGGTAGCGGCTGGCGGCTGCGATCGGGCGGGCGTCGAGTTTCGAACGCGCTGCCGGGCGGCTATCGCCAACTGCATCGCTTTGCGGCGGGGCGATGACCGCGACCGGAGGCTTGTTTTCGACCGCAGGACTGGCCGGATCGATGAACACCAGGTATTCGCGGCTGAGGTTCGCCGTGTAGGCGCAGTCGACGTTGACCCTCGCGGCGACCATTGGTTCGCGAACGGGTGCCTTGCCCGTCAGCAGAATCGCTCCGTCTGCGACGTTTATCGTGGTCCGGCCGACGCCCGGCAATCCGCTCGCCGAGGGGCTGAGGCCGAGCGTCACGCAGCCGTCGTAAATCTCCTCGTGCGGTGCAAGGGCATAGGCGATGCTTGCGCGCAGCGGCTGCCCCAGCCGGGACTCGACGACGATGTCGCCCAGCTCGAGCGCGGCTGCCGGCATGCTCGTGAGCCCGCCGCTGACTGCCACCAGGGGCAGCAGCGTTCGATGCGCGCGCGCCGATGCGTGATGCGTTCGCCTTCGCGTGTTTCTTCCATGATTCACTTGTTGGTTACTCCGCGTGCATTGTGCCGGTCAGATTAAGGAGAAATGCACCTCAAAAACAGGATTCCATTCTATGTTTTTGCATAACGAAATCGTTAGCGCGTGGTTCCGGGAACGGACTGTGACGGGGTTCACACTTTTAAAGCGCTGCGGTGCCGCTCAGGCCGACGCGCTTTCTGCGCCTGTAAGGCCCTCCAGAGACGTCGGCGCGACGGTTCCCCGGTCCTGCAGCACGACCTCCGGCTCCTGGACATAATGGCCCTGCATGTAGTCGAGTCCGAGCTGGAACAATACGGCCATCGCGTTGGCATTCTCTACGCGCTCGGCGACCGTCTTGATATTGCGCTGCTTTGCGGCAGCCACGATATTGCCGACCGCATCCTGCATCTTCTTGTCTGTTATCAGTGTGTGCATCAGCTCGCCGTCGATCTTGATGTAGTCGGGTTTCAGCAGGTCGAGAATCTGAAAACGCTCCTGGTCGATTCCGTAGTGTTCGATCGCGAATCCGATACCCAGTTTGCGGGCTTCCGCAACCAGCGATCGTGTCTGCTTGATGTGCTTGGCGGCTTCGCTCTCCGGCACCTGGATAACCAGTCGGGAGCAGTCGAAGTTTTCTTCGTCCAGTTTTTGCTGTAGCCAGGCAGCCGTCGACGAATCGGTTACCGACTGCTTCGAAAGGCGCACGAATACGCGATCGGCGTCGCTCTGGCCACAAAAGCGCATGGCCGCAGTCAGCATCCAGCGATCGATATTCTTCATCATGTTGTTACGTTCTGCAGCCGGCAGGAATTCGGACGGCAGGACAGAGTTGCCCTGCTCGTCGATCATGCGGACCAGCAGGTCGTACATTTGCACTGAGTCGCTGCGCAGGCCCGCGATCGGCAGCTGCGCCAGGCGGAAGCGATCGTCCATCAGGGCGGATTTAAGATGTTTCATCCAGATCGCGTCGAATTCGCGCTGCTTGGTGTCCTCGTCCGCCGTCTCGCTCAGGCAGGACGTATTACCACCTGCCTCTTTGCCGATCCTGTGCGCATCGACGGTCGCCGCGACGAATTCCTCAAGGCTGGCAAATACCTCGCTGACCCCGCAGGCGCCTACCGTGCAGGTCAGGTGCGTGGACTTGTCCGAGACTTCGAAGGTCATGCCGTTGATGCGCTCGACAAGCTGTTTGCCCCAGACCTGGGCGTCCCGATCGCTGCCCCGCTCGAGAAGCGCCATGATGGCCGTGCCTTCGAAACGCCCCGCAACGTCGCGTGGATGCAGTCTCTTGCGCACTTCTTCGGCAAATTGGGCAAGGATCTCTTCGGAATCAAGCACCCCGATTTTCCGGGTTAGCTCACCGAAATTGTCGGGACGAATATAAACCAGGCAATGAGTGCCGGAGGCCGGTCTGCGTTTCAGCCGCTTCGTGATGCGATCCAGAAACTGGGCACGGTGAAAGAACAGCGTCGTGGGGTCGCGCTTGAGCGCATCATGTACAAGCTTGGTTGGTTCTTCCGCGACCCTGAGCTGCGGCGCGATGCGAATCTGCACGCACGGCCCGTCGTCGAGTTCGATGCGGCTGAATTGCAGATGCAGCTCCTCGGCCTCGCCGGAATCAATATGCGTGCGGACAACGAGTTTTTCGCCTTTCTGCCATTTACCCGCGATCGTTGCCACGAGAGCGCCCTTGAGGGCGGCCTGGCTTTCCGGCTCGAAGTTGTCCATGACGGGCAGGCCAATCAGCTCATTCCTGTCCTTGATCTTGAACGTCCTGAGCCAGGCGTCGTTGACGTCGGTGAAGATGCCTTCCTGTACCAGCGCGATGCAACTCGTCGAGGCATCCATGTTGTCGCGCAGCTGCCGCTTGTATTCCGTCGCTGTCTGAAGCGTGGAGTTCAGGGCCCGCTCGACTCGAAGCGCTCGAAGTTCTCGTGTCACTACCGACTGCAGCCGCGCCTTGAGACTGATGGAAACCAGGTCGCAGGCACCGGCTCTCATGGCATTTTCCATGTCCGACTCGTCGGCCTTTTCCTGCATGGCGATGACCGGCAGTTCCGGGTTGTAGCGGTCCTTTTGCTTGACGACCTGCCGTATGCCGTCGGGATAATGGTCACAGTTCAATATAAGCAGTTCGATGTTTTGCGCGGAGAGCGTGTCATCCAGGGTGTTCGGGCTCGATATCCAGTGGCAATGGGCGGCATGCCCGGCATCGCGCAAGGTGCTGTTGATCAACTGGACGTCGTCCTGCTTGGTCGTCAGGACGGCTACTGAAATGATTTGGCGCCCGTTCAAATCCAGGTCCTTAGGCTCGGTCGGGGGGGATCCGCGATCTCCGTATTCTGTCAAGGGAGTCTAGTCACAACGACCGCCGCCGTCGCGACCGGGTTCTCAAAATCGTGATGTGCATCAAGTTTCCGTCGAATTCGGGCCATCGACGGCCCGAAAAAATTGCTGACAGGCCCCGGCACTTCGGTATGATGTCGCCTCGTTGGGGCCGGCAGCACGGCCAAAAGGGCGGCAAATATGGCGAGTTACAGCACCAGTGAGTTCAAATCCGGGCTGCGAATAATGATCGACGGCGATCCCTGCGTGATTGTCGACAACGAGTTTGTCAAACCCGGAAAAGGCCAGGCGTTCAATCGTGCGCGCATCAGGAATCTGAAAACCGGCAAGACCGTCGACAAGACCTTTAAGTCCGGCGAATCCGTCGAGGCGGCGGACGTTCGCGAAACCGACATGCAGTACCTGTACAACGACGGCGAGTTCTGGCATTTCATGGTTGCAGACACCTTCGAGCAGTACGCCGCCGATGAAAAGGCCGTCGGCGACGCGAAAGACTGGATCACCGACGGCGATGTCTGCACGATTACACTCTGGAACGATACGCCGCTGCTGGTTAGTGCTCCGAACTTCGTGGAGCTCGAAATCACGGAAACGGATCCGGGTGTGAAAGGTGATACCGCCGGTGGCGGCGGCAAGCCCGCCACGCTATCGACCGGTGCTGTCGTGCGCGTACCGCTGTTCGTCGACCAGGGCGAGATCATCAAGGTCGATACCCGCTCACGCGAATACGTCTCGCGCGTCAAATAAATTCGCCGCGGTCCTCCTGCAGGCGGCAAAACGATTCGCACAGGGCCTCGATGCCGCGCTGATCGGCTTCGCTGAAGCGGGCGAGAGTCGGGCTGTCGATATCGAGTACGCCAATGAGTTTGTCCCTGACCAGCAACGGGACCACGAGCTCCGAGCGCGAATCGGCGTCACAAACGATGTGCCCGGGAAACGCGTGCACATCGTCGACACGCTGTGTCGAGCGTGTTGCGGCGGCGGTGCCGCAAACCCCGTCACCCAGCTTGATGCGGACGCAGGCCGGTTTTCCCTGGAATGGCCCGAGAACGAGGTTCTCGCCCCTGAGCACGTAGACGCCCAGCCAGTTGACGTCGTGCAGCGCGTTATAGAGAAGTGCCACGAAATTGCTGCTCGCGGCCAGCGCATCTGCCTCGTTGCCGAGCAGGGCCCGCGCCTGGGACTCCAGGAGTCGGTAGTCCGTGTCGCTCATTCGACGGCCTCGAAAGAAAAAGAAATCACGTCGCGTATGTCGTCGGTGTTGTCGTAGATCATCTGCAGGCGCTCGAATCCCACGGCAACCCCCGCACATTCAGGCAGTCCGGATTGCAGTGCTGCCAGCAGCTTCGCGTCGTGCGGGCGCCGCCGGCGGCCCCGCCGTCGTCGATCTGCATCATCAGCGCGCAGGCGTCGCAATTGCTCCGCGGCATCGGTCAACTCGACGTAGCCGTTTGCCAGTTCGATATCACCCATAAAAATCTCGAAGCGATCGGCCAGAGCCGGATCGGAGGGGCACAGACGCGCAAGTGCTGCCTGGCTCGCCGGGTAGTGCCTCAGCACGGTCAGGCGGTCTTTTGCAAAGGTCGGCGCGATGCGCGTTGCAAGAACGAGGTCAAGCCAGTCCTCGCGATTCTCGCCGATGGACCGTCGCAGGTCGCTGTCGGCGTCTGCGGCGTTCGCCAGCCCGTCGATACTGACGGTTAACGGATCGATGTCGAGCGTTTGCCGAAAGCAATCCACGTAGTCGAAACAGTGCGCTTCGAGCACCGCGGTGCCGTTTGCCAGGGCGGCGTGAATGAGACGCGTCGCATCGCTGATTATTTCACCGAGGCCGGCGTTGAGCCGGTACCACTCGATCAACGAGAATTCCGGCTGGTGCCTTGTGCCCGATTCGCCGTCGCGAAACACCCGGCTGATCGAGAAAATATCCGGGTAGCCGGCTGCCAGAAGTCGCTTCATGCAAAACTCGGGCGAGGTGTGGAGATACAGCGCGCGGGAGCTGAGCAGGCTTTGCGGAATCTCGAAGCTCTCGATGTGCGTGTCACTCGCCGCGTAAGGACTCAACGCGGGGGTATCGACCTCCAGAACGCCTGCCGCTTCGAAGTAGCGCCGCACTCGCTGCAGCATCGATGCGCGGCTCTGTGCCGATGCAACGCTCGCGGCGGGCTGCCAGCGTGTCATTTTGCGGCGACCGGGAAGTTTCCGATCCGCTCGCCCATCCGCAGGGTCTTGCCCGGCGTCAGCTCCGTTGTCCATTCGGCCGCACGGTCCGGAAGCAGCAGGATGACGGTGGATCCCATGTTGAACCAGCCGAGCAGGTCGCCTTTCTTTACGTTCGTGTCGTGACCTGAGATGTCGATCGCCTCGACGACACCGGCTTTGCGAGGCCGAATCTCGCCAGACCAAGGTGTCGAAATACTGCCAACGTTCAGCGCGCCAACGAGCACGAGCACCGCCGGTCCGCGCGGAGTCCCGAAATGCATGACGAGTCTTTCGTTTCGGCGAAACAGCCCCGCAACCCTCGCTGCGGTCACCTCATTCACACTGAACAGGTCGCCCGGAACGTAGCGTGCCGCCAGCAATTGTCCGTCAAACGGGGCGTGCACCCGGTGGTAGTTATAGGGTGCAAGATAGATCGTCGCGAAGCGGCCATTGACGTAGGAGGCACACTCGTCGAGATCTGTCGCCAGCAAATCATCGAGCGAGTAGTCGAGTCCTTTCGCCTGCAGCAGGCAGTCTTTTTTCAGGGATCCGGCGAGACTAACGGTGCCATCGGCAGGCGCGATGATCGAATTCGGGTCGCCATCGATGCTGCGCGCGTCGTCGTTGAGCTCGCGTATGAAAAAATCGTTAAACGTAGCGAAGCCTTGCGGCACGGTCAGTTTGATTTCTTCGACGTCGACGTCGTAGATCTTGATGAATCTCGAGATGAGGAAGTCTTTAAAAGGCTTGTTCCTGATGCGCGCAAGGCGATAAATCACCGCCGTCAGCCAGTACTTCGGCAACAGGTATTGAATCAGGACGAAGGCGCTTGCCAGCATGTTGTTGTCAGCCATATTGAGTCATTTCTGTTTTTCGGGTCATTCGACGCCGGATTCGAAATTCGCGTCGACC
>JBFELT010000134.1:0-9288 GCA_041552015.1 Woeseiaceae bacterium
CGCCGAGCGTCTGAAACAAAGCAGCCGCAGGCGAGCCGAGGGCAAAAGGATCGATCGGCCGGCCTCGGGTGTCGAAGGCCTGCACACCCGGCGGTTTGCCGCCATTAAGGACCGGCATCAAGAAGTTCGTGTCCTTGATGGCCTTGTCGAGATCGCCGGCGGTCGCAATGACGAGACCGCTGGGCGCGTTGCGGTAGCGGATTGTTTTGCCGCTCGCATTGGCAACCGGCATGGTCCATGGCTTCATCAGCGCGTGCCGGGTCACTTTACCGGACACCATCTGTTCCATGAATGCCTGCAGCGTGAACGTCTGATGGTATTTCTCGGGCACCGTGTCGACAAAGAACTCCTGCGGTGCAAGTCCGGCCGGCGGTGCTGCATTGCCAAATGCAGGATGTGCGTCCTGCCAGTCGAAGGACGGCCCGTCGCGATGCTGCACCCAGAAATATTCCCGCAACACCGGGATCCATCGTTGCGTCACCTCAACCGAAGCCAGGTCTATCCCGGCCTCGCGCAGCGTCTCCAGCAATAGCGACTCTTGCTGCTGAGCATCTGCAAAAGCCTGTGTGCCTTTGATGTCCTTCGCGGCCGCCGGCTCGGGGGCATGCGGGAATCGATTTCGAATATCCTTCTCGAGGTACGCAAGGTCAGCCGCCGGCCTGGCCGCCGCGGTCGTGCGCAGCAGGCGCATCGCATCCGCTGCCGACAACTCGGCTCTCACGACGCGCGCATCGTACCCGGCTGACTTCAGCACCGAAGCAAGCAGAATGGACTGATCCAGGCTGTTGCCCGCCCTCGCGCGCAGCGTACCGGCCACGCCGCGCAGCACGCCCTCGTAAGGCTGGAAAGCAATGTCGCTGCTCACGTAGTCAAGGATGAGCTTGGCATCGTAGTCGAGATGATCGAGCAGCGCTTCCGGGTCGAACTTCGATTTGTCGACTGCCCGTCTGAGCTGAATCAGCTGCTCCTTGAACGCATTGACATCCTTTTCCAGCGCCTTGATGTCAACGGCTTCCTGTGCCGAAGCGACTGTCAGCCATATGGACAGGCAAAGCAGGACTGCGAGGCTCTTGGATTTCATCGTCTGAATCTCTCCGCAAATGTCGATCGCTCCGCCAACTATAAAACACGGCGGGCCTGCCTGCGCGGTGGGGTCGCGCGGCGCTGCTATACTTGGCTCCAAGAAGACCAAGAAATGGGGCAACGATCACTGTGAATCTGCCAGGGATTATCTGTGCTGGAATGTGCCTGGCGGCTGGCCAGGCTCTTGGCGACTCCACCTACCACGAGCACGAGCCCAACGATTCCCCGGCGAATTTTCACCGAATCGAAGGCGAGGTTTCCCTGAGCGGCACGATGCTCGGCCAGGACCAGGATGGTTTCTTGTGGACCGTCTCGGATAACGACGCCCGCAAACGCTGGGACTTCGAGCTGCAGGGTATTCCGGGCGCACTCACTACTATGGATGTCGTCGTGCTCGAGTACGCCGACAACGGCGTCGATGTCACCGCCAAACGCAGCGTCATGAAAATGGGATCGCGCGACGGTCTGCAGGCCGCCGTGCAGGAAGGCCTCATTTTCGAGCCCGGCGAGTACGTGCTCGGCTTTGCACAAATAGGTGCGAACACGGCAAGCAGCGGCAATGCGGCCTTCCGGCCGCCAATGAGCGGCTTTTCGTTCGTCCCGGACCAGGTGACGGCGGGACAGGACACGGCCGCGAGCGACGCAGCGCCGGACGCGTCCGCGGGTGCCTACCGTTTCCTCATTCGTGAAAAGAAACTGTACGTCGGCTCCAATACGACCTCCCGCGAAACCCGCGACGGCGCGTACAGCCTGCGCCCCGGCGGCGATCAAGCCTGGTTCGAGCCGCACGCCATTGCCTGGTACAAGTTCGAATTTACAGAGCAACATGCGCAGAGCCGCTGGGACATTCGCGTGCAGGTTCCCGTCGGCCGGTCTGCAACAGCCACGCTGTACGACGCCGATGGCAAGACGCTATCCACCGGACGTACCGACGAGCCCGGCCGCCTGCGCTTCCCGGACCTCGCGCCGCCCGCTACCACCTGGTACCTCCAGGTCGAAACGAAGGACCCGGGCTTTGTTCAGTTCGTGGCGAGCGAAGCCGTCGGGCAGCGCGTTGCGGGCGAAGAAGCCGAGCCGAACAACGGCTTCAACACCGCCAATCGCGTTGACCTGGCACAAACACTCACCGGCAGGATCGGCGGCGACGACAGTTCGGACTGGTTGCAGTTCGACGTGGATGACGCAATGGCCGACCAGTTGCTGACGCTGCGCACGCATACGGAGCCCGAGGCGAAACATCAGCTGTGCCTTGCCAATGCATCGGGAACGAAGCTGCAATGCAAGGACGGCGTGGGCCAGGTCGAACTGCCGGACCTGCTACTGAGCCCGGGCGCCTGGAGCCTTGTCATTGAACGCGCCCAGGAGACAAGGTACACCATCTCGCTCGAATCGCAGGGGCCGGTCGAAGCGGGCCGCGAAGTCGAACCCAATGACACGATCGAAATCGCGAGCGCGGTGCCCGGCAACCTCCGTATCAAGGGACGGTTCGTCGGCAACGAGACCGATGCCTACCGCTTCCTGATACCCGGCGAGCCGCAGCTGTGGCGCTTCCAGGTCATCGGCAACAACATCCAGGAAATCCGTCACTACAACGGCGGCGGCAAACTCGAAAACTCGCTGCGGCCACAGGGCGAACGCCGCATCCGCTTTGAAAACCTGTTTCTCATGCCCGGACGCCACACGCTGACCGTGCAGGGCACGGACGGCGGCGAATACACGGTGCTTGCACGAGCGCTCGGGCCACCCGATCCCAACGGCGAAATCGAGCACAATGACGTGCACAACAAGCAGCGGCTCATGATCGGCCAGACACGCCGCGGCCTGCTCAGTGAAAAGAACGACGTCGATTTCTATCGCTTTTTCGTCGGCAACGACGACCACCTGAAGCTTACGATCCAGCCGCCGCCGGACGGGGTCGTGCAGGGCAACATCTACTGGTACACGGGCCAGATCGGCCAGATGATGCCTGACGGCCCGGGTAAACCGCTGGTCATGGAAGGGCTATTCCCGCCCGGTGACTACTACTTCAAGCTGACGCCAAAACAGGTCAGCGACGCAGACTACACGGTGAGCCTCGAGCGATTGCCGAGATTCACGTTGCCGGCCGACAGCGAACCGAACGGACAGGGCAGCATCTATCTCGCCGCGCCGCTGCCGCCGGACCTGGTCCTGGAGGGCAACTCCGGCGAGTGGCGCGACTGGGACTACTACCAGCTGCCGGCCTTCGACAGCCCCACGGAGATGTTGCTGCTGACACCCGAGCCTGTCCGGGTTCTCACGGTCGGCACGCATGTCAGGGTGAAAGAGAACCTCAGCCACGATGCGGAGCTCGGCGGTTACCGCACTACCATCCCTGCCGGTGAGCCGTACCGCATCATGCTCGACTCACGTAGAAAAGCGTATCGCATCCAGCTGCAGTTCCCGGGTGGCGAGCTGGTCCCGGTCAGCGAGCCATTGGCGGCCAAGCTGGCACTGGAGCTGGACGAAAAAGCCGTATCCGCATACCGGCTCAACGGCCAGCGGGTCAAGGGCCATTTGCGTATTGCCAATACAGGAACCACACCGATGGCGGCGTCGCTCGAAGCAGTGACGAGTGACTTCCGCTGGTCGGTCGTAGCCGATCGTTCTCGCATCTCTTTACCACCCGGCGGCAACGTCGCCGTGCCGGTTGAGATACTCGCACCCGCCGACGCCTGGGCCGATGTGCCCGTGCGTATCAGCGCGCGCGTTTTTGACGACACGGGCAGGCAGGCCGAGACGTGGCAGGAAATCGAAGTGGCGCGCGAGATTCCGACCGTGTCGCCATATTTGTATTTCGCGATTCCCGAAGCGCTGCGCGGCGGCTTCAATGCGGCGTGGATGCCGTTCGGGGGTGACTGGACACCCGACACGCCGAAAGGCATACGCACCGACTCCATGCGCGACAACCTCGTGTTTCCCGGCAGCAGTGTCGATTGCTGCAACGATGGCGATGGCTGGAGCGACGAAGAGCGGCCGCTTCTGACGATCGACTTGCCTGGCGAGGATCCGCTGCCGGTTCGCGGTGTCGGCATTAACCACTTCGGTTCCAACTGGACGTTTTTCGACATTCGCAACGCCACGCTGCTGCTGTCGCTCGACGGCGTGAGATTCGACGACGCGCTGACGTTCGAGTTGGCGCAGGTGAGAAACGAACAGCACTTCGTGCTCGATGCGCCGGTACTCGCCCGGTTCGCGCGCCTGCGCATCAACGAAACCTTCCAGGAGCCGAGCAGCAACCGGCTGAACGCCGCCGAATGGAAGGTGATCCTGCAGCCGGGCCACGACCTGTCGGCCGGGAACGGCTTCAACATCGCTGCCAGGGAATTCGGCGGCCACGTCGCCTGGGACTGGCCACCCAAGCCCTACATGCCCACGGGCATCGTCGTCGAAGACGGTACCGCTCACTCCGCGCATTTGGCGCGCAGCGATACCAAGGACTATGTCATCGGCTTTAACGAAAACCGCGCTGCACAAATCACGCGCGTCGAGTGGAAGTACGCCGACGACACGGCGCCCGAGTATCGCAACTTTGCAAACGTTGCTGTGTCGGCCAGCACGGACTCGCCGGTCGGTCCGTGGTTGCCGCTTGGCGAGATCGATCTGGCCGACGGCCGCGTGGAAGGCAGGCTCGATTTGGCGCAACCGACCTGGGCGCGATTCGTACGCTTCACGGCCACCCGGAAGGAAGGTGGTCGAAACCCCTACGCGCCCGATGTAATCCGCATCTGGGAGCGACCGACCGACGACACCTATCGATCGGTTCTCACCGAATGGGGCGACCTGACCTCGCGCGCGTACTATGAATTGCAGGCCGGGCTGCAACCCGAGGCTTCGCTAAAGCCGGTCAATAACACGGTTCGGCAGCGCGCAGCGACGATGGCTGTCGGCCAGACCGCTTTTGGCCAGGTGGCGCTCGGCGAACAGGAGCACTGGTACCGCCTGGCGATGCCGGCCGGCGACAACACACTGACGCTGCAACTCGATGGCGACCCGTCGGTACGAACTCGCCTGGCCCTTGAGGACAGCGGCGGGCAGGAAATAGCGTTCAAACGCAACACCTCGAAGGAGACACCGGCAAGACATGTCATGGAGGCGATCGTGGAGCCAGGTTCTGACGTCTGGGTAAATGTGTTCGAGCCACCGCGCAACGTCGTATTCACATGGGACACAAGCGCGAGCGTGAATGCGTACATCCCACAGATCAACAACTCGCTGGTCGCTTTCAGCAGCCAGGTCGTGCCTGGGCGCGAAGCGGTCAACCTGATGCCGTTCAGCAATTCGCTGCTGCTCGACGAATGGTATGGCGAGCCTTACATGTTGCAGACCACCCTGAACGACTATCGCAGGAGGTCGTCATCGAGCGCCGCGCACGGCACGCTCAAGAACGCCGCGCGCAGCATGCAAAACCTGCCGGGAACCAAGGCCGTCATCATGATCACCGACGGCGATTCGCCGAATGACGGTGGCGTGTGGGGGCCGTTGAAGGACGTGCGGCCGCGTGTGTTTAGCATCGGTGTTGCCGGTGCCGAACGGTTTATGCAGGACTCCTTGCGTGACTGGTCACAGGTCAATGGCGGCCATTTCACGCAACTGCGTTACGACGGCGAGATGGAGGTGGCGTTCGATCGCGCAACCACGCTCATGCACCGTCCGGCCGGTTACCGGCTCGTGGCCTCATCCGAATATCGCGAGGCGCCCGGGCCGGGCCTCTTGAGCATCGTTGCCGACGGTGCTGGCGGCGCCGGTGGCGGCAGCGCCGCTGCTGTCGAGCTGATTCTCGATGCATCCGGATCGATGCTGAAGCGCATTGACGGCAAGCGCCGTATCGTCGTGGCCAAGGAAGTCCTCACCGAGGCCGTCCGCAATCACATCCCCGCCGGTACGCCGATGGCGTTGCGCGTGTTCGGACACAGGGAGGTCGACTCCTGCCGCACTGACCTCGAGATTCCGCTCGCGGCGCTTGACCCCGAGGCTGCTGCCGCGAAAATCGCGGGCATCAATGCGATGAATCTCGCACGGACGCCGATCGCCGATTCACTGGCTGCAGTCGAAAGCGATTTGCGGGGCGCGACATCGGGAATAATCGTGCTGGTCACAGACGGCGAGGAAACCTGCGAAGGCGACCCCGGCAAAGCCATCGAAGCGCTGCGCGAAAAGGGTTTCAATGTCAGCCTCAATATCGTTGGCTTTGCGATCGACGATGCCGAGCTCGCGGCGCAGTTCGAGTCCTGGGCCGAACTTGGCGGCGGGCGTTACCTCGGCGCAAGCGATGCGGACGACCTCAGCGACGCCATCGAACAGGCTCTGCGTATTTCATACACCGTCTACGATCGGGGCGGCAACGAAGTAGCATCCGGTGAGGTCGGTGGCAAACCACTCGAACTGGAGCGCGGCAACTACCGGGTCGTCGTCAACTCGGTACCAAAACGCACCTTCGAGAACGTAGCGGTGGCGGGCGAAGATACCGTCACGCTGAAAATGGTGGGAAATTGATCGAGCCGGCGTCCGGTCTTCAGCTCCCGCAAGGCACCCACTCTTCCTCCCCGGAACCGGCATTTAACGCTCGTTTCCTGTTCTTCGCGGCTCGACGACGCGATAGAATTGCCTATCCTTTGCAGTAGCCACCCTGTACGAAGGCATACGACCATGAAGCGTTTCAAGAACATCCTTTTCTTTGCAAATCCGCTCGACAATGTCGAATCGGCCCTCGAGCAGGCGCTGTCCGTATACGATCTCGAAAACTCGCGCATCACACTCGTCGAGGTCGCCCACGACATGTCGTCGTCGTTCGTCGAGGCCGGCATTGTTTCCGAGGAACTGCGTGACGAACTGCTTGATGAGCGGCGCAAGAATGCAGAGGCGCTTGTTACAGACATCAACGCCGTCGGCGATATCGAGGTCAAGCTCCTGACCGGCACGCCATTCATCGAGGTCATACAGGAGGTCATTCGCGGCAAATACGACTTGCTGATCAAGCCCAGTGACGGCGTCGGCAAGATCGCGAGGCTGGTGGGCAGCAACGACATGCACATCCTGCGCAAGTGCCCGTGCCCGGTGTGGATCGTGAAGCCGACGAGCAAGCACAAACACACGAGAATTCTTGCCGCCGTCGACCCGGATCCGAGCGACGGAAATGCCGAGCTTAACCGCCTGATCCTGGAGCTTGCGGCATCGATGTCGGCGCACCACGCCGCAGAGTTGCATGTCGTGTCTGCCTGGGGATTGCGCGGCCATTACGCCCTGCCGTCGCGCCAACACCAGGCACGACTCGATCAGCTGCGCAAGGATATGAAGAAGGCGACCCGGCAGTGGCTCGACGATCTGACAGCGCCGTTCGAGGCGGATGGTGTCGATGCAAGCGTACACCTGATCGAGGGTCGCGCCAGCGAAGTCATCCTCGAGGAATCAAAGCGCCACAGCGCAGACCTGATCGTCATGGGCACGGTCGGCCGCACCGGCATTGCCGGCTACTTCATGGGCAATACGGCCGAACGCATTCTCGCCGACATTAATTGCTCGGTGCTGGCTGTGAAGCCTGCCGGGTTTCAGAGCCCGATCACGGCTTAGGTCGCGAATAGTTGGGGTCAGAGGGATAATTGGCACCTACAGGCCGCGGCAATGTCTGTGACGACAGCTGAAAGGAACTGACTGGCGGGCTCGAGGACTATGGCTCAGAGACGGAAGCATATGCAGGAGAAGTCGCCGCTGGATTCAGGGATACGGGTCCCAGGTCCTCGCGCGACGCCTCAAGTCTGCCTGCCCGGCTAGTTCGGTTGGCGCACACCGACGATTTCGTATCCGTAGAATTCGGGAGCGCCAATTCTCTGAATCTTGTAGGTTCTGTTCGCATCCCTGGCACGATATAGCCCATTATGATCATCGGCCTCGAATATTTCGAAGGTCGCCGCGTCTGCTCCTTTAACCGGCTCATCTTTAAAGAACACGCTGTTCTTGTCTTTTGAAAAGTATTTGCCGATGTACTCGAAAGAACCTGGGTCTGAATCAGGCAATGGCGAACATGGTTTGTTTGCTTTGAGTTCTGCGCAGAAAAACACCTGGTTTTTGTCGTAGGCGAAAACGCGGTCATTCGCCCAATTGCTGTCGATGGGAACCTCGCGAAATGTCTCTATGTCGATGCCGTCCACCTTGTGGCATTTTCTCGCGCAGAAATACGCATACCGATGGTCTTTGAAGAAATAGCTTCCAATCGCTTCAAATGAACCGGGGTCCGCGTCTTCTACAATGTTCTTGAAATAGTAGACATGTTGATCATCCGTATAGAAATTCAGATTGCTGAAACGATGCTTCAGGTGTTCAAAGGTGCCGGGGTCCGCACTCGGGACCACCTTGCCAGACCTGAAAACACTACGTGAGTCTTTCGCGAGAAATCCCGAGGTAACTTTGAATGTATTCGCATCTGCGTTTTCAATGAGCGAACACTCATGAAAAGCATTTTTCTTGTCCTTTGAGTACCTTGCGCTAAGAGCGACAAATGTTTCGGGGTCCGCTTTCTCAATCGTGCAAGGACCAGAGTGTCGGCGTGTATAAAACACCCTGTCTTTATCCCGAACGTAGTTTTCGTCGATTATGTCCAGGGTTTCCGGGTCTGCGCCTCGAAGTACACTCGGCGCTTTGACCGGCGCGTCAGTGTTGAAGTAGTAGACTCGGGACTTGTCGGCCGCCAGATAGTCTGTGAGCAAGGTGAATGACTCCGCGTCGACAGCCTTGGAGAAAAATCCCAGCATCGAATCCAGTTTGTAGAAATCGCCGTCCTCGCCTTCGCTCCAGAGCCCGGAGCGTATTTCCTGTCCGCTGCGAGGAGTGAACATGAAATACACTTGTGTGCTGTTCTTTATCCAATGGTCACCGAGCACTTCGAATCCTGAGGGATCGATGTCCAGCTTGTCGTCACGGTAGTAGACAGAGCCCCTGTCGACCGAGTATCCGTTCGACAACGGTGCGTCCGCTGACTCCTGAGGCGAACATCCACTGACGAAATGGAGAATCGAGCCGCCGAGCAATACCATCATGAATATCTTCATTTCAAACCCAGGACTGAATGCCAGTATTCAGAATCCAGTCGACCGTTTTTCTCGATCAAGGATGAACGCCGGTCGCGTGCAGGGAAAACTCGACATCGGTCGAAGCGCCACTGCCGGTGATCGTTGTAATCACCAGCAACAC
>JBFELT010000135.1:0-9273 GCA_041552015.1 Woeseiaceae bacterium
CTGGTTGTCGTAAACGCCGGGAAACCACTCCAGGAACGTTCGCAGATCGCGGTCGAGTACGGCGTTTCGATCGGCCAGCGTCGCAACCGCCGGAAAGAGCACGGTAGCGGCGATAAGCGACGCAAGTATCTTTCTAATTTTCAGTATCTTGCCGGCCATTCCTATTTCCATCTCGACTTGTCGCCAAGGTAACGTTTGGCGTCCTGGAGGTCCGAGGGCTGATAGTCCGCGAACAGGTTCGGCGCAAAGGGACTAACGTAGGCGTCGAATACGGGCCGGTAGAGTTCCGGATGCATCGTCGGCTGGCGATTGCGCGCCCGGTAGCTTTCGATCGGAATACGTGCAACGACCGCTTGCTCGAAGGCGGAGCGCGCTTCGGCCATCGCAGTGCCGCGCGAATCGTAAATGGCCGATCCGCCGCTGCCGGCGTCATCGAAAAAGCCCGGATTATCTGGCGACACCGCATTGTTGCAGACCGCCGTGTAAACGCCGTTGTACATCGAGGTCGCCTGCATGTCCGCCGGCGTGAATCCACCGGTCGCCGTTCGCAGGATAATCTCGGCGCCCTTGATCGCGAACGCCCGGAAAATCTCGGGCTCGCGCTGCACCGATGACGTCGCGATATTACCGTAGGGCGTGCGCGTTACCGGCAGTACGGCGTCAGCTCCGTACATCTCGATGTACTCATCCAGGACGTCATAAATCGTTGTCGTGAACAGTTCGACGCCGGGAAACACACCCTTGATATTGCGAGCTTTCCAGTGCTTGTCGACGATCGCACCGTCCGGCCCGATCATCGTCGTAATACTCAGGATGTGGTTCGGCCAGTCGGGATCCGTCGCGTAGGAACCGAACACGATGTAGCATCCATGCTCACGCGCCTTTGCGCTGACGCGTTCCGTCTCTCTGCCCGGAATCTGCAAGGCGAATTTCTGTATCTCCTTTCGCGTCCAGGTATTCCAGCCGGTGATGGGAAACTCGTGAAAGAACAGGATGTCGGCGCCGCCGCTGAAGTGAAACACCTTGTCGACGAGATCCAGCATGTGACCGAGGTTCGCGTCGATATCCTGCCTGTGATTCGAAACTCGTACACCGCGCACCCTGGACTGGACGCAGGCGAGAGCGACGGTCGATTTTTCCAGCGCAACGGTTTCGTAGCTGCCGTTTTCGCCAACTGAAAGACGATCTGGCCCCTTGCCCATTGCCGCCGAAGCGCCGCCCGACGCGAACGTAAGCCCGCCGAGCCCGGCCGTTCCGGCGAGCGCCGCCGTCTTCAGAAAATCACGACGATTTGCCGCCATTGCCTCACCCCTGTCTGATTGTCTCGCCGCCTGCCGGCTGGCCCATGCCGCCCGATTGGGGCATAATGACTCAATCATATAACAATATATCCTATCCGTCATTTTGCCAGGGGAGACACCACCGATGACGAATCTTTCCCGACTCCTGTCGCGGGGCGCTGTAGTCTGCGCCGCAGTTGTTACATCCGCCGCGTTTGCCGGCCAGCTGGACCTGGACGATCCCGATGATGCCTTCACGGCCAGCCGCAAAATCCAGTGCTCGACGGTAGACGGCGAGCAGGTCACGTTCTGGTGGCACGGCCGCGCTTACGCAAGACGGCAAGGCGAAAAGGACACATACCTGTTCGATGTCGAGGGCATGAATACGCGGCGCTGCACGACGGTGAGCAACGCGGACAAGGGCGAGGGCTACAAGCTCGTGTCGCGCGAATTGCTCCTGTACAAGGACGCGAAGACCGGCGAAGTCCTGTCGACCTGGGACAACCCCTGGACCGGCGAGACCGTCGACGTCCTGCATGTCGCGAACGACCCGGTGAACTTCACGGCCTACAAGATCGGACGCGATGGAAAACCGGCCTCGTTCCAGGGCTCCATGCATGGCGGCCGCTGGTGGATCACCAACACCTTCCCGCTGTGGTATCCGAACGTGCTGGCCGGCGATTATCAAAAAGAGATTGGCGGCACCTACCATGCCACCGAGATGTTCAATTTCCTGGGCGATCTCGAGTCATTGCGAAACACCGAAACGAAAACCGCGGCGGTTCAGGTTGGCTGGGTGCGCATGTCCGACTGGCTACCATGGATGATGATGAATGGCCGGGAGGGCGTAATCTACATGCACACCGCGGGCCTGAAACTGGATTCCTGGGACGATCTTTCCGACACCATGAAAGCGGAAATCAGCAGGCACTACCCCGAGTACACGACGCCGCCCCCCGCTGACGATATGCGCCGCAACGAGACCAGCTGGTCTTACTACAAGAAAGTCAGAGAGGGCGAGCGTACCGCCCCGGACAGGAAATAGCCTGATGGCCAACACGATCAAGCGAACGACCCTGATCGTGAGGGACATTCAGAAATCGGTGCAGTGGTACCAGGCAGTGATGGGCATGAGCGTCTGGATGGACACCGATTTTACGCTGTCCGGCGAAGGGCTCGCGGCGGGAAAGGCTGGCGATGTTACGCACCTGACCATCATGCAGGCCAACGACCCGGTCATCGGCATGATAGGCCTGCTGCAATGGGTGGATCCGCCCCTGCCGGCGCCGGAAATCATCCCGACGACGGTAAGCTACGGCAATCCGACGTTTGTGGTTGAGGCGGAAGACGCCGTCAAGAGCTACGAGGCCGCAAAGCAGCTTGGCACGCATATTCATTCGAAACCCCACGAGTGGTCGACGCGTGGTGCCGACGGGCGCATGAAGCACTTCCTCAGCGTTTCCCTGTTCGACCCGGACGGCTATTTCTACGAGTGCAACCAGGTACTTCGCATTACGGACGATTGACGAGGCCATGAACGAAGACAAGAACTGTCAGTGGCGTATCGCACGCAGGCCCGCAGGCAACGTCGTCCAGGAAGACTTCCTCTATACGGAGGAAGACATTCCGCGTCCGGGCGACGGCGAATTCCTCCTGAAGACCTATTACATCAACCTTGCGCCGGTCATGCGCATGTACATGAGTGGCGAGTCCGCCGCCGGTGAGGAACCGCTCGCTATTGGCGACGTAATTCATGCGCGAGCCGTCGCCGAGGTTGTCGAATCCCGGCATCCCGACTTCGCCGTCGGCGACTTTGTCCAGGGCCAGTGCGGCTGGCAGACCTACAAGGTGTCGAAAGGCACCAGGCAGGAAAAGTTCCGCAAGATCCCGGACCTGGGGATTTCCTACTCCGTGGCGCTGGGTTCGCTCGGAAACACGGGCTTTTCCGCCTATTTCGGCTTCATCGATTGCGGCAAGCCACGCCGGGGCGACGTTGTCGTCGTGTCCGGAGCAGCCGGTGGCGTTGGCACGCACGTGGTCCAGCTGGCCAGGATACTCGGCTGCAAGGTAATCGGTATTGCGGGAGGCCCGAAAAAATGCGAGCTCATTCGCTCCATTGGATGTGACATCGCCATCGACTACAAGCAGGGGAACATCGCCGACAGCATTGCGACCGCATGCCCGGACGGCATCGACCTGTATTTTGACAACGTTGGCGGTGAAACCCTGAGTGCCTGCCTCGACAATCTCGCCATGCGCTCGCGCATCGTGCTGTGTGGTTCCATTTCAGAATACCTGCTGGACGAGCCGTACGGGCTGACCAACTACACCAGGCTGCGATCGACGAATTCGACCATGCAGGGCTTTTTCATCTACAACCATCTCGATGACTTCGACCGGGCCGAGCACGATATGGGCCGGTGGCTGATGTCGGGCGAGCTTGCGCCCGTCGAACATATTTTCGACGGCTTCGAACAGCTGCCCGAGGCGCTCGCCAGCCTGTACACGGGAAGAAATTTCGGCATTGCACTGGTCCGCATCCGTCGCGGACCTCATGACACGGGGAACTAGGCATGGCAAGCAACAGTTACGTGCGCCTGCAGCGCGCCAACTTCATCGTCCGGGATATCGAGCGATCGCTCGCTTTCTATCGCGACGTCCTTGGCTTCGAAGTGGCGTTCATCAAAGACTCGCCGGACGACTCCTATTCCTACCCGGTTTTCGAGATCGATCCGTCGAACAAGCTGCGTTTTGCGGTACTCAGCACGGGGGAGCAGGCGCGGGTCATGGCGCTGACAGAGGTGCCGGCCGAGCTGCCGCCTGTGCCCCGGCCGCGACGCGCGGCCATCGTCCTGGAGGTCGGCGACGTCGACGCCGTCTGCGAGGGCGCCAGGGCGGCCGGCCTGAAAGTGTACGAGGAAGAAGAGCTGCACACCCATGACGGCCGCATCGGCCGCGAAGTGGGTATTGTCGACTACGATGACAACCTGACCGTCATTTACAGGATTCCGGCAAGCGGGCACGCCCGGTGACGACCAACGATGAACGGCAGTACCCGAACGCCAGATACGCCTGGTACATGGTCGTCATCCTGACCATCGCGTACATCCTGTCATTCGTCGATCGCTATATTCTCGGACTGCTCATCGAGCCCATAAAAACCGATCTCGGCCTGTCGGATACTCAGATCGGCCTGCTGCTTGGCCCGGCTTTCGCGATTTTTTACGCCACCATGGGCCTGCCGCTGGGCTACCTCGCCGACCGCAAACGCCGAACATGGATCGTCGCGGCCGGCGTCTTCGTCTGGTCGTTCGCCACGGCCGCTTCGGGACTTGCAAGGAATTTTGCACACCTGTTCCTGGCACGCATCAGCGTTGGCGTCGGCGAAGCGACGCTGAGCCCTTGCGCAATGTCCATGATTTCGGACAGCTTCCCCCGCGCGAATCGCGGCCGCCCTATTGCGTTCTATACGGCGGCACTGTCGGTAGGCGCCGGCATTGCGTCGCTGGTCAGCGCCAGCGTTCTGACCTGGGCCAAATCGGTACCGGAAATCTCGCTGCCGATCCTCGGCACCGTGGCACCCTGGCAATTCACATTCTTCGTCGTCGGCGTACCGGGGATCTTCGTGGCCGCGCTTATGCTCACCATGCGTGAACCCCTGCGCCAGCGTACCCGGGGCGTCGAGGTAGCACCGAAATTCTCGGTGATGCTGAAACATGTCGGAAGCCGCTGGAAAATTTACGCGAGCTTTGTTGCCTTTGTCTGCCTGATGACCATCGTCGCCTACAGCCAGGGCTGGTATGCACCGATGTTCAAGCGAACGTGGGGATGGGAAGCCGAGAAGTATGCGGTCGTGAACGCCTTCGTCCTGCTCGCGGTAGGTCCGCTTACGGTCAACGTCGCAGGCTGGCTAAATGACAGGCTTTACGCGCAGGGCCACAAGGACGCACCGCTGCTGATCATGATCGTGGGAGCCCTGGTCATCGTGCCGACGGGCATCGTCGCACCGCTCATGCCGACGCCGGTGCTGGCGATGGCTGTGCTGGTCTTCAATACCGCCGGAATCGCGATGACATCCGCAACCGGCGTTGTCGGGCTGTTGAACATCACGCCCTCGGAAATTCGCGGTCAGACGGTCGCGCTGTACTACATGACGATCAGTTTCGCCGGCCTGTTCCTCGGGCCGATGAGCGTCGGCTGGCTGTCCGACAACGTATTTGGCAATGAGCACCTGAACTACGCGGCCGCCGCGGTTCCCGCCATCTTTGGCATACCCGTGCTGCTGCTGATTCGCTATGCACGGCGCGTTTACCTTGCGGAAGTTGAACGGCAGGAGGCCGTCGGGACCGCCTGATGCCGTCGCCAATCACAAGAGCGTACTGCAGCACGACCTTCGGCCAGCTGCATGTGCGCCGTATCGCCGCGGACGGCCGCGAAACCAGCCGGCCGCTGGTCTGCCTGCATCCGGCCCCGTCGAGCGGACTCTACTTCACGACGGTCATGCCGCTGCTCAACGCCGGCCGACAGGTTCTTGCGCCGGACTACCCGGGCTACGGCGGTTCCGACGCGCCCGCCGAAGCGCCGGCAATCGAGGACTACGCGACGGCAATGCTCGAAGCGCTCGATGCACTCCGCGTCGAGGGTGCGGTCGACGTTCTCGGTTTTCACACGGGTTGCCTGGTCGGCGCGGAAATGGCGATGCGGCGGCCGAAAAAAGTTGGCCGCCTGCTGCTTTGCGACGTGCCCTGCTTCGACGCCCCGACGCGCGCCACGCTCAAGAAAAAGATGGCAGTGCCGATGACCATCACCGCCGATCTCGACAGCCTCAATGCGCCGTGGGAATTCGATATCGCGAGCCGCGTCGAGTCGGTGCCGCTACCGCGCGCCTTTGAACTGTTTGCCGAACACCTGCGCGCCGGAAGCCGGGATTACTTCGGGTTCTCGGCCGCTTTCAGCTATGACTGCGAGAACCGTTTTTCGAAACTCGATGCGGACGTTGTCGTGCTGGCGACGCAGTCCGGCCTGCATGAGCCGTCTGTCGCCACCCATAGGGCCATATCCAAGGCGCGCTTCGTCGATGTTCCGGAAATCAGCACCGCCGTATTCGAACAGGGTGCGGAAATCATTGCCAGGCGCATAGCGGAGGCCCTCGAATAATGAGCGACTACCTGATCCTTAAACTCCTGCATGTCATCGGTTTCGCCTACTGGCTCGGCGGCGACCTCGGCGTCTTCTATTCGAGCTACTTCGTCGCCAATCCCGCGCTGTCAACCGACGTTCGCGTAACGACGGCGAAGATCCTGTTCGCCCTCGACCAGGCACCCCGCATTTGCATGACCATGATGCTGCCGCTTGGCATACACCTGACCTGGCAAATGGGCATTTTTCGCTACAGTGCCACGCTCATGGCGCTCATCTGGCTGCTGGCGTTCGCCTGGCTCGCCATGGTCATTACCCTGCACGTCGCCGCGCAGAGTAAGGGCAAGGCAATGCTGACGCAGTTCGACTTCTGGTTCCGCCTGGTGTTGTCATCAGGCCTCCTTGTCGTCGGTGCTGTGGCGCAATTTTCCGACCGGCTCGCGATACCTCACTGGGTCGCGATCAAACTCATGATTTTCGGCGGCCTGATCGGCTGTGGCCTGTTGGTGCGAATCCGGCTGCGTCCTTTCGGACCCGCATTTGCCAGGATGGCACGCGGCGAAGCCAGCGAGGCGGACAACGCGGCCATCAGGAAGAGCCTCGGCGGCACCAGGCCATTTGTCATCAGC
Source organism: Woeseiaceae bacterium (assembly GCA_041552015.1). GTDB lineage: Bacteria > Pseudomonadota > Gammaproteobacteria > Steroidobacterales > Woeseiaceae > UBA1847. The sequence continues at coordinate 7,049 of JBFELT010000135.1, forward strand.
ATCTGGATCGGGCTTATAGCGAGTACCGCTCTCGGTCTGCACTTATTCTAAACAGCAGGAGAATTGCCATGGGCGCATTCATGTTTATTCAGGCCAACGTTACGGACCCCGAGCGGTTCATGGCCTATGCGAAGCGCGCACCGACGCTGATACAGGAACATGGCGGGCGCTACCGCTGCATGCGCGGTGCGGTTGAACAACTCGAAGGTAAACCGGACAATCGCAAGATCGTCGTCTCCGAGTGGCCATCGATGGAAGCGGCCAGGGACTTCTGGAACTCGTCGGCGTATCAGGAACTGAAGCGCCTGCGCGCCGGAGCTGCGGAGATTGACGTGTACCTATGCGAGATTACGGGTGATTGATCATCATGCATGAGTCGATGGACCGATACACGGCGCTGGCGCTGCAGACGCGCTGCGACGCTGTTGCCAACCTGGGCAAGACAGAGGCGCGTGCGGCCATGCTGGCAGCGATCCACCGCATTGACGAACAGATTCGCGGATCGCTCGTTCTAACAGGCCCTTCGCTGAAGCTGGTCGTGCTGCCGGAGTATTTCATGACCGGCTATCCCGTTGGCGACACCATTGAGAATTGGTCGGACAAAGTCGCTATCCACGAAGGCGGTGCCGAGTACGAGGCACTGTCAGCCGTTGCGCAAAAACACGGTATCTGGCTTGCCGGCAATGCTTATGAAGCGGATGCGAATTTCCCCGGCTATTACTTCCAGGTCTGTTTCATTATCGGACCGACGGGCAACGTGCTGCTGCGTTATCACCGTCTCATCTCCATGTTTGCGCCGACGCCGCATGACGTCTGGGACAAGTACCTGGATCTCTACGGAATCGAGGCCGTCTTTCCCGTCGTGGAGACAACGATCGGCCGGCTCGCCTGCTGCGCGTCCGAGGAAATCTTGTTCCCGGAGATCGTCCGTGCGCACGCTTTGCGCGGCGCCGAGGTCATACTGCATCCGACCAGCGAGGTAGGCAGTCCGGAATTGACGCCGAAGGAAATTGCGCGCCGGGCACGCGCCATCGAAAACCTCGTCTACGTCATCTCGGCGAATACGGCCGGCGTTTACGGCGAGGGCATCCCCCCGAACTCCGTCGACGGCATGTCCAAGATCGTCGACTACAAGGGACGCGTACTGGTCAGCGCGTCGACCGGCGAGACGATGGCGGCGCACGCGGAAATTGACCTTCTCGCCCTGCGCGCCAACAGGCTGAAGCCGGGAATGCCGAATTTTTTCGCCCGCCAGCGCCTGGAGCTATTCACGCAGGCGTACGGCTCCCATGTCTACCCCGCCAATTCCCTGCTCGACAAACAGGGCGAGCCGGTCGTCGCCGAGCGCAGCCATTTCATCGAGACGCAGCGCGCCACGATCGACGCGCTCGTGAAGCGAGGTTTGATCTAGTCGCGAAGACGGGCTAGTCGAGTCCCAATGCCCCGGGATTGACCCGGCCCGCAGGGTCGACGGCCTTCTTGATCGCGTCGATTACACGCCAGGCCCCGGCGCGAAGGCCTAGTCGGTAGGGGTAGGCCTTTCCGATCTGCATGTGAATGCCCCCGATTGACTCGAACAGGTCGATCAGCTCCTGGCGTATCAACGCGGTGGCTTCTGCAGCAGCCGGGTTCGAATCGAAGCACGGCATCTTCCTGAGCACGCTGTCTTCGACCGTTGCCTTGTGGATCTCGTTGAGCGCATCCGGCGTAAAGAAGACCGGTTCGATTACGAAACCATTGTGAGACACCGTCGCGAACAGCAGGCCGTAGCCAATGCCGTGCTTCTCCATGAGCGCGTCGTGTTTCTGAAAAAGCGCCTCGACGCCCGCCATCGCCGATGCGGCCTTGGAGTGCGGCAGGATGGTGTGCACGGGGACCCAGCGTTCGCCATTCGGCCCGACCATGTTATTGAGCGGCGTAAACGGATTGGCGCGCAGGATTTTCGGAATACTGTTCTCGATCTCCTTGGCTTCGTGACGCCGGCAAATCGCGCGAACCTCGTCGGCCGCAGCCGCAGCCGCTGCCTGTACCCGCTCCTCGACAAGCACATGCAGCGAGTATTGCACGTCTTTCATATAGCCGCGGCCGGCTATCGCGATTCTGGCGCCATCCCTGATTGCGCCCAGCACCGATTTCCCGCCCTTCAAGACACCCGCGAGTTTTTTCACGTCGCTCATCAGGCTTTCGCGCTGCATGCGAACCGTCTGCAAATGCGGATCGAACGC
>JBFELT010000136.1:0-9271 GCA_041552015.1 Woeseiaceae bacterium
ATGTACAACCTGACTCTCGAAGGCTCGAAATTCACCAAGCTCGACAAGACCTGATCGATTGGACGAGCGGCCCGAAAAAGGCGCGAACCGCTCCGTACGGCAGCTCATCGGCGATAGTGCGCGGGTCCTGCCGGAAAAGTCGCATGGCTGGTTTCGCAACTGGTTCCGCAAGGTCTGGAAGGTGCGCGGAGGCGGTCTCTATGCGCTGGGATTCGCCATTGCATTCATCTATTTCGAGGTAGGCTCGCTGGGCGATGACATCCTCGGAATTGGCAGTCTTTTCAATGGCCAGGCCTTCGAGTTCATCCTGCAGCTCTTCATCGAGTCATTCACCAACACGATCAAGGCCTTCATTTGGCCGGTATACGTCGTGCAGCTGGCACCCCCGTGGGGTGCCATCGGGCTGGGTCTCATGTTCATCGGGTTCACCCGATTTCTGAAGTCACCGATCGAGCGATGGATGTTCGGCGACGCGCCCGTGTCCGAACAGGAAGAGGACTAGCTCGTAGCGCGAAACTTGCCAACCGGCGCGAGTGGCCTGAACTCATTGTTCGGCCCCGGCGTCAGGTAGGCGAGTTTTCCGCCATTGTTGCCACGCCAAACGTCACGCCGTCTACGGGAATCGGTGGATCGGGCCTGTCGGGGACCAGGGATGCCAGGAATTTATGGCTGAGGCCAACGGAGTCCAGAGCTGGATCGAATTGAACGGGTTTGTTCATCGCGGAAACCTCAATGGCCGGAAAGCTCGACAATCAGTCCCTCGTCTGCTGAGAGTCGTCCGTTGCAGACATCGGCGTAAACGTCAGCAAGGCCCGGCAAGCCGTCAATCGTTCTCAGCTGCAGCCAGGCGCGACTTTTCAGCGCGGTTTCCCCGAGGAAGTCTGACGATCGCTGCGTGAAACCGTCCGGTCCCCATTCCTGCATCCGTCGCTGGATATGCGCCGGCGCGAAGAAGAACTCGCTGCGCTCCTTGTTGATGCCATCGTCCGCGTCGCGTTCGTCCCAGTGCGTTAGTCCGACGTTAATGCAACGCTTCATGTTGTCGCCAAGATGTCTGTGCAGCGTTCCCAGTACCTCGCCGTTGCCCGACATGTCGACAATGACGCTCGCCAGGCTCGCATCGATGCCCGCAAGTGAATCGTAAGTGACGCTCTGCTCGTAGAGACCAAGACTCACGACGAAGTCCAGGTTCCGGGCGGAGGTCACTGCCACCGCCGGCGGCGCGGTCGCATCGTCGTCCAGCGCATAGGCGAGACCGATGCTGGTCTTGCTCGAAGCGCTCACGATGATGACCTGTTGCGCGCCAAACCAGTCGTTGTCCTGCAGTGCGTCCCATAAACAGAACGAGGTGATGTGCAGCGGCCACAGCAGCATTCTCTCGTTGTCATTGGCACGGTCATAGCCGGGCTCGGCGTTTACACGGTAATAGGTGTTGTAGCCTTGCGGGAGTTGCGCGCGGTGTTGGCTGCCATCGACGAGACGAACAGCGCTTACCTGGGTCGGCACCAGGTCGAGATACTCGGCCGGCGGGAAGTAACCAAACAGGCGCTCGCCAACCGGCACGTCCGCAACATTGGATTCGACAACGTCGGCGAAACCCCAGACCGGAATCATCCCCCAGCCGTCGGCACCCGTCGGCGGAAAAAACTGCCAGTAGCCCAGCATATCGCCGGCAACGGCGTAGGTGACGTTGTTGGCGGTAAATGCGAATCGATCGATTTGCACGCGCACGGCAGCATCGCCCAGGCGGGTGTTGCCTGCGTCCGGCGTCGAATCGACGACCCGACAGTTCTCGATTTCGTCTTTCTGAACCTGAAATTGCAGCATCGAAAAGGTCCTTTCTAGCTCGCGTGCGCTGCATCTACCGGCTTGCCCAGGAATCGATGGACGACGACCAGCACGACCGCGCAGGTTGGCAGCAGAAGATACCACGGTATTCCGAAGCCCGCGGGCAGGACCCCGAGACTTACGGCTACGACGCCGCCGATGAACGCATACGGCAGCTGCGTGCGCACATGGTCCATGTGGTCGCAACCGGTCGCCAGCGATGACAGCACCGTCGTGTCGGAAATCGGCGAGCAGTGGTCGGCCCACACCGCGCCGGTCAGCACGCAGGCAATGCAGGAATACAGGATATGCATGTGCTCGGCGTCGGCGATTCCGTTGCTCTGCAGCACGGCCCAGCACAGCGGCACGACGAGCGGCATCAGGATGGCCATGACGCCCCAGCTCGACCCGGATGCAAAAGCCGTTACGCCGGCCAGCAGGAACACGATTGCCGGTAACGTGTACGGCGACAGCGATTCACCGAGCACGCTGATCAGGTAGGGCGCCGTCTGCAAGACGTCGGCGACGTCGGCAATGGCCCAGGCAAGCACGAGCAGCACGAGGCCGGTCATCATGAAGCGCGCGCCGGCGAGCCAGGCATCGATGGTCTCATCCAGCGTGAGCAGGCGCTGGCCGAGCGACAGTGCGGCCGCCATCAGGCAGCCCAGCAGGGATGCCCATATCAGCACGCCATAGGGGTCGGCGCTGCCGATAATGTCGGTGATGGTCTCGCCTTCGCCGCTGATGAACAGGCCGACGATTACCGTCAGCACCATCGTCGCAATCGGCAATACCGCGTTGATCGCACGGCAGGGGATCTTGTCCTTGTGATAGAACTCGTCGCCGGACTTGTCGGTACTCACGGCGGCCGACGTACGCTTGACCTCGCCGGTGTGTCGCGCCCGCATTTCGGCTGTGTACATGGGGCCGAAGTCCTTGCCCGTGTAGACGACGACAAACACGAAGAAGATCGCAAGAAACGGGTAGAAGCTGTAGGCAATCGAATTGAGGAACAGCACGTAAGGTGTCTGCTCGATTCCCTCGAGTCCCCTGATCGCCGAGTCGATCAGTCCTAACTGAAAACCGATCCACGTGGTGATCACGGCGATTGTCGATACCGGTGCCGCCGTGGAATCGACGAGATAGGCGAGCTTCTCGCGCGAGATATGCAGCTTGTCGCTCATCGGCCGCGTCGCGTTGCCGACGATCATGGTGTTGGCGTAGTCGTCGAAAAAGATCGACAGCCCCAGCAGTGCGACCACCCCCTGGCCGCGGCGCGGTGTCCGGGCAAACGGCATGATCCGGTTCACGATACCGACCATGCCGCCGTTCCGCGAGATGACGCCGACCATGCCGCCGATCAAGAACGTAAAAATCATGATCGCCATGTGATCGGGATTGATAGCGGTATTGACGACGTAGACCGTGATGGTTTCGAAAAAACCGATGAAAGCGCCATACCCCGTCAGACCGTTCACTGCCCAGGCACCGACGATCAGGCCGACGAACAGCGCAGGGATGACGGAGCGCAGCAGAAACGCCAGCAGGATCGCCACCAGCGGCGGCAGAATCGACACGGCGGCGGGGATGACCGGTATTTCCTGTCGCGACACCGTCGTTCCGTTTTGCGTCACGGCGAGCTCGGCCGCGCCTTTTCGTGAAATCCTTACGGCGGTCGCTGCAAGGCGCTCACCCGCGCCCGATGCGATGACCTCGCCATTCAGCCGGATCTCGGCGACACTGCCGGCGTCGAGGCCGCTCGCCGCTACGTCGAATCCCACGTTCGTCAACAGCACCTTTGGAGCGTCCAGCGTCACGTCCGCGGCCGCAATCGACGGCAGCAGGGACAGCAGCGGCAGGTAGGCAAGGATGCCCGCAAATCCCGCGATAGATAGGCGTTTCAGAGTCTTCCCCTTGTTATTGTTCTTGGCGGGCGATGGTGTCCCGCGATCCCTGCTATCAGTTCGTTTCGATGATCTTGCCCTGCTGCTTGGCACGCGCCGCGAATTCCTGCTGCCACTGCGATCGATGCGACGCCGGCGTAACCTGGACGGCGGTCACCTTGTACTCCGGACAGTTCGTCGCCCAGTCGCTGTACTCGGTCGTTACCACGTTAGCGCCGGTCTCCGGATTGTGAAAGGTCGTGTAAACGACGCCGGGCTTCACGCGTGTCGTAATGTTGGCTCGCAGCGTGATGTCGCCCTTGCGGCTGGCGAGCGAGACCAGTTCACCATCGCTGATGCCACGCATCTCGGCGTCGCTCGGATGAATTTCGAGCAGGTCTTCGCCGTGCCAGATAGTGTTTGCCGTGCGCCGGGTCTGGGCGCCGACGTTGTATTGCGAGAGGATTCGGCCGGTAGTGAGCAACAACGGGAACTTGCGGCTGCTGCGTTCTTCCGTGGGCACATAATCGGTCTCCACGAACAGCCCTTTGCCGCGAACGAAGTGGTCGATGTGCATGACCGGCGTTCCCATCGGCGCCTCATCGTTGCAGGGCCACTGCACACTGCCCACCTCGTCGAGGAATTTGAAGCTCACGTTGCGGAAGGTCGGCGTCAGTTCGGCGACCTCATCCATGATTTCCGCGGCATTCTCGTAGCGCATCGGGTAGCCCATGGCCTGCGCGAGTTCCTGCGTGATGAGCCACTCGTCCTTGCCCTGCTGCGCCTTCATCACCGGTCGTACCCGGTTGATGCGGCGCTCGGCGTTGATGAAGGTGCCGTCCTTTTCGAGGAACGACGTACCGGGCAGGAACACATGTGCAAACTTCGCAGTCTCGTTCAGGAACAGGTCCTGCACCACGATGCAATCCATGCTGCCCAACGCGGCTTCGACGTGGCGAGTGTCCGGGTCCGACTGTGCAAGGTCCTCGCCCTGGATATACATGCCCTTGAATTCGCCGGCGCAGGCGGCGTCGAACATGTTCGGAATGCGAAAGCCCGGCTCGGGATCGAGCGTCACTCCCCAGTGCTTTTCAAACTGCGTCCGCACCTCGTCTCCCGAGATGTGACGGTAACCGGCAAGCTCATGCGGAAACGAGCCCATGTCGCAGGAACCCTGCACGTTGTTCTGGCCCCGCAGCGGGTTCACGCCGACGCCGGAGCGTCCGAGATTGCCGGTCGCCATCGCGAGGTTCGCCATGCCCATGACCATGGTGGAGCCCTGGCTGTGTTCGGTAACGCCCAGACCGTAGTAAATGGCGCCATTGCCGGCGCGGCCATACAGTCGCGCCGCGGCACGAATGGCCTCGGCGTCGACGCCCGAGCACCGCGCCACTTCTTCCGGCGAGTTTTCCGGCTTGAGGATCATCGCCTTCCACGATTCGTAGGAGTCGATATCGCAACGCTCCCGCACATAGGCTTCGTCAGCCAGCCCTTCGCTGACAATGACGTGCGCAAGCGCGTTGATCATGGCGACGTTGGTCCCCGGCAGCAGCGGCAGGTGATGCGTGGCTTCGATATGCGGCGAGCGGACGAGGCCGATTTCCCGGGGATCGACGACGATGAGCTTCGCGCCCTGACGCAGCCTTCGCTTCATCTGCGACGCAAATACCGGATGGGCCACGGTCGGATTGGCGCCGATCACCATGATAACGTCGGCATCCATGACGCTGTCGAAGGGCTGCGTGCCCGCTGATGTGCCGAGGGTCGTTTTCAGACCGTAGCCGGTCGGCGAATGGCAGACGCGCGCGCAGGTGTCGACGTTGTTGTTGCCGAACCCGGCGCGCACGAGTTTCTGCACGACGAAGACCTCTTCGTTGGTACAGCGCGACGAGGTGATACCGCCGATTGACTTGCGCCCGTACTGTTTCTGAATTTCCTTGAAACGGCGGGCCGCATATCCGATGGCCTCTTCCCAGCTCACCTCGCGCCAGGGATCGCTCGTGTTCTCGCGAATCATCGGTTTCATGACGCGATCGCGATGCGAGGCATAGCCCCAGGCGAAACGTCCTTTCACGCAGCTGTGGCCGTGATTTGCCTGGCCATCCTTGTACGGTGTCATGCGTACGACCTGGCCGCCTTTCATTTCCGCCTGGAACGAACAGCCGACGCCGCAATAGGCGCAGGTCGTCAGGACGGCATGGTCGGGCTGGCCGTGGTCCACGATGCTCTTTTCCATGAGCGTGGCGGTAGGGCAGGCCTGAACGCAGGCACCGCAGGAGACGCACTCGGAATCGAGAAAGCTCTCGCTCATACCGGCGGACACCTTGGAGTCGAAGCCGCGGCCCTCGATCGTCAGCGCGAAGGTTCCCTGTACCTCGTCACAGGCGCGCACACAGCGCGAACAGACGATGCACTTCGACGCATCAAACTGGAAATAGGGATTGCTGGTGTCGACAGCAGCATCGAGATGGTTCTCGCCGTCGAAGCCGTATCGTACGTCGCGCAGTCCGACGGCGCCGGCCATGTCCTGCAATTCGCAGTCTCCGTTTGCCGAGCAGGTCAGGCAGTCCAGCGGGTGGTCCGAGATATAGAGCTCCATGACGTTGCGGCGAATCGTGGAGAGCGCATCGGTCTGGGTTCGAATCTTCATGCCGGCTTCGACGGGCGTTGTGCAGGAGGCGGGGTAGCCTTTGCGCCCTTCGATTTCGACGAGGCAAAGCCGGCACGAGCCGAAAGGCTTCAGCATGTCGGTGGCGCAAAGTTTCGGAATATCGACACCCGATTCGCGTGCCGCACGCAGGATGCTGGTGCCCGCCCGGACCGTCGCCGGCAGGCCGTCGATCTCGACCCTCACTGTCTCTGCGCTGCCGCTCAGGGGCGTGCCCAGGTCAGTTTGTCTGGTCTTGTTCATTGATCATCTCCGGACAATGCGAAGTCCTGTGCGAAGTGCTTCAACACGCTTCGGACCGGGTAGGGTGTCATGCCCCCCATTGCACAAAGCGACGCTGCTTCCATTGTGTCGCACAACTCCACCAGTAAATCATAGTTTTCTTCCCTGTTTTCGCCGGCGATGATGCGGTCGATGACTTCAACACCGCGCGTGGAGCCTATTCTACAGGGTGTGCACTTGCCGCAGGATTCGATGGCACAGAACTCCATCGCGAAACGGGCCTGCCGGGCCATATTGGCTGTATCGTCGAACACCACGATTCCGCCGTGTCCGATCATGGCACCGATTTCCATGAACGCCTCGTAGTCGAGCGTTATGTCGAGTTGCTCGGCGGTCAGGTAGGCGCCCAGCGGGCCGCCCACCTGCACGGCTTTAAGCGCACGGCCGCTGGCCGTGCCGCCGCCCCAGTCTTCGATCAGCTCCCGCAGCGTAACGCCAAAGGCTTTTTCGACGAGGCCGCCACGCTTGATGTTGCCGGCAAGCTGGAAGGCGAGCGTGCCTTTGGAGCGGTTCACGCCCATGCCGGCGTAGCGGTCACTGCCGAGTTTTACGATATTGGCGACCGAGCCCAGGGTCACGACATTATTCACGACCGTCGGCTTGCCGAACAGACCTTCATGCGCGGGAAGTGGCGGCTTGTAGCGCACGATGCCTTTCTTGCCCTCGAGGCTCTCGAGCATCGCGGTCTCCTCGCCGCAGACGTACGAGCCGGCACCGAGATGCAGTTCAATATCGAAGTTGAAGCCGCTGCCCTGGATATTGTCGCCCAGCCAGCCACCGTCTCGCGCGATGTCGAGCGCGCGCGAAAGAATCGAATGCGTCAACGGGTATTCCGAGCGCAGGTAGATGTAACCCTTGCTCGCGCCGACCGCGAAACCGGCGATAGCCATGCCCTCGATCAGGCCGAGCGGATCCCCTTCCATCAGCATGCGGTCCGAAAACGTGCCGCTGTCACCCTCATCCGCATTACAGGCAATGTATTTCTGCTCGGCATCGGTTTCGGCCACGGTGCGCCACTTGATGCCGGTGGGGAAGCCGGCGCCACCGCGGCCGCGCAAGCCGGACGCGCTGACCGCATCGACAATGGCTTTGGGGCCGTCTGCGAACGCTTTTTCCAGTGCATTGAACCCATGATGGGCGCGGAAGTCCTCCAGCGACAGCGGGTTGGTGAGTCCGCAGCGCCAGAACGTCCAGCGATCCTGTCGAATCAGGTAGTCGACCTCCATGATCGGGCCGAGACGACGCTCGTGCTGACCGCCTTCCAGGAAACCCGCCGAGAACAAACCGGCCACATCGGATGAGGCAACGTTGCCATAGGCGATGCGCGCGCCGTCCACCTCGACCTCGACCAGGGGTTCGAGCCAGGTCGCACCCCAGGAGCCGTTACGGATCAATTCCACGGCTGAGCCGCTGCGCTTGGCTTGCCGCGCGATCTCCAGCGCGACTTCGTCGGCACCAACGGAAACAGCCGAAGTTTCTCGCGGTACGTAAATGCGCGTGCCAGCCATCAGTGCAGGTCCTTCATAGCGGCAAGGAGTTCATCGAGCCGATCGTTCGTTACTCGTCCGTGTGTCTTGCCGTTGATCATTACGGCCGGCGCGCAGGCGCAGTTGCCCAGGCAATAGACGGGCTCGAGCGTGATGTCGTCGCTGGTTCCATGCATGTCCGTACCCAGGGAGGCGCGCGCGTGATCGGTGAGCTCGCGGCTGCCCATCGCCTGGCAGGCTTCCGCCTGGCAGATTTTCACGATGTGTTCGCCCGGCGCTTCGGTGCGGAAATCATGGTAGTAATTCACGACGCCATAGACGTCGGCACGTGACAGATTCAGCTCGCCGGCGAGCTGCCGGATGGTCTCTTCGGGTATCCAGCCGTGACGCATGACGATGGCCTGCAGGATTTGCACGAGCATCTCGGCGCGCGCGCCAAATTGCCGGACCAGCTCGCTCGTTGCCTGTTTGTCGACGGGAGGTCTTGCCATCAGCTTATGCGTTCCTCGGCGGCGTAAATATTGAAGTTATCGCCACGCAGAAATCCAACCAGCGTTACATTGAACTCTCGCGCGAGATCCACTGCAAGACTTGACGGTGCGCTGACCGCGGCAAGCAGCGGCATGCCCGCCATGAGGGCTTTCTGCATCAGCTCGAAACTGGCCCTGCCTGACACGAGAAGCCCCAGCTCGCTCGCCGGCAAGCGATCCTGCATCAGCAGCGTACCGACGACCTTGTCGACGGCATTGTGTCGCCCCACATCTTCGTGCAGGACGACGAGGTCGCCGTCGGTATTGAACGCCGCGGCCGCGTGAAGTCCGCCGGTTTCCTCAAATATTTTCTGCGCCGAGCGAAGTTGCTCGGGAAGTGCCGCCAGCGTGTGCCGGTCGAAACGGGTGTTGTCGACCCTGCGCGGCGACGCGCCCACTGCGCGCAGAGCATCGAGCGAGGTCTTGCCGCAGACCCCGCAGCTGGACGTCGTGTAGAAGTGTCGCCGCAGCCGATCCAGGTCGACCTCGATGCCCGACTCGAGTTCGACACGGATCACGTTGCTGTTGCCGCTGTCGGGAGCTGGCGGCCCGCAGGGCTTGACGAAGGCGATATCGGACCTGTCATGCACGATC
>JBFELT010000137.1:0-8969 GCA_041552015.1 Woeseiaceae bacterium
AACGATCCTGGTTTTCCTGCCGGTCTTGTTCATTCGCGAAGAGGCGGGACAGCTCTACTCGGACGTTGCCATCGCCATCTCGGCCTCGATACTGGCGTCGATGCTGGTGGCGATCACGCTGATCCCGACCGCCAGCGCACGATTGTCGTTTGGCACCGAACATCGCTCGCACACGGAAGGTGCGTTGCGCGCGCGCCTGCTGGCGCGCATCGATGGGCTCATCGCGACGGGCCAGAAGCGCGCAGCGACGATTGCCATGACGGTCATAGCAAGCATCGCCGTGATCTTGTTGCTGACGCCGCCGGCCGAGTACCTGCCGGAGGGCGAAGAGGCAAAGACCTTTGCATCGATGAGCGCGCCGCCTGGCTATAACATCGACACGATGAGAGAGATCGGCCTGGAAGTGCAGGATTTTTTCATGCAATTCGTTGACGACGATCCGGAACGCTTCGATCGCGGAGAGGCTGCTGTACCGGCGATCAGGTATCTGAACACGAGGATATCGGCCGACGGTTTTCGCATCATTTCCGAGCCTGTGAGGCACGCCGATATCGACGAGCTGATGGATGCGATAACGGCGAAATACCGGCAGTATCCGGGGATGCGTTCTTTCGCCGCCCGCGGCTCGATTATCTCCAGCAACGACGGCGGAACGCGCAGTATCAACCTCGATGTTTCCGGCCCGAGTCTCGATCTTATCTACGCGGCGGCCCTGGCGACCTATCGCCGCGCGGAGGAGGTCTTCGCGAACCCGCGGATCCAGACCAGTCCCTCGTCGCTCGCCCTGTCGCAACCGATGCTCGAAGTTCAGCCCGACTGGGCGCGTGCGGCGGAGCTCGGTCTCGCGGCAAGCGAGGTGGGCTACACGGTCGCGGCGCTGACGGACGGTGCGTTTGTCGACGAGTACTTCGAGTCCGATGACAAGATCGATATGTATCTGTACGGCACCACGGGCGGCCGGGTGGATGTCGATAACCTTGGCGGTCTCCCCATCTATACGCCGCAGGGAAGCATCCTGCCGCTGGATGCGATCGCGACGATTCACGAGACTATCGACACCAACTCGATCCGTCGTATCAACGGGCAGAGGACCGTGACGCTGAACATCATTCCCCCGGTATCGATTCCGCTTGAAGTCGGCGTCGAGGTTGTTCGCAACGACGTTGTCGCTTACCTGAGGGAATCCGGTGCATTGCCGTCGAGCGTGAATGTCGACATTTCAGGGGCGAGCGACCAGCTCGATGCGACCAAGGCGGCGCTCGCAGCCAATCTGCCCGTCGCGCTGATTATCGTGTTTCTGCTGCTCGTGGCGATTCTGAACCACTGGGGCTACCCGTTGCTGATCATGACAACGATCCCGCTCGGTATTGCGGGCGGTATCGTCGGGCTTACGCTCCTGAACCTGGTCGGCGGCGCGCTGGAGTGGCTGGGACTGGGCAGCCTGCACCAGCCTTTCGACATGATCTCGATGCTCGGTTTCCTGATCCTGATGGGTACGGTAGTCAACAACCCGATACTCATCGTCGACCGCGCGATGCAGTACATGAGAGAGGGAAACCACTCGGCCATCGAAGCGGTCCGCGAGGCCGTCGCGTCCCGCCTGCGACCCATCGCGATGTCGACGTTAACGACGATCTGCGGGCTTTCTCCGCTCGTTTTCATCCCCGGCGCCGGCACGGAGCTGTATCGCGGCGTCGGCGCGATCGTACTGTTCGGCATACTCGGTGCGGCGCTGGTCTCGGTCACCATGCTGCCGGCACTGACGATCTCGGTGCTGGAATGGAACGAGAGCCGCAAGGCGACGCTGGCCGGGCCCGGCCGCGAAGCGGGCTAGCCGCTTTTCTTACTGCAGGCGATGGCCGTTCGGGGCCTTCCTGTGAGGATCAGGATCCTGGCTGCATCGCTTCCCGGGGAATGATCGCGCCCCGATGCTGCACGACCACCGCGGCGAGCCGGCTTCCGTTTTTCGCCGCCTCCTCGGGGCCTGCACCGCCGAACCTGGCGGCGAGGTACCCGGCATTGAACGAATCGCCCGCCGCCGTCGTGTCCACTACTTCGCGAACAAGCACAGGCGGCACATGCGTGGTCGCTGTAGCGTCGGCGACCAGGGAGCCGTTGGCACCCCTCTTCAACACCATTTCGCGGATACCCCAGGAGCGCAACCGTTCGATGACCTCGTCGTTGGAATCGTCGCCGAACAGCTGTCTTTCATCGTCGGCGGTCGGCAGCGCGATGTCCGTCAAGCGGTACATCGCCTCAAATGCCGCTTGTGCTTTCGCCGTGTCGGGCCACTGCCGGCGGCGGAAGTTGTTGTCGAAGCAGACCTGCCCGCCCTCCTGCCGATACGCCGCGAGAAATTCGAACAGTTTCGCGCGAGCTTTTTCGCGGTACAGCGATAGCGTGATGCCCGACAGATAGAGGCTGTCGAACTGGCTCAACTGCTCGAACACCCGGGATCGCCGCTCGTCGTCGTTGATCAGTCGCCGCGCCGGCGATTCGAGACGCCAGTAGTGGAAGGATCGTTCGCCACTGTCGTCGACATTGATCCAGTACATGCCCGGCAGGCCGCGTTCCTCGCGGCGCACCAGGTCGCAACCCACGCCGTTCGCCCGCCACTGTTGCACCATCCAGTCGCTCAAGGGATCGTCCCCGAGCACGGTGACGTACTCAACGTCGATCCCCTGTCTCGCCAGGTAGGTGGCCACGTTCAGCGTATCGCCGCCGTAGCCGATCTGCGCATCGATGGTCGGCTTCGAATAGCCTGCATCCGCCAGGCTCGGCCGTAGCTCGATCATGCACTCGCCGATGACGGCGATCTTCTTGACGTCAGGCATAGTGAAGTACGCGTTTGCCAGATCCCGCCTCATTATTGCGCGTTAGCTCCCTTGCCACCACTGCGGCAGGCATGCACGGGAGACTATGCATCGGCATGACGTCGAAGCACCTCGAGGAAACCGTCGCCGTAGCGGTCGAGTTTGGTCTGCCCGACGCCACTGATCTCGAGCATCTGCGCCGCGGTCTGCGGACGAAAGGCAAGCATTTCCTGCAGCGTCTTGTCGTGGAAAATGACGTACGCGGGAACGTTGTGCTCGCTCGCGAACGACTGCCTGCGTGCCCGCAACGCGTCCCACAGCTCCCGATCGTCCTCGGCGACGACGCGCTCTTTGGCGGGACGTTTCGTTGCCGCGATGGGCCCCTTCGGGTCTTCACGAAACCTGAGCGGCGTTTCGCCACGCAGCACAGCACGGCTGGTTTCCGTCAGCACCAGCGCGCCGAATCGCTCCGCGTCGGCATGCAGGTGGCCGGCAACGATCAGTTGTCGTGCGACCGAGCGCCAGGTGGTCGCCGGCAGGTCCTGTCCGATCCCGAAAACGCTGAGCTGATCGTGTCGATGCTGCCTGACCTTGTCGGTCGTCTTACCCAGCAGCACATCTACAAGATGCGCCGCGCCGAAGCGCTGGCCGCAGCGGTACACGGCCGAGAGCAGTTTTTGTGCCGCCTCGGTGCCGTCCCAGGTGCTCGCCGGCGCGAGGCAACCGTCGCAGTTGCCGCAGTCCTCGAGCAGCGAATCGCCGAAGTACTCAAGCAGCGGCCGGCGCCGGCAACCGGTGCCCTCACACCAGCCCAGTAGCGCGTCGAGCTTGTAGCCTTCGTAGCGCTTGTAGTCCTCGCCGGCGTCGGAATCGTCCAGCATCTGTCGCAGGCGTACGACGTCCTGCAGCCCGTAAACCATCCAGGCCTCCGCCGGTTCGCCGTCACGGCCGGCCCTGCCGGTCTCCTGGTAGTAGGACTCCATGCTCTTCGGCAGGTCGAGATGGACGACGAAACGTACATCCGGCTTGTCGATGCCCATGCCGAAAGCGATGGTGGCAACGATGACCAGCCCGTCCTCGGCGAGAAAGCGGCGCTGATTTTCTCGCCGGACCTCGGGGGACAGCCCTGCGTGGTACGGCAGCGCGGCAAAGCCCTGCTCGCACAACCAGGCGGCAATGCTTTCCGTTTTCTTGCGCGACAGGCAATAGACAATACCTGCTTCGTCGCGATGCGCCCCGAGAAACGTCAACAGCTGCCGTTTGGGATCGCGTTTCGCCTGAACGGCGTACGCGATATTCGGCCGGTCGAACGGCGCAACAAAGATATCGGGTTCCGTCAACTCGAGTCGCGCTACGATTTCCTTACGAGTCCTGCCGGTTGCCGTGGCCGTAACCGCCATTCGCGGCACGCCCGGGAACAGGGCACCGAGCTCGCCCAGCGCGAGATAGTCGTGGCGGAAATCATGGCCCCATTGCGACACGCAGTGGGCCTCATCGATCGCGATCAGCGAAATGGGTATGTCTCGCAACATCGAGCGGGTCTGTTCCATGGCCAGGCGCTCCGGTGCGACGTACAGCAGCTGCAGGGTGCCGTTGCGAAGCTTGGCCATAACCTCGCGGCTTTCGTCGGGCGACTGGCTGGAGTTCAGGAACCCCGCTTCGATACCGAGTTCATGCAGCGCAGCCACCTGGTCCTGCATCAGTGCGATCAGTGGCGATACGACCAGCCCGGTTCCCTCTCTCAGCATGGCCGGGATCTGGTAGCACAGGGATTTGCCGCCGCCCGTCGGCATGATGACGAGCGAGTCCCGGCCCTGCAGCGCGGCCTCGATTATCGCCTGTTGCTGCCCTCTGAATTCGGGGTATCCGAAGACGCGGTTCAGCGTATTTTTGGCGGAAAGCCTCATTGCATCGTGCTCTTGGACGAGGGGTCTGTTCATTCGGCGTCGGGGGATTGATTTGCGACGATATTGTCGTATCCCCAGCTACTTGTTGTCATGCTCCGCCCGGCGAAATTGCCTTGGTGTAAGGTCAATCTTCGGCAGCAAGGCGAATACCAGGATCAGCGTCGACGCGACCATGTACAGCGGCCCGAAGAGCCAGAATACCAATGGCACAAGATAGTAGTAGGCGCGAATTCCCGCTCGGAAATAGTCACTGCCCAGGTTTAGCTGACTGGCAACCATGGGCGGTGAGAAAAGTTTCGGCCCGTCATCCTGCCTGATTGCCACCATGTACCCGACGTGGTTATTTATCCGGATCGAATTCGTGAAGCTGAAGAAGGCGTAAAATAGCAGTAACAGGATTGCCAGTAATTTGACCAGCCAGAGTTCCGGCGCCAGCGTTCCAAATATGTTCAGAAAATGCCAGGTTGCCTGCAGCGACTTGGCCTGGCCGGTCAGGGTCAGCGCACCGACCATCAGGAGTATGGCCGTCGACGCCAGGAATGAAGCGGCCATCGTTGAATTTCGAAGTGTTTGTATAGCGAGGACGGCGTCAGCATGGCTTGCCATTACCGTTTCTACCCATGCGTTACGCGCGAGGGTGGCTGCGTGAGACAATACGGCCAACGGGTCACGGCGAGATATTTTTCGAAGATATACCTGGTAAGCAGTAAGCAAGGCTACGACAAGAAACACCGCAATCAGGTCGTTCTTGTAGCTCAACAGTCCCATTCGATCCATTTCAGCTTCGTCCGTGCAAGTATTTCTTTACCGGCCAGCGATCGCCCACTCACAACTGCCAGCCGTCGTTAGCAAAAGAGCAATTGTACGACAGTGTCATGTCAACCGCAGGATTAAGAACGCCCGAACCACCACACAGAGGTACGACCAATGCCCTATTTCATGCTCCTCCTGATTCTCGCTGCCTTTGCAAGCAACACCGCGGCAGACGAGGGACGTTTTACCAAGGGACCGGTCTTCACCGACCACGGCCCGGTCGCCGATATCGACGTCACCATGCCGATCCCGCCGGGCATGACTTTCAAGCACAGCTTCGATGTCTCCACTCCGGCATCGGCCGGCGCGCCCAACTCGACACTGGTGTCTGCAGCACGCTTTATCAACATGCACGCCAGGGCGGGCATCCCCGTCGGCGACATCCGGGTTGCCGTTGTCGTGCACGGTAAGGCGGTCAGGGAAATGGCCGACAAAAAATCGGCCAGCGCCGGGATAATCGCCGCACTTGCAGACCAGGGGGCGAGGATTATTGTCTGTGGACAAAGCGCCGCCTATTACGACGTCGCCACCGATGATCTGCTGCCCGGTGTCGAGATGGCACTATCGGCCATGACGGTGCATGCCATCCTGCAGCAGCAGGGGTATACGCTGAATCCGTTCTAGGCGTCGTGAGCGGCTCGCCTGGACTGCCGCGGACCGGACTCGCAGCCAGACGCGGCCGTCACTGGTAACGCTGACCCCGGTGTTGTAACCAGCCCGCGACGTGCCGTCCTTGTGGATCGTGGTGTGTCCAGTGGATGACGCCACCTTGCGGGTTGGGTTCGTATTCGCCGTAGAACTCGACGATGTCGCCCGTACTCAGTGACGAAATCCGCGGAGCCAGGTCAATATTGTGGGCAACCAGCAGTGTCTGCCCGGTGCTCACCTCCAGGATGAAGCGCTGGTGGCGAGAGCCTTCATTATCATCGGCAAGAATGCGGACCACGGTGCCGCTCCCCTTAACCTGCTGTCCGGGGCGCCACTGTTCGACACGCGTGCTCGCGGGCGCAACGGAAGGCCTGGTAACGCTCGTGGGCGTTTCGGGGACCAGGATGCGCTCGTACGCAGCGTATGCGATCACGAACACGAGGATATAGACGAGTTTCTTCATTCCTGCCCTTCGATTCGACTAGTGCCTTGCAAGCTGAACGCCGTTGCCTCGCGCTGCAACGAGGCGCCACAGGCAGTTTTTTCCATATTGATATCAATTGCAATGTCCGGCGGGTATGACACGCTGCAACATCGGAGTCTGGGAGATACACCCGAATCGAAACCGGGGTCGAACAAGCTGTGTAGACTAAGCTTCTCGCCATGTGCGATAGCCAACGCAAAGCACCTGATAACCTGGCATGGGGACTGAGCAAGTGCAGATTGAATTTGAAGAAACATCCAGCAAAGGGCGTTATTACGTCCCGAGCGAAAGCGCAAAACAGGACGTCGCTGAATTGACGTTTTCAAAGGCCGGCAAGGACACAATCATCGCGGACCATATGGGTGTGCCGGACCGCCTTCGCGGTCAGGGCGTTGGACTGGCGCTGCTAAACAGGCTGGTCGCTGACGCTCGAGCCAAAGGCGTCAAGGTCATCCCCCAATGTCCTTTTGTGCGCGCCATGTACGAGAAACACCCGGAGTGGTCCGACGTGATGAGAGATGACTGAATGCAAGACGGCCTCGGAAAAACCGGGCTAGACCGTCTCAACGCAGAGGCGCGCCGCCGCCAGGTCCTGTAGCGCAGAACCGACAGACTTGAAAAGCGTGATTTCATTCGAATCGTTTCGAAGACTCACATCCCGGGACGAGAGGCGATACAGGTCGCCGGCGATCTCGTCGAACGAGAACGTACCTGCCCGAGCCGCCTGAATCAGGTCGCCGGCCTCTTCTTGCGCGGCTTCCATCGTGTCGACGAAAACCTGGTCGGCTTTTCCGATGAGTTCGGCGTCGGCCTCGCACATCGTCGGCTTGTAAGCACCCACCAGATCGACATGCGTCCCGGGACCGACCCAGGCTCCCGCCAGTAATGGTTCTTCGGACGACGTTGCGCAACTGATGACATCCGCGCCCAATGCGCCTGTTTCGACATCGGGCACGCAAACACAGCTGATGCCGGTTTGCCGGCTGGCCTCGTCGCAGGCGTCCTGCGCGTGCGTGGCATTTCGGCCCCAGATGCGCACCTCGTCGATGGGCCGCACCGAACAGTGCGCCGCGATCAGTTGTCGGGCCACTCGCCCGGTACCGATCATCAGCAACGTCTTCGAATCCGGTCGTGACAGATACCTCGATGCCAGCGCCGAGGCCGCCGCCGTACGCCTTGCCGTCAGCGCACCGGCATCCAGTATTGCGCGCGGGATACCGGTCGCGCCTGAAAACAGAACGTATGCACCGTGCAGGGTCGGATGTTGCAGCGCCGCATTTGACGGTGCGACGGTCACGAGCTTTACGCCGAAATCGCCTTCCTGGTTCCAGGCGGGCATCAGCAACAGGGTGATGTCTTCGCGGTCGTTGCCTGGAATCGAGTGCTGGTGCCGGACCGGAGACACGCCGCCCTGGCGAAAGGCATCGCGGATCGCATCGATGAGCGCCGGCCACGGCGTCAATGCCGTCACCTGCGCATCGTCGACTATCGTGAGTTCCGTCATTCCGCTCGTCGGTGTCGAGCGTCAGTCTGTGTAGGCGGCGACGGCGGCGCCAAGCACGTCCATATCCGGCTCGATGCCGAGACCGGGCTCGTCCGATGCGCGCATTCGACCCGCAACGCGCTGCGGCGCACCGGTCGCGTTACGAACCGTGACATAGCTGTTGAAGTCGGTCGCCGAGAATCGCAGCGATTCCGGTGTCGAATGGGCCAGGTGAGCAATCGCTGCGGTGATGATATCGCCGCCCCAGCTGTCCTCGATGGTCATCGGCAGATTCAAGGTCACGCAAAGGTCGCGAATCTGGCGCGCCCGGGTCAGGCCGCCGACCTTGGATATTTTCAGATTGATAACGTCCATCGCGCCGTCACTGTGGCCCCGCATCAGCGCTTCGATGCCCGTAATGTTCTCGTCGAGGATGAATGGCAGCGACGTGCGTCGCCTCACCGTCAGGCAATGCTCGTAGGAACGGCACGGCTGCTCGATGTAGACGTCCCGATCGCGGACCGCGTTGACGACGCGGACTGCGTCATCGACGCGCCAGCCGGTGTTGGCATCGGCAACGAGTATTTCACCGGCTGTCAGCACATCAGCGGCCGCGTGAATGCGCTCGATATCGTCTGCGGGTCGACCGCCGACCTTGAGCTGAAACTTGGTGTAGCCGTCCGCGCGATGCGCCGCAACGTTTTCCGCCATCTCGTCGGCGGGTCGCTGACTGATTGCGCGATACAGCGCAACACTCTCGCCGAACCTGCCGCCGAGCAATTCGCAAACCGGCTTTTCGCAGACCTTGCCGAGCAGGTCCC
>JBFELT010000138.1:0-8942 GCA_041552015.1 Woeseiaceae bacterium
CCGGATTCGCCAGAATCGCCGGAAATCCTCGCCAGCCGACGAGCAAGAAGCTGAATTGCCGGGATTAATCCGCTATCGCGTTCTTGCTGCGTCGAAGGCTATCAGTCGCCGATTCGCCCTGGGCAAGCGCGAGTGCAACCTGGATGGCGTCGAGCAGGGCCAGCTGCGCGAGCCTCGAGCTCATCGGCGTGTAGACACTGGTGTCCTCGATCAGGCGGCAGGGAAACAACAGGCCGGCCTCTCTGGCGATCCCGGACTCGGGATTGGTTATGGCGATGACGGTGGCACCGCGATCGCGGGCGAGTCTCGCGGCACGCGCGAATTCCTTCCAGCGGCCGGTGTGCGACAGCAACACGATCACGTCACTGGCGTGCGCGATTGCGGCGAACTGCAGGATCATGGTTGTGTCCGTAAGGGACGTGCAGGGTATGCCGAGCCTGAAGAACTTGTGGCTGGCGTCCCGCGCGACATGACCCGAGGCACCCAGCCCGGCAAATGCGATTTGCCTGGCGGACTGCATGGCGCGAACCGCCTCATCGATTGGCATTGACGAGAGCTGCGCGCGCATTTCGATGAGCGACTGAATGGACGCGTCCATCACCTTGATGGCCGCGTCGGCGCTCGAATCATTGGGCCCGACGTCGCGGTGCACGAAAGCGACAGGGGTGCTGAGCGCCTCAGTGAGGCGAATCGCGAGCTCGCGGAATCCACCGAGGCCGATATGGCGACAGAATCGCAGTACCGTGGGTTCGCTCGTCTGGCACTCGTTGGCGAGGCGCGCAAGCGTGACGCGGGTCGCCTCCCGCGGATGCTCGAGCACCCACTGGCCGACGCGTCGCTGGGACGGGCTCAAGTCGGGCAGGGCACTGGTGATGGTCGATAGCATGTAGTAAAATTACAGAATAGTTGAGCAAAAATCACTAAAAAAGTGCCGCATTAGGCCCATAATGTAGTAAAATTACGAAAAGTCCAGGGGAAGCCCAATGGCTCAGCTCGTTCCGGTCGAGACTTTCGACCTGATCATTTTTGGCGGTACCGGCGATTTGGCGATGCGCAAACTGCTGCCCGCGCTGTATCACCGCGACCGCGACGGCCAGGTGACCGCCGACAGCCGCATTATCGCGGCCAGTCGAAGTACGCTCACGCGCGACGAATACGTGAACATGGTCGAGGCGTCTTTGCACGAGAATCTCAGAGAGGGCGATTTCGACGAAGCGCACTGGCGGTCATTCAGTCAGCGCCTTCATTACGTGGAGGCCGACGCATTCGAGCCTGACGGCTGGGGCGGTCTCGTCGAGGTGCTCGCGGGCAAGCAAGAGCACATACGAGTCGCGTATCTCGCGACCGCCCCCGGCCTGTTCGGAGCGATCGCCCAGGGCCTGAAGAGCAACGGGCTGGTCACGGCGAATAGCCGAATTGTGCTGGAGAAGCCGCTCGGGCGAGACTACCTGTCGGCCTGCGAGATCAATAATGCCGTAGGCCAGTGCTTCGAGGAAAATCAGATCTACCGTATCGACCACTATCTTGGCAAGGAAACCGTGCAGAACCTGCTCGCACTGCGCTTTGCCAATTCGCTGTTCGAACCGCTCTGGCGTCGTAGCGCCATCGATCATGTTCAGATTACCGTCGCCGAAGACCTTGGCGTGGGGGGACGCATCGAGTTCTATGATCGTGTCGGCGCACTGCGCGACATGGTGCAAAATCACATACTGCAACTGGTCTGCCTGTTCGCGATGGAGCCGCCGTCCAGCCTGGAGCACGATGCCGTCCGCGATGAGAAGATCAAGGTACTCCGCTCGCTGAAACCAATTAGCGCAAGCGAGGTTCGTGCAAACTCGGTGCGCGGGCAGTACACGGCTGGCGCCATCAAGAAGACGACCGTGCCGGGCTATCTCGACGAGCTTGATGGCGAGTCGAGCAGCACCGAGACGTTTGTTGCGCTGAAGCTAGAAATCGAGAACTGGCGATGGTCGAACGTTCCGTTCTACCTTCGAACCGGCAAGCGCCTGCCGGGCAAGCATTCGGAGATAGTCGTGCAGTTTCAGGATGTACCGCATTCGATATTCCCGGAGCAGAAATACAAGGTATCGCCCAATCTGTTGCGCATACGTTTGCAGCCGGATGAAGGCGTGGAGCTTTCGGTAATGGCGAAAGAACCCGGCCCGGGCGGCTTCAACCTCAGGCCCGTCGGGCTCGACCTGAGCTTCGCCGAGACCTTCGGTATCGGTTACCCGGATGCGTACGAACGCCTGCTGATGGAAGTGCTGCGCGGCAATCCGGCATTATTCATGCGCCGCGACGAAGTAGAGGCAGCGTGGCACTGGATCGATGGAATTATCGAAGGATGGGCGGCCACAGAACAGAAGGTAGAGTCCTACGTCGCGGGGTCCTGGGGCCCGACGGCGTCGTCACTGCTTCTGGATCGCGACGGCCGTGCCTGGTACCCGGATGAGTAACTATGACTGAGCATTTATTCGAATCGAGGCTCGAAGCCTCGCAAGCGGCCGCGAAACGCGTTGCGGAATTGCTGGCCAATCGCCTGGACAACCAGGCCGAGGCGTCGCTTATCGTAAGCGGCGGAACAACGCCGCAGCAGTGTTTTGCCGCATTGTCGGAAACGCCCCTGGACTGGAAGCGGGTGCAGGTATTGCTGAGCGACGAACGCTGGGTTCCGGCCGACCACGAAGATAGCAACGAAAAGCTGGTTCGTGACTCGTTGCTGGCGGACAAGGCGGCGTCGGCCATGCTGGTTCCAGTCTACGCGGACGGCATGTCGCCCGAAGAGCGTTGCGAGGAACTGCAGGATCCACTGCCGGTCCTGCCGTTCGCCTGTTCCTTGATCGGCATGGGCGCCGACGGTCATTTTGCGTCCCTGTTCCCGGATTCAGAGCAGCTGGCACTGGGCCTCGACGTAGAGAGCGGTCTTCTTTATATCCCGGGTGCGACGGCGGCGAGTTCGCACCGACGAGTTAGCATGACGCTGGCCGCGATTTCCCGCAGCGACGAGATCGCACTGCTGTTCTTCGGCCAGGAAAAGCTGGACGTCTACAAAGAGGCACTAAGAGCGGCGAACGGTTATCCGGTGTCGCGATTGCTGCGGCAAAAGCGTGCGCCGGTATGCGTCTTCTGGGCGCCATGACGGAGGTCCAATGGCAGTGAATGCAACGATCGAGCGCGTCACGCGACGCATCGTGGCGCGCAGCGAGACGGCGCGCAAAGAGTATCTCGCGCGTACGGGGGCGGCGGCAGGCGAGGGCCCGGTACGTGGCGGATTGTCATGCAGCAATCTCGCGCACGGTTTCGCGGCCTGCGGCAGCGCCGAGAAACAGGCGCTCAAGGGTCATGTCGTACCGAATATCGGTATCGTCTCGGCCTACAACGACATGCTCAGCGCGCACCAGCCGTTCGAGACCTACCCGGGCATCATCAGGGCTGCTGCTGCCGCGAACGGCGCCGTTGCCCAGTTTGCCGGCGGCGTTCCGGCGATGTGCGACGGCGTTACGCAAGGGACGGACGGCATGGATCTGTCCTTGTTCAGTCGTGACGTAATCGCCATGTCGACGGCGATCGCCCTGTCGCACAACATGTTCGATGCCGTGTTGTGCCTCGGCGTCTGCGACAAGATCATACCGGGCCTACTGATCGGCGCGCTGTCTTTCGGTCATTTGCCCGTCGTGTTCGTTCCGGCGGGCCCGATGGTATCGGGGCTCGGCAACAAGGAGAAAGCGCGCATCCGCGAGGAGTACGCGGCCGGCAAGATCGGCCGGGAGGAACTTCTCGAAGCGGAATCGGCCGCCTACCACGCGCCCGGCACCTGCACCTTCTACGGTACTGCCAACAGCAACCAGATGTTGATGGAATTCATGGGTCTGCAGCTTCCAGGTGGCTCCTTCGTCAACCCGGGTACCCGGCTTCGCGAGCTCCTGACCCGCGATGCGGTAGCAACCGTGCTGCAGGGTACCCATCTGGGCAAGGACTACCGGCCGCTGGGCGAGGTGCTCGACGAGAAAGCGATCGTCAACGGAATCGTCGGATTGCTCGCGACCGGCGGTTCGACCAACCACACGATACACCTGGTCGCCATCGCCGCGGCTGCCGGCATTCAGATTGACTGGCAGGACTTCTCGGAGCTCTCCGGGGTTGTGCCGCAACTGTCGCGCGTGTACCCGAACGGTACGGCGGACGTGAATCATTTCCATGCGGCAGGAGGCCTGGGTTTTATCATCTCCGACATGCTCGATAACGGCTTGCTGCATGAAGACGTCAAGACCATTCTCGGTCCGGGGCTGCGCCGTTTTTGCCGGGAACCACGCGTGGTGGAAGGCGGGCTCGAATGGTCCGACGCGCAGACCACGTCACTGGACGCCGACATCGTGCGGCCGTGCTCGAACCCGTTCAGCGCGGAGGGTGGCCTGCGGCTGCTAACGGGCCAGGTCGGCCGCGCGATCGTCAAGGTTTCGGCCGTCGACGTCGCGCATCATTCGATTACCGCGCCGGCACGCGTGTTTCGCTCGCAGCAGGCGTTCGTCGATGCGTTCAATAATGAAGAGCTCGAGTGCGATTTCGTCGCCGTCGTTACGCACCAGGGCCCGCGGGCCAACGGCATGCCGGAGCTTCACAAGTTGACGCCCTACCTGGGTGTGCTGCAAAACCGTGGATACAAGGTGGCGCTGCTGACCGACGGGCGCATGTCGGGGGCGTCGGGAAAAGTACTGGCCGCAATCCAGGTCACGCCCGAGGCGGTCGATGGCGGTGAGATCGGCAGGATTCGTGACGGGGACATGATCAGTATTGACGCAGTCGGCGGAGTGCTCGGGTTGCCAGGGGCTACGGATATCGGCGAACGCGAATCGCCGCAAGCCGACCCGGGCGCGGAATCAGGCAGGGGCCGGGAGCTCTTCGCGGCATTTCGCGAGCGCGTGACGGGTGCGGAACAGGGAGCGACCCTGTTCGGGTCACGCCGGTATTGAAGGGCTTCGGCTGCGCGACGAATACAGTTGTGAGAGCATGTCGCTACTGATGCGCGACGCGAGGCCATACCTGGCAGGGTGACCGTTAATGAAAGACCGCTGCTTGCTGATTGGAGATATTGGCGGAACCAATGCACGCTTCGCACTGGCGACACCGGACAGACCCGGGTTTCACAGCCTCCTCGAGTTGCAGTGCGAGGACTTCGCAACGGTCGACGACGCCATCCGCCACTACCTGTCCGGAACGAGCGCGGACCGTCCCGACGCAGTCTGCCTGGCCGCCGCCGGCCCCATAATTGACAACAGGGTCAAGGTCACGAACAACCACTGGGACGTTTCGGCCGCAGAGCTCGGCGAGAGCTTCGGTGTCAGGGCCGTGCGCCTGCTGAACGATTTCACGGCGATCGCATACTCGATCCCGCAGCTGGCAGAGAGCGAGGTTCGATCGATAGGCGCTCACGACCACGACGGCCTGCCGAAAACAAACTTCAACGTGGCGATTCTCGGTCCGGGCACCGGGCTTGGGGTTGCCGGCCTTTGCCGTCGCGGCGAAACGCTGCTGCCGATAACGGGCGAAGGCGGGCACGTCGGCTTCGCTCCGGAAACCGAGCTGCAGCTGCAGATACTCAAGGTCCTGCGTGGGCGGTTCGAGCGCGTCTCCGCCGAGCGGCTCATTGCCGGATCGGGACTGGAGAATATCTATCTTGCCCTGCAGACGATCCGCCGCGAGTCGGGACCGAAGCTTTCAGCAGCCGAGATCTTCGCGGAACGAAGCCCCGGCAATGCGGCAGCGCAAGCCGTCGACCTGTTTTTCGAACTGCTGGGCCAGGTTGCGGGTGATGTTGCGTTGACGCTTGGCGCCGTTGACGGCGTCTACATCGCCGGCGGCATCGCGAAGCGCTACCCCGACATGCTCGAAGCAAGCGGTTTCCGCAAGGCTTTCGAGGCGAAAGGAAGACATCGTGCGTTGATGAAGCGCATTCCGACGCGGCTGATCACCTACGACCAGCCGGGGTTGCTGGGCGCCGCCTTCGCGGTACTCGAACTCTAGGAGTCGCGGGGCGCGCTTCTGGGCGTCGCGGTAATCCCTTCCGCGTGTCGCGGGAAGGGATCCGCATCGATGGTTTCGAGATAGCCGTGCCAGGCGGCGTAACCGATCACCGGCACGATTGCGACGAGCCCGATAAACGCAGTCGCGACCCCGACCAGCAGCAGGACAACGATGATCGTCAGCCACACGATCATCGCGCGCTTGTTTCGCAGCACGGCATTGATCGACGTTACGATCGCCGTGATGCTGTCGACATCGCGGTGCATGATCATGGGCAACGAGAACGCACTGGCGGAGAAGGTAATCGTGGCAAATACCGCACCGATCATTGAGCCGAAGCCGAGATAGGTGGCCAGTTCCCTGGCAGTCGCCTCGCCATCCGTGGGAAAGAAGACGGTGACCATGACGGCCGATCGGGCCCACAGCAGGAAGACAACCAGCAGCGCCAGCGCAAATATCATCTCGTTGCCGAAATGGCGTTTGAAGGCGGCGCGGAGGCTGCGTGCCATTTGCGGCTCCTGGCCCCGCTCGAGCTGTGCGCTGATCGCGTAAAGGCCAATGCAGGTGAGCGGCGCGAGAAAAACGAAACCGCCGAGCATCGCGAACATGATCCACTGGCTACCCTGGAACCATGCGAGCAAACAGACGATGCCGATCAGCAGGGCAACGACCAAACCGTAGGCTAGGCTCTGCTGCGGGGCCCGCAGCAGGTCCGCGATGCCGAGTTTCAGCCATCGGAACGGCGCCCAGGGGGACAGTTTTCTGCAGCCGGCGACGAAGGGCATTTCGTCACGATCGAACCCGGATTGGTCGGCGCTGTTCATCGCTCTGTTCCCGTGCTTGCCTGTTGCACTCGCATAATCATGTATTTATACGAGCGTCGCAACCGTCTTTCAGTCAGGGTTGGGTACCAGTTCCCGGTACAGCGCTATGGTCTTTCTGACCGTCTCCTCGTTGCGGAAGTCCGTTGCAATGCGCGTGCGCGCGGCGTCGCCCATGCGGCGTCGCAACGCGGGATCCCGGTACAATTTCTCGATGGCGTTGGCGATCGCCAGGGCATCCCTGGGGGGCACGACGTAACCCGAGACGCCGTCGACGACCAGTTCCGGACTGCCGCCGCTGTCGGTCACGATCGGAGGAACGCGGTACGCCATGGCCTCGATCACCGAGCGCGCCAGGCCTTCTCGCTTGGTAGACGGCAGGCAGAAGACATCACAGGCGGCGCTGAGTGCCGGCGCATCCGTGCGAAAGCCTACGCGGTGTATGCGCTCGCCGATGGGGCTCCTTGCGATCCGCCGACTCAGGCTCGCCGCGTCCATGTGGCCGACGAGCAGCAGGTGTACCGGCACATCATCCGGCAGCGCTTCGCATGCATCGATGAGAAAGTCGATGCCTTTTCGTGGCCGGTAGTTGGCGGTGCAGCCGACGACGAAGGCGTCCCCGGGAATACCGAAAGCCGTCAGATCGGCCGGGGTTGCGTCATACCATTCCAGCTTGTGTCCCTTGTGAATGGTTACGGGCCGGGACGCCGGCATGCGCAGGAAAGCCGGCCGCATCTCGAGAAAATGCCGGCGTATGGCGTCGGCCACGCAGACGATGCGATCGATACGCGGATTCAGGTATCGCATCCATGACATCGGATCGAGAAAGCCAACCGCGCCGACGATACCGCGGTAACAGACGATCTTGACCGGCAGGCCTTTGCACGCCCGAAGTCCGTTGCTCACGGCCTTGTTATTGAAGGTATGCATGATGTGGTATCGGCCGCGAACGAGTTCTTCGCGCAGCGCGGCGATGCCGGCCTTATCGAAGTTTCCGGGAAGGCGAATATCCACCGTCGGCACGCCGGCGTCGCGCAGCGTCTGGTTATTGGGGTGGTCTGAAGGGCAGACCACGGTAATTTCGATACCGGCGTTGTGCATGCCGACAAAGCTCGCGATCGTCGGGCGATCCGCGCTTTCCGTGACACACAGTGAACGAATCGCCATGCGGCCTGCCTACCCGGAGTAGACAGGGTTGTCGAGGATACGGACAGCTACCTGCTGACCGGTTACCGAGAAAGCAATGTACTCGTACTTGAGACCGGATTTGCGCACGAATTCCTGGAAAGCCCGAAACTCATGCTGTTGCCAGCGATGAAAATTGTAGTACTCGTCGAACAGCACGATGGCGCCCGGCTGCAGACGCTCGCCCAGCGCGTCGAAAATCGTCACCGTCGATGAATAGAGGTCGCAATCGACGTGCAGAAAGGCGACCGGGTCCCTGTGCTGCTCCAGGAAGTCGGGCAGCGTGGCATCGAAATAGCCTACGTGAAACTCGACGTTGCCGGGCACTTTCGGCATGCGCTTCTGTGCGAACGCACCGATCGGGTTGCCGTTCCAATGCTCCTGGATTCCCTCAAAGGAATCGAAACCGTGAACGGTGCCGCGTGAGTGGGGCGCAATCCAGCGCATCGACTTGCCTCGTCCGACCCCGAATTCCAGCGTGAGTCCGTCCTTTTCGACACAGGAAAGCGCGTACTTCACCAGCGCCGGGTGCTTCTCGAAATAGGGCGCGTCCACCATGTTGGCCTTGATGTACTCGAGCGTACTTTTCTTGGCCTCCAGGTTCATGTCGACCAGCAGGTTGGAGGCATAGTGCTTGAGCATGAAACGGCGAAAAAGGAACTCGCTCAGCGTTCGTTTGAATAGCGGCATTCGAGCACTCATCAAGGCAGCATCTGGACGCCGGATAAGTTATCACATGCACACGATGCCCGCTTTCAGAAACTGTTCCCGAAGCCGGACGATGCGCATCAAATAGTGGCATGCGCCAATGGTCTTTTGGCGAATTCTCGACTATGGTCGGGGCAGTTACGGCGAATCCCGGACCCAAGGAGGCCAACAAGATGCGCGTGATCCTGGTACCTGTTGCTGATCGAC
>JBFELT010000139.1:0-8739 GCA_041552015.1 Woeseiaceae bacterium
CCTCCCGGCGCGTGAGGACGCACAGCCACTCGTGACCTGGCCGGGTACCGTCGTGCGGCGCTATCGAAACGGCTTGTATCTTCTGCCCGAGTCACCACAAACCGTGCCGGGGAGCATCCGTGTAGACGCGGACGAAGTCCCGCTGGGACCGGGGCTGGGCATTCTCGAGCTCCTGCGCGGGCAGCCGCTGGGGCTGTCGAAGGAGCTGATGCGGCGCGATATCGAGATTCGTTTTCGCCAGGGCGGCGAGGAATTTAAGCCTTATCATCAGTCACATACGCGCAAATTAAAGAAATTGCTTCAGGAAGAGGGCGTTGTTCCCTGGATGCGCGATCGACTGCCATTGGTCTACGCGGGCGATGATCTCGTGGCGGTCGGCGATCTCTGGCTGGCGGCGAGTGCGGTGAGCGAACCGGGCGTCGCGCTGCGCTGGAAAGGCCGGCCAGCGCTGCATTGACCAGCTCCTTGCCCGGCAAGACAGGCCCTTAAGTCGTTGTGTCCCCGGGGCCTATCTGATAACGTTTAAAACCGTCTTCAGTCCAACGACGGCGCGAAAATCGAAGGGTTGGAAGAAAGCACAGCGTTAGCCGACAGTGCTTTTGATCCAGCCCTTTCTTGTTTCCCGCTTTCCGCGAAATTCATGCGCCACAGGCCTCGGGTTAACACATGACATCGTATGTTTTCATAACCGGCGGCGTGGTCTCTTCCCTGGGGAAGGGCATCACCTCGGCCTGCCTCGGCGCCATTCTCGAGGCGCGGGGACTCACGATCAGCATGATCAAGCTGGATCCCTACATCAATGTCGACCCCGGGACCATGAGCCCGTTTCAGCACGGCGAGGTCTTTGTCACTCACGACGGCACAGAGACCGATCTCGATCTCGGCCACTACGAGCGCTTTGTACGCACGGCGCATGGCGGGCGGCACAGCAACTACACGACCGGCCGCATTTACGAGAGTGTCATCGGCAAGGAACGGCGCGGCGAGTACCTGGGCGCGACCGTGCAGGTGATCCCGCATATTACCGACGAGATCAAGCACAGCATTGAGCTGGGTGCGGGCGACGCGGATATCTGCCTTGTTGAGATCGGTGGCACGGTGGGCGACATCGAATCGCTGCCATTCCTCGAGGCGATCCGGCAGATGGGCGTGGAACTC
The DNA here is from genome assembly GCA_041552015.1 of Woeseiaceae bacterium. GTDB lineage: Bacteria > Pseudomonadota > Gammaproteobacteria > Steroidobacterales > Woeseiaceae > UBA1847. The sequence goes on from JBFELT010000139.1 coordinate 1,159, forward strand.
GGCCACGAGCGTGTCGTTTACGTGCACCTGACGCTGGTGCCCTTCATTTCCACGTCTTCGGAGATCAAGACCAAGCCAACGCAGCATTCGGTGAAGGAATTGCGTTCCATCGGTATTCAGCCTGACATACTGGTATGCCGCTCGGAACTGCCGCTGCCCGATGAGCAGCGTCGCAAGATCGCGTTGTTCACAAACGTGCAGGAGAAGGCTGTTATCTCGGCGTATGACGCCGACGACCTGTACCGGATCCCGGCCATGATGCACGACCAGGGCCTCGATGAGATTGTTGCGAAGCAGTTGGGGCTGAGCCTGCCGGAGGCCGATCTGAGCGAGTGGGATGCGATTGTCGAGGCCAAGCAGCACCCGGAGTTCGACGTCGATATTGCCATGGTCGGCAAGTACATGGACCTCAAGGACTCGTATATTTCGCTGGTCGAGGCCCTGCAGCACGGCGGCATTCACACGCGAACGAGGGTCAATATTCACTTCATCGAGTCCAACGACATCGAGAAAAACGGCGTCGCCTGTCTCAAGGACATGCATGGCATCGTGGTGCCGGGCGGCTTTGGTGATCGGGGCATCGAGGGCAAGATCGAGACGGTTCGGTTCGCACGCGAAGCCGGCATTCCCTACCTGGGCATCTGCCTCGGCATGCAGGTAGCCGTTATCGAGGCCGCCCGGAACCTGGCGGGCCTCGATGGCGCCATGAGTACTGAATTCGACCCGCATACGCCGCACCCCGTGGTTGGACTGATTACCGAGTGGCAGGACAAGTCCGGCGGCACCGAACAGCGAGACGAGGATTCGGACCTCGGCGGTACGATGCGATTGGGTGCGCAAAGGGTGTCGCTCGCCGAGGGCTCGCTCGCGGCGCAGTGCTACGGCAGGACCACGATCGAAGAGCGCCATAGACACCGTTACGAGGTGAACAATAACTATCGGCAGCAGCTGGCGGACGCCGGCCTGCGTTTCTCGGGCCTCTCCGTTGACAACCTGGTCGAGATGATCGAGTTGCCGGGCCATCCGTTTTTCCTGGCCAGCCAGTTCCACCCCGAGTTCACCTCCAACCCGCGCGATGGTCATCCCCTGTTCAAGAGCTTCATTAGCGCGGTACGGCGCCACGCCGAGAGCGATATGCCGGAGGCGGCGGAGGCATGAAGCTCTGCGGTTTCGACGCCGGCAACGAGCATCCGATTTTCCTGATCGCCGGCACCTGCGTCGTCGAAAGCGAGCAAATGGCCCTGGACACGGCCGGCACGCTGAAAGAAATCTGCGTGGAGCTCGGTGTGCCGCTGATCTACAAGTCTTCCTTTGACAAGGCCAATCGCAGCTCCCGCGACGGCTTTCGCGGACCCGGCATGGACGAGGGTCTGCGCATACTGAGCGAGGTTCGCAAGCAGCTGGACCTGCCCGTCATCACCGACGTGCACGAAGACACCCCGATGAACGAGGTGGCCGAGGTGGTCGACGTGCTGCAGACGCCGGCCTTCCTGTGTCGGCAGACGAACTTTATCCTTCGTGCTGCCGCGGCCGGCAAACCGCTCAACATCAAGAAAGGCCAGTTCCTGTCGCCCTGGGAAATGCAGAACGTCGTCGACAAGGCAAGGTCCACCGGCAACGACGCCATCATGGTGTGCGAGCGGGGCTTCTCCTTCGGCTACAACAACCTGGTGTCGGACATGCGAGGGCTCGCCGTCATGCGCAGCACCGGCTGCCCGGTCGTGTTCGATGCGACGCATTCGGTGCAGTTGCCCGGCGGAAAAGGCACGTCTTCCGGTGGACAGCGCGAGTTCATTCCGGTGCTGGCGCGTGCGGCGACCGCTGCCGGTGTCGCCGGCTTGTTCATGGAGACGCATCCGGACCCGTCGAAAGCGCTCAGTGACGGGCCAAACGCATGGCCGCTGGGGCTGATGAGAGCGCTGCTGGAGACACTGGTTTCGATCGATGCCAGCGTCAAGACAAATGACTACCTCGAAGCAGGCTTCGGCCTCGGGGTACCCGACTCGGAGCAACAATGATCAAGATAAGCAATATTCGTGGCCGCGAAATTCTCGACTCGCGCGGCAACCCGACGGTGGAAGCCGACGTCACGCTCGCCGACGGCGTCACGGCGCGCGCGGCAGTGCCGTCCGGGGCATCGACCGGGACGCGCGAGGCCGTGGAACTGCGTGACGGCGACAAGGCGCGCTATCTTGGCAAAGGCGTGCTGAAAGCCGTCGCCAACATCAACGGCGAGCTGCAAAAGGCGCTCGTCGGCGTCGAGTTCGACGACCAGCGGGCGCTCGACCAGTGCATGATCGATCTTGACGGCACCGCCAACAAGGCACGCCTCGGGGCGAATGCGCTGCTGGCAATCTCGCTGGCGACCGCCAGGGCCGAAGCAACGTCAAAGGGTGTGTCGCTGTTTCGCCACCTCGGCCCGGGCACGACGATGCCGGTGCCAATGATGAACATCATTAACGGTGGTGCCCACGCGGACAACAGCGTCGACATCCAGGAGTTCATGATCCTGCCGGTCGGCGCTGCCAGTTTTCGGGAAGCGCTGCGCTACGGGGCGGAGATATTTCACAGCCTGAAAAGCGTCCTGCGCAGCAAGGGCTTAAACACCGCCGTCGGCGACGAGGGCGGTTTCGCGCCGGACCTGCCGTCAAACAAGGCAGCACTCGATACCATCATGACCGCGATCGAAAAGGCGGGCTTCAGGGCAGGCGAGGACATCTTGCTGGGTCTCGACGCGGCAAGCTCGGAATTCTACGAGAACGGCGTCTACAAGCTGGCGTCCGAAGGGCGCAGCTTCGACGCGGCGGGATTCAGCGCCTATCTTGCGGAATTGGCCGACGCCTATCCGATTATCACGATCGAGGACGGCATGGACGAAAGTGACTGGGAGGGCTGGCGTATATTGACGGACGCGCTCGCCGATAGGGTACAGATCGTCGGCGACGACCTGTTCGTCACCAATACCGCTATCCTGCGTCGCGGCATCGAAGAAAAAATTGCCAATTCCATATTGATAAAACCTAACCAAATCGGTACCTTAAGCGAAACTCTTGATGCGATTACTATGGCAGACGAGGCGGCTTATACGGCGGTGATCTCACATCGTTCGGGAGAAACGTCGGACAGCACGATTGCCGATATCGCGGTGGGATCAAAAGCGACCCAGATCAAGACAGGATCTCTGTCACGTTCGGATCGTATCGCGAAGTATAACCAGCTGCTGCGCATCGAAGAGGAACTGGGCGCCGACGCGTCGTATGCGGCGCGTGACGCCTTTTTCGTCAAGGTCGCGTAGGCGCGCCTTTACAGGTTACTTGGGGCCATCGTTTGATTCGATCACGAACATTGCTGCTGCTTCTGGGAATCGCCGGTCTCGGCCTGCAGCTGGATCTGTGGTTATCGGAAGACGGGTACCGAAAGACGATGAACCTGAGGACAGCGGTCGCCGAGCAACGCACGCTCAACGAAACGCTGCGGGAACGGAATGCGGCGCTCGATGCCGAGGTGATTAATCTCAAGCGTGGCAGGGACGCAGCGGAAGAGCGCGCAAGAACCGATCTTGGCATGATCGGACAGCGGGAGACCTTCTACCAGGTCGTGCCCGTCGCCGCCGGCCATTCTGACTAGCCCCGGTGCACCTGCCAAACTGGGCCCGCGCCTACGGGGGGCCCCTGTTCACGGCCCTGATTCGGTCGCGGCCTGAGGACTTCGACGTCACCGAGGAACTCGGCTTCGAGTTCAGTGACGACGGTGAGCACGATTATCTGTTCGTGGAAAAGACGAACGCCAATACCGACTGGGTGTCGCAGCAGCTGGCGAATCATGCCTCGGTGCCGCCCAGGGAAATCGGCTACGCCGGGCTAAAGGATCGTTACGCCGTCACGCGGCAATGGTTCAGCGTACCCCGCTGGAACGCGCCCGACTGGCAACGACTGGAGGTCGAAGGCGTACAACTGCTCGAGCAGCGGCGTCACAGCCGCAAACTACGCCGCGGGGCTCACCGCGCAAACCGTTTTCGTATCGTGCTGCGCGGCGAGCTGGCCTCTGCGTCTCAGCTGCGGGATCGCATGGCCTTGCTCGCTGCCAAGGGAGTGCCCAACTACTTCGGCGAGCAGCGCTTCGGTCGCGGCGGAGCGAACATTGCGCTGGCCGACCAGTGGGCAGGTGGCAAGCGACTGCCGCGCCAGAAGCGCAGCTTCGCGATCTCCGCCGCGCGCTCCTACCTTTTTAACGAGCAGCTCGACGCGCGCGTCAGGGACGGAAGCTGGAATCGACTGATCGCGGGTGATCTCGCCAATCTCGATGGCAGCGGCAGCGTTTTCGAGGTCTCCGAGCCGGACGCGGAGCTGGACCGTCGCTGCGTGGAACTGGACATACATCCGGCCGGCACCTTGCCCGGCGAAGGCTCACCGGCCTCGGGTGCTGCTGCCCAACAGCAGCGCTGGCTCACGGCGCTGAGCGATGCGCGCGTCAAGCCGGCCAGCCGCAGCTTCAGGCTCCGGGTGGCGGAGCTGGACTGGTCGGCAAGCGGGGAGTCCCTGTCGCTGGCATTCGCGTTGCCGCGCGGCGCATTTGCAACGTCGGTACTGCGTGAACTCGCCGACGTCAGCGATGCCCCGCGCTAGGTCTTTTGCAGCAAGACATAGATGGCGCCGGTGCCGCCGTCGACCTGCCGCGCCGAGACGAAAGCCAGCACGCGGTCCCAGTGCCGCAGCCATCGATTCACCGCACTCTTCAGCACCGGTCCGCGGTCGCCGGAACCAAGGCCCTTGCCGTGAACGATTCGTACGCACATATTGTTGGCCAATACGCTGTGTTCGATAAAGTCCGAGAGCCGTTCTCTGGCCTCGGCCACGGTCATGCCGTGCAGGTCGATTTCCGCCTGCACGCTGTAGCCGCCGCGGGCGAGTTTGCGCATGGTTCGTCGTCCCACCGACGCCCGATGAAACCTGAGCGCCGCTCCGTGGCCGTGTTCGATGGTGTCGATATCGTCCTGAAGGCTTTCTCGAAGCACGTCGCGCTCATCGGCACGCGAAAAGTGCGCCCCGGGCTTGGGCTTGGGTCGCGTCTCGGGAACCCGGTCTTCGACCTTCAAAGGCGTCGCGTCGGAAAACGCGGCACGAAACGCGTCATGGTCGTCGTCTGTCACGGTCTTGTCTTCGAAGCTATTGTGTCTGGGTAACATTGAGTATAGTGAGCGCGTCGCCATCTACCAAAGCCAAAGAGTGCGCTCGTCAAAAAATAAAGCATGAAAATCCTCGTAAGTAACGACGACGGGTATCTCGCCACCGGTATCATCGCCCTGACAGAGGCTCTCGAGCGCGTCGCCGATGTCGTCGTGGTAGCGCCGGATCGTAATCGCTCGGCGGCCAGCAGCTCCCTGACTCTTGACCGACCACTGCGGGTGGCCGAAGTTGCAAAAAATCGCTACCGGGTCGACGGTACGCCGTCGGACTGCGTGCACCTGGCGCTGACGGGATTCCTCGACTTCGAACCCGACCTGGTCGTCTCCGGAATCAATCACGGCGCCAATCTCGGTGACGATGTGATCTATTCGGGGACGGTGGCTGCCGCGCTGGAGGGCCGGTTCCTGGGCCTTCCGACCATTGCCGTATCGCTGGTTGGCCACGATCTGCGGCATTTCGATGCGGCCGCGCGCATTGCCGCTGAGCTGGTCAGGAAGATCGATCGAACCGGGCTGTCACCGGATGTCGTCCTTAACGTCAACGTTCCCAACCGGCCGTACGAGGAGATAGCGGGCCTGCGCGCGACACGGCTGGGGTTCCGCCACAAGTCCGAGGCGATCGTGAAAGACACCGATCCCTATGGTCGCCCGATTTACTGGGTGGGTCCGGCGGGAGCCGGGCAGGATGCGGGAGAGGGCACGGATTTCCGAGCGATCGAGGAGGGGGCGGCATCGGTGACGCCGCTTCGTGTCGACCTGACCCGCCACGAGGCCGTAGCTGGCATCAGCGACTGGCTGCAACAATGATCGATTCGAGGCACGGCATCCAGGGCATTGGCATGACCTCGAGGCGCACGCGCGACAGGCTGGTCGCCCGCCTCAGGGACTCCGGCATCCGCTCCGAGCCGGTTCTCGAGCAGATTCGCAACGTGCCCCGTCACCTGTTCGTGGACGAGGCCCTCGCCAGCCGGGCCTATGAGGACACGGCGCTGCCGATTGGCCTGGGCCAGACGATCAGCCAGCCATACGTGGTAGCGCGCATGACCGAGGCTTTGCTAAGCGGCTTCGAGGGCGAAACCGTCCTCGAGATCGGCACCGGCTGTGGTTACCAGACCGCGGTGCTCGCCCCGCTGGTGAAGAAGATCTGCACGGTTGAGCGAATTCGTGAAATCCTGAGAAAGGCCCAGACGCGCTTGCGCGATCTCGACATTTACAATGTGCGGTTTCGCCTCGGCGACGGCTGGCAGGGCTGGTCGAAGTACGGCCCCTACGACGGAATAATCGTCACCGCCGCGGCCACCGAGATACCGCAGAAGCTGCTTGAGCAGCTGGCACCCGGCGGGCGCATGGTGGTTCCCGTTGGCCCGCCGGGCCGCCAGGAGCTGACAATGGTCGTCAATCGCAACGACCACTTCGAGCAGGTGTCGCTGGGTCTCGTCAGTTTCGTGCCGCTGGTCAAGGGAAGTTAACAATATATTTATCATATATTTATGAGTATATTTGAAAGTCAATTATTGTATTGTGCGTTGGGATCGAGCCGGCTGTGACACTATTCGGACCGCTGTATGCGCGGGTACTCGCCTGGTCGCGACACCCGCACGCCGAGCGATACCTCGGCGCCATGAGCTTCGCGGAATCCTCGTTCTTTCCGATTCCGGTCGACGTGATGCTCGCGCCGATGTGCCTCGCGAGCCGCGAGCGCTGGGTACGCTACGCGCTGATCGCTACCCTGTTTTCCGTTGCCGGTGGCCTGGCGGGCTACGCGATAGGCTACGCAGCCTTCGAGGCCATCGAGCCCTGGCTGAGGCAGTCCCATTCCTGGGAGGCCTTTGAAACGAGTCGGCGGTGGTTCGATGCCTACGGCGTCGTGGTCGTATTCGTCGCCGGATTTTCACCGATTCCCTACAAGGTCTTTACGATTGCCGCCGGCGTTGCGGCGCTCGGCCTGCCCGGCTTCCTGCTGGCCTCGCTGATCGGCAGAGCAGCACGTTTCTTCCTGGTCGCGGGCCTCGTGCGCGCCGGGGGCGAGCGTTTCGAGAGCACACTTGCCACGCACATCGAGCGAATCGGATGGCTGGTCGTGGCGCTCTCCGTAGTCCTGATCGCCTGGCTCATGATGCGGGGACAATGACATCAAGGTATGCCACCCTGGTCCTTGCGGCCGTGCTGCTGACAGCGTGCAGCAGCACGCGGTGGCAGGATACGCCCCAGACCCACATCGTTCGCCGCGGGGAAACCCTGTCGTCGATTTGCTGGCGCTACGGGAAGGACCCGAAAGAGGTCGCGCGATGGAATCGGCTCGGTGACGGTTCTCTTATCTATCCTGGCCAGATCATTCGGCTGAGCCCGCCGGCTGCAGGTTCACGCTCGGCCGCAAACAGGGCTGAGCCAGCCAG
>JBFELT010000140.1:0-8659 GCA_041552015.1 Woeseiaceae bacterium
ACGGACGACCTCGCCCGCGCACTCGCCGACATCGCCGACAGGACCAACCCGCGCCTGCGTTTCGTCGGCTACACGCGCAACGAGCGCCTGGAGCGTCGCACGGCGGCCGTCTATGGCGACGACATCGGACTGTCGGCATCGCGCGCCCGTCGCGCCATGGAAAGTATTGCCGAGGACATGCAGCTTGAAGCGAAGCAGCGCGAGTCCGAAGGGCGCGGCTATGTGCACTCGAAAGATGTCGTAAACGCCGGTTTCGTGCAGGGCGAGACCTCGCACGTTGCGGTCGAGGTCGTCTACGACGAACTTGCGATACTGGATGACTATGATGGCGTCGACGTCACGCGCATCACGCGTGAGCTGAGTCCGCAGAACCCGCTCGGCCTGAATCTCATGCGTATTACCGTCGACGGTGTGCCGATCGACGACCCGAAGCGCAGCTCATCGGATATCCAGCGCTGCACGGATGTTGCGTTCGAAGAGGCCGACATCCGCTTTGGCTTCGACAACCTGCGCTCGGCGCCGCGCCTCAGTATCGCGGCGAAGCCGTCGCGCGTCTCCGTGTCGCGCGTCATCGATCACGAGACGCTCGTCTCACCGGTGCATTTCAGGATGTACACAAACTATTCGCACTTCATCGAACGTGCAGAGGTGCGTGTGTTCGAAACCGGGCAGTCGCTCGAGTCGAAGCCGATTGACGTTATCGAGATCGAGGCAGACGGTGTGGCGCGCTGGCTGCCGCCGGCCGCATGGTTCAAGGCGCCCGTGTACGAGCTTGCCTACGTGCTGCGCGCTTATGGCGATGACGGCAATTTCGACGAGACCAGTGCACAGCCGCTGTGGGTGGTCTATGACTCGGTCGAGCCGGTTGATGACGAGGAATCGCCCGAGCAGTTCGAAGAGGACCCGGAGCTGTACGCTGCCTACGGCGAGAACGGACTGAGCCTCCACAACATCGGTCTCAGCAGCGGCACCGTCACTGTGCGTGGTGCCGACATTCCCGAGGGACACGACGTTTTTGTTGCCGGGCGCCCGGTGCCGGTCGATACCAACGGCAGTTTCGTCACCGAAGAGATCCTGCCCGAGGGAGCGCACACGGTTGAAGTGGCGGTCGTCGACGAAGAGGGCGCCGGAAACCTCTATCTGCGCGACCTGGAATTCGAGAATCACGACTGGTTCTACGTTGGCATGGCGGATCTGACGCTGTCGCAAAACTCCGTCAGCGGACCGATGGACCTGTTACAGGGTGTCAATCCAACCTATGACCAGGACTCCAATGCGGACGGACGACTCGCGTTCTTCGTCAATGGCAAGTTCGGCGAACACTGGAAACTGACGGCCAGCGCCGACACCCGCGAGGGTGCCCTGGATGACATCTTCAGTAACCTGATGGACAAGTCGCCTGACGCATTCTTCCGCCGTATCGATCCCGATTATTACTACCCGACCTTCGGCGACGACAGCACGGTTGAGGAAATGGCGCCGACCATGGGCAAGTTCTTCGTGCGGCTCAGTGAGCAGGATAATTACGGGCAGTGGGGCAACTTCAAGATCGGCTACATGAACAACGAGCTGGCCCAGGTTGATCGCGGCCTGTACGGCGCCAACCTGCACTACCAGTCGGACGCGACCACCGAGTTCGGCGAACAGCGCTTCGCAGCCGACGTGTTCGCCGCGGAACCCGGCACGGTGGCGAGTCGCGAGGAGTTCCGCGGCACGGGTGGATCGCTGTACTTCCTTAACCGGCAGGACCTGCTGGCGGGATCGGAACGCGTGCGCATCGAGCTACGCGACAAGACCTCGGGCATCGTCACCGGTGTGCTGAACCTGACGCCGTCCCTCGATTACGACATCGACTACCTGCAGGGCCGCATTGTCCTGGCCGAGCCTTTGTCTTCTACCGCGGACGACAACCTGCTGGTGCGCAGCAACGCGGTGAGCGGTGACGAGGCCTATCTCGTGGTGCGCTACGAATACACGCCTGGCTTCGGTGACATCGATGCCGTCGCGATGGGCGGCCAGGCGCACTACTGGATTGGTGACTACGTCAAACTCGGTGTGACGTCCAACGTCAATGAGCAGGACGACGTCGACAACGGCCTGAATGCCGCCGATCTCACGTTCCGCTACGCCGCGGAATCCTGGCTCAAGATTCAGCAGGCCAGCAGTGAAGGGCTGGTCTCCCTGCCGCTGTTGTCGAACGACGGCGGCTTCGCGTTCAACAGCTACGATGCCACGTCCTTTGTCGATGCGGAGGCGGACGCCTATCGTGCCGACATCAGCCTGTCATCCAACGAGCTCATCAAGTTTGGCAACAGCCAGCTGACTTTTTACGTGCAGGACGTCGAGGCAGGCTACTCGGCGCCGGGGCTGACGGCGCTGTCGGATACGAGAAACTGGGGCGGCACCTTCAGCATGCCGATTGCCGACAAATTCGCGCTGAGCGCCAAGGTGGACAGGCGGACCCAGGAACAGCGCATCGAGACCGAGGTCCAGGAAGTAAACTTGAGCTACCAGCTCTCCTATCACTGGGACGTCAAGGCGGGCTACCGCACCGACAGTCGCGTCGATCGTTCGCCGATCGTCGTGCTCACCCAGGAGCAGGGCGAGCGCGAGGACGCGATCCTGCAGATCGGTTACGACTCCAAGTCCACCTGGAACGTCTACGGCTTCATGCAGGACACGATGTCGATTACAGGCGACCGCGAGGAAAACGCGAGATCCGGTATTGGCGGCTCGTACCGCCTGTCCGAACGCCTCCGTGTAGACGCCGAAGTATCTGACGGTGATCTTGGAACGGGTGGTCGCGTCGGCACCAACTACCTGCACTCCGATCGCACCAGTCTGTATCTGAACTATGCGCTGGAGAACGAGCGCACGGACAACGGCCTGCGCAGCGGTCGCGGCAGCGAGGGCAACCTGGTCGCCGGCGTCAAGTCGCGTATCGCGGACAGCACCAGCGTGTTCCTGGAAGAGCGCTACCAGCACAACGACACGATGACGGGCCTGACGCACGGTACCGGAATCAGCTTTGCCCCGGCCGAGAAATGGAATATCGGCATCAACACCGACATAGGCACACTGCAGGACACGCAGACCGGCGCCGAAACCGATCGCGTTGCGGCCGGTGTGCAGGTGGGCGTTGGCTTCGAGAAGCTGTCGTTCTCGAGCGGCGTCGAATATCGCATGGATGACGTCGAGAATCTGGATCTGGGCAGGACCGAGCGCAAGACATGGTTGCTGCGCAACAGCTTCAAGTACCAGATGAATCCGAGCTCGCGCCTGCTCGGCAAGCTCAACCATTCAGAGAGTGAAAGCTCGCTTGGCACGTTCTACGACGGCGGCTTCTCCGAGGCAGTGCTCGGCTACGCCTACCGTCCCATCATGAACGACCGACTCAATACGCTGGTCAAGTACACCTACTTCTACAATGTACCCACGACCGGCCAGGTTACGCGGCAAAATGTCGCGGCCGAGTTCATACAAAAGAGTCACATCGCCTCCGCCGACGTCACGTATGACATTTCCGAGCACTTCTCTATTGGCGGCAAGTACGCCTACAGGCTCGGCCAGGTAAGCCTGGACCGTGAGAACCCCGAGTTCTTCGACAATAATGCGAACCTCTACGTGCTTCGCGGCGATTATCGTTTTCGCAAGAACTGGGAGTTCCTTCTCGAGGGTCGCCTGCTCGACATGCCAGACCTGGACGAAAGCCGCAGCGGAGCGCTGGCAACCGTGTCACGGTACTTTGGCGACCACCTGAAGCTTGGTCTCGGCTACAACTTCACGGACTTCTCGTCAGACCTGACCGATCTCAGCTACGACCACCAGGGTTTCTTCCTCAACCTGACCGGGACGATGTAGAAAGTCGGGGTCCGTTGAATCGTCGGGTTCTGACTCTGGGCCCGATTATTGTTTTCCCATCGCTTCCGAGCCGCGCATGATCATGCGCACCTTAATGATGGCCGCCTCGATGTGGCGCTCACGGTCGCCCTCCGGCGTGTCGAGCAGCGCGATGCCGGTAGTAAAGAGAACGGCCACCGTGGAATTCGCGGCGAGCCTTGGATAGCCCAGTGGTACTCCTCTCTTGCTGGCATCCCAGACCAGGAAATCTGACAGGTCCCGGGACATCGTCACCAGCAGCTTCTCGGCCGCAGGACGAAACGCTGACTGCCGGGACATGCTCTCCTGCAGAATCATGCGCGACATGCCCTGGTTGGCAAAGATATAGTCAAACAGCGTCTCGACCGAGATCCTGACCAGCGAGCGTCCCTCAGTCGTCTGTTCCCGGACACGATGCATCAGGGTCAGGAGCGTCTTGCCGTGTTCCTCGATCAGCGCCAGTCCCAGCGCTTCCATGTCGTGGAAATGACGGTAGAAAGAGGTCGGGGCAATCCCGGCGAGCCGGGCGACCTCCCTCAGGCTCAGCGTGTCGAAACTCCGCCCGGAGCCCAATTCGGCCGCCGCCGCGTCCATCAGTCGCTGCCGGGTTTCTGCTTTTTGCTGCTTCCTTGACGCCTTCAACACCCACCCCTGTATCAATGAATTAGCCGGTCCGTGAACCCCCGCATTGCATTCTAGCAAAGAAGTGGTACAGTCGTGCGTACACTTGTATGCTGAAACTGGCCTATGGCCTCCATTCCGCGGGAGAAAGCCGCTATGACGACCTATAAAGCACCCTTACGAGACATGCGTTTTGTCATGCAGGACTTGCTGAATATCGAGAAGCATTATCGGTCGTTGCCGGCCTGCGAGGAAGTCAACCAGGACCTCATCGACGCCATTCTGGAAGAAGCCGGCAAGTTCTCCGAAGAAGTCGTCGCCCCGCTCAACGCCGTCGGCGACAAAGAAGGATGCCGGATGCTGGACGACGGCGAGATCCGGACCCCGCCCGGATTCAAGGAGGCCTACCGCCAGTACGTCGAGGGCGGATGGCCGGCGCTGGACCAACCTGCCCGCTACGGCGGTCAGGATCTGCCCATGTCGGTGGGCACGCCCGTTCGCGAGATGAACGGCACGGCGAACTGGTCGTGGGCAATGTACCCCGGCCTGTCGCACGGGGCGATGGAGACGATTGAAGAGCACGGCTCCGAGCAACAAAAAGCGCTTTTCATGGAGCCGCTCGTCAGCGGTCGATGGACCGGTACCATGTGCCTCACGGAAGCCCATTGCGGGACGGACCTGGGCCTCCTGAAATGCAAGGCCGAGCAGGCGACGGATGGCGCCTATCGCATTACCGGATCGAAGGTGTTCATTTCGTCGGGCGATCACGACCTCGCCGAAAACATCGTACACATCGTGCTGGCGCGCCTGCCCGACTCACCGCCGGGTACGAAGGGAATCTCGCTGTTCATCGTACCCAAGTTCATTCCCAACGAAGACGGCTCGGTCGGCGAACGCAATCAGGTCAGTTGCGGGGCGCTGGAAAACAAGATGGGCATTCACGGCAATTCGACGTGCCTGCTGAACTTCGATGGCGCCACCGGCTACCTGGTTGGTGATGAAAACAAGGGACTGAACTACATGTTCACGTTCATGAACTTCGCCCGCCTCGGAACCGGTTTACAGGGATTGGCGCATTCGGAGCTCGCCTTCCAGAACTCGCTCGCCTACGCCAAAGACCGCCTGCAGATGCGTTCCCTGTCCGGCCCGAAAAATCCCGTGGGTCCTGCGGATCCGATCATCGTGCATCCCGACGTTCGTCGCATGCTGCTGACGCAAAAAGCATTTGCCGAAGGCGGGCGCGCGCTGATTTATTTCGCCAGCACCCAGGGCGACATCCTGACCAAGTCCGACGACCCCGAGGCGCGCGAACTCGCCAATCACATCCTGAGTTTCCTGACGCCTATCATCAAGGCCTTCCTCACCGAGACCGGTTTCGAAAGCGCGAACCTCGGACTGCAGTGTTTTGGCGGGCATGGCTATGTCCACGAGTGGGGCGTGGAACAGAACGTGCGGGACGCCAGGATCGGTACACTCTACGAGGGCACGACGGGCATCCAGGCCCTGGACCTGTTGGGCAGGAAGGTGCTGGGAACACGCGGCCAAGCGCTCGCACCCGTTACCGGCTTTATCCTGGACTTCTGCAAACGATCCCGAAACCGCAAGGAACTCAGGCCGTACCTGAAAACACTGGTCCGACTCACCAAGCAGTGGAAGTCGCTGACGCGGAAAATCGGCTTTTCCGCCATGCGTAATCGCGATGCCGTGGGCGCCGCCTCGGTGGACTACATCATGTTTTCCGGATACGTCCTGCTCGGCCTGGTGTGGGCCGCAAGCGCCAGAGCCGCGTACCGCAGGCTCGAGGAGGGTACGTCGGAAGAAGCGTTTTACCGTGCCAAGATCCAGACGGCGGAGTTCTATTTCGCCAAGATCCTGCCGCGGACGACGTCCTTGCTGGAGACCATTTCCGCGGGTCCTGATTCGCTGATGAAGATGGATGAGAACGAGTTCGTGTTCTAGCCAAATTACCTGGTTTTTTGCTCTGACCCGGAATACAGACCCCGAAAATATGACCGCAATGGCCCCTTCGGTCGCGTTAGTCGGCGTGCTGCAGGTGCTCGGCGAGGAACAACCGCAGGCCCTGGACGTAGCGCTCGCCGTCGAGCAGGAACGCCCCGTTGTGATCACCGTCCAGTTCCAGGAGCGCCTTCGGTTGCGGGGCCGCTTCGTAGAGTTCCTGTCCCATTGCAAAGGGAATGATCTCGTCGCCGCGGCTATGCACGATCAGGACCGGCGCCCTTGCCCTTGCAACGTAGTCGATCACCGGGTACTCGAGCCTGAGCAATAGCCGCACGGGCAGAAACGGATACAGTTTCGCCGCCATGTTGGCCGCGGACGTGAAGCTCGACTCGACGATGAGGGCACCGGCCTCGTGTGTCGCGACGAGGTGAGCGGCAATCGCGCCACCCAGCGAGCGGCCGAAGACGACGATACCGGACGGATCGATGCCGCGTTCGCCGGTCAGGTAGCGCCAGGCCGCCTCGGCATCGCGATAGGTTCCCTGTTCGCTCGTCGAGCCCTCGCTTTGGCCATAGCCACGATAGTCGAAGATCAGCACATCGAAGCCGAGCGCATTGAAGATCGCGATGCTGTCGAGGCGATGCGAGATATTGCCGGCGTTGCCGTGCAGGAACAGCACGGTGCCGACCGCGTCATTCGCGGACACGTACCAGCCGTGCAGCCGAACGCCGTCGCTCGTCTCGAGGTACACATCGGTGTAGTTGAGGCCGAATGCAGCGGGGGTGGCCTCGATCGTGCGGCCGGGCAGGCGCGAGAGAAAAACGAGGCGCTCCTGCACGACGTACACGTACAGCGCGAGCAGCAGCCACGCTGCGGCGGCTACGCCAATGATCGTTACGATGGATCGCATGGGTTCCGTCAACTGTCCCGTCAATGTGCGGGACTCTACCGCAGCGGATCGGATTCTGCGTCAGTCTCGCCCGACAAAGATGTCCAGTGGCAATACCGCGGTCACGCCGACGTTCGGCACGTCGACCAGCTGACCGATACGCATATCCACCGCGACGCTGGCGATCATGTACGCCTGTGTCCGGTCATAGCCATACTCTGCGACGATGTAGTCGATCATGGCGGCGAGGGCGTTTCGCGCGGCGAGATTGATATCCGCCGACAGGTTGCTCAAGCCCGCAATTTTCGGGGAGTCCAGGTAGGCGAGGTCCGCGGGTACGCTGCCTTTCTCTTTCAGCGGGAACCCGGTCACGGCGTAGAAGCGCTCCGAGGGAATCCTTAGCACCGATGACGGACCCTCGTAGTGGGGGCCGCGGGACAGGTCCGGCGGGTCATCGACTATGCGGGTGGTGACCGTCATCCTGCCGCCCATCTCGATCGCCGTGCCAGCCACCTCGCCGTCGCCCTGCGCGTAATGGAAGTCGCCGACCGCGAGCCCGCAGCCATCGATAAAACACGGCAGGTAGACGGTGGTGCCCGTGGTGATGTAACGGATATCCATGTTTCCGCCGTGCTCCCGTGGCGGAATCGTACGCAGGCACTCCCCCGGTTTCGTTCCTTCCGACCCGCACAATGCCGCCGGCTGCGCCTCATCCGGGTCGGGGTTCATCACGGCGCCGCCCAGCTCGAGCAGCTGTGTCTCTCGCGCCAATACATCGGCGAGCAAGCCGTCGTCGGGCAGCGTCGTTACGACGCCCGGAAAACTCGCGTTCGGGATGCGCACCCCCGGAAGTGCGTCGCTAACGGCGTATTCCTCGTTGATGCGCCAGACAATGAAACGCTCGTTCGTGCCGAACTGGTCGCCGGCGAAACCGAACGGTCCGGCCTCGGTCCAGCCGACGTCGGCTGGCTCGACCGCCTCGATTGTTACCGCCAGCACGTCGCCCGCGTTGGCGCCGTTAATAAAGACCGGGCCGGTCAGGGCATGGACGATACCGACGCCTTCCCGGGGGTTGGCATTGGCACTGGAGAATTTATCAGGGTCGAGGGTCAGGTCGAAAGCGTCGCGGCCGATGAATACGATGCGCTCACCGGGCTCAGCGGTGGCAATCATCGGGATGTCGGGATGCAGGCGGTTGATACAGGCCGGATCCTCGGCGCAGCCTAAGGAGAGGTCGCCGACGACGATCTCGGCAGGAGCGTCCGTGAATGCCGCGAGGCCTGACAGCAGTCCAACGGTAAAACAAGTGGA
>JBFELT010000141.1:0-8650 GCA_041552015.1 Woeseiaceae bacterium
GCGTCGATGACCCGACGCCGGGCTGGTGGGAAGACATGGTCGGCACCGAACACCCGATCGACACGGAGCGCTATTTCGTCATCTGCGTCAATTCGCTCGGCAGCTGTTTCGGTTCGACCGGTCCGGCCTCGATCAATCCCGCAAGCGGTGAGCCGTATCGATTGAGCTTTCCGGTGTTGACGCTGGAGGATATCGCCGAGTCCTCCTGGCTGGTCGTCAGGCACCTCGGCATCGAACGCCTGCATACGGTCGTGGGTTGCTCGATGGGCGGTATGAGCGGCCTTGCGTTGTGCGTGCGTCACCCCGAGTCGACGCGTGCCTTCGTGTCGATTTCATCGGCGACGCGGGCGATGCCGTTTTCGATTGCCGTGCGTTCCCTGCAGCGCGAGATGATTCGCTCGGACCCGAAGTGGAAGAAAGGTAACTACCTGCCTGGCGACCCGCCCATAATGGGTCAGCGCCTCGCGAGAAAGCTCGGCATGATCACCTACCGTTCCGCCGAGGAATGGGCGCAGCGCTTCGGGCGGGAGCGCTCGACGAGCCATGCGCGTATCGAGGATCAATTCGTCGCCGAGTTCTCGGTCGAATCCTACCTGGAAAGTCACGCGCAAAAATTCACCGGCGCTTTCGATCCAAATTGCTACCTGTACCTCTCGCATGCGTCGGATCTTTTTGATCTTGCGGAATACGGCGGCTCGCTTGCGGCCGGTTTCAAGAGACTGAAGCTCGAACGGTCACTGGTGATAGGTGTGCGCACCGACATCCTTTTCCCGGTAGCGCAGCAGCGCGAGCTGGCGCATGGTTTTGCGGAAGTCTGCGAAGACGCCTACTTCGCCGAGCTGGATTGCATCCGCGGGCATGATTCCTTTCTCGTTGAGATGGACGCCTTTCGCCCCGTGATGTGCGAGTTTTTTGATGCCTGTCCGCCGGCAGTGCGGTAGCGCGTCATGCCGGTGAAATAGCCGGGCTAGGGCGTGGGCAGAAGGATCGCGGGGTCTACCGCCGTACCGTTCAGGTAGGTGCCGAAATGCAGGTGCGGTCCCGTTACCCGGCCCGTTGCACCGACAGCACCGATTCTTTCCCCGCTGGACACCGGGTCGCCAGGAGCAACGTCGATCCGGCTCAGGTGGCAGTACATCGTTACGAAGCCCTGCCCGTGATCGACGATGACCGTATTGCCATTGAAGAAGAAGTCGCCGCTTGCGGCGACCACGCCGCTCTGCGGCGCGACGATGGGGGTGCCTTCGCTGGCGGCGATATCCATGCCCTTGTGCGGCGCGCGCGGCTGCTCGTTAAAGAAGCGCCGCAAGCCGAAACTGGAACTCCGCGGCCCCTCGACCGGTGGGTCCAGGCTGATGTTCGTGCTCTCGACCGGACGAAAATGATTCAGCGCGGCGTCGATAATCCGGCGCTCGTCGGCAATCCGCGTGAGCTGCTGTTCGTCCGGCGTTACGTGACTCTGGTTTTTTACTGTGAGCCGCTGTTCGCGGTAGGTCCGCGGGCTGAGTCCAATCGTCACCTCTTCACCGTCGACGCGAAAAGAAAGCTGTTCCCCGTCCGTGTCCAGCGGGATACCGATGACGGCCAGCCAGCGATCATCGGCGCGCATCATCAGCACACGTCTGTTCGCAAACGTCGCCACCGGCGGCGCCTCCTCCGCGCTGCCGACATCGACAATGGCAATGCCGCCGGGCCAGGGCGAATGCGCCGGCGTCCTGTGCGACGCGGCGCCCGCCGCGAACGCCGGCAACAGGCACGACAGCGTCGCGAAACAGGCAATCGCCGCTTTCCAGTTCATTGCTTTTCGACCCTGCCGACCGTCGCAACGAGCTCGCCCTGCGACAGCCGGGCACGAATGTCGTCGCCAACTTTCACATCCGTCGCCCGCAGCAAGACCTCGTTCGTGTCGGCATCCATGACGATGGCATAGCCGCGCTCCAGCGTCGCGAGCGGGCTGACCGAATGCAGCGCGCGCCCGAGCAGGGCGCTTCGATGATCGATGTCGGACAAGTGCGAGCGGATCGCCGTCGCGAGCCGCTGTCGGAGCTCGGAGAGCCTACCGATACTGCGCTGCACCGACATCGCCGGCGACTGCTGCAGGAGGCTGCCGCGTATTGCCTGCAGCTGGTTCGTGTCCGATAACAGCCGCTGTCGTATCGCCGACGCCAGGCGCCCGCGGTTTTCACGCAGGTTGTCGCGCTGTCGACGAAGTGTCGCCGCGGGACTGGCCGCCATGAGACGGCGCGCAAGCCAGTCGCTTCGCTGACCGCGGTCTTCCACTGCGCGTTGGCCGATTCGAGCGATACGCAGCGCAAGTGTCGCGATGCGACGCTGCCAGTCGTGCTGGTTTGGCACAACGATTTCCGCGGCGCCCGACGGCGTCGGTGCCCTGACGTCGGCGACAAAGTCCGCGATCGTGAAATCCACCTCGTGTCCGACGGCGCTGACCACGGGCAGCGGGCAGGCGGCAATCGCGCGCGCGAGTTGCTCGTCGTTGAATGCCCAGAGATCTTCCAGCGAGCCGCCGCCGCGGCCGATAATCAGCACGTCGCATTCGTTGCGCCGCACAGCCGTCTGCAGCGCTTCCACCAGTTCGGCAGGTGCCGCGTCGCCCTGTACGGCGGCAGGATAGATGACAACGGGTATCGCGGGAAAACGGCGTCCGAGCACGCTCAGGATGTCGCGAACGGCAGCACCGCTCGGCGACGTGATGACGCCAATGCGCGTGGGCAGGGCAGGCAGGGGCTGTTTTCGATCCTCGTCGAAAAGGCCCTCGTCCAGCAGCTTCTTCTTCAGGGCCTCGAAGCGGCGCTTGAGCACACCCTCGCCGGCGGGCTCCATGCGCTCGACGATGAGCTGGTAGTTGCCGCGGGCCTCATAGAGGCTCACGCGCCCGAAGGCAAGCACGTGATCGCCATTCTTGAAGCCAATGGCCGGGCCGCGCTGCCGCTGGCGGAACCAGGCGGCACTGACCTGCGCACTGTCGTCTTTCAGGCTGAAATAGACGTGTCCGGACGCCGGTCGCGACAGGTTGGAGATTTCCCCTTCGACCCAGAGTTGCGCGATGCCCTGTTCGAGCAGGGTGCGCACGCGACGATTGAGCTGGCTGACGGTGATGGCGGCTTCGGAGGGCATATTGGCTGTGTGCTCATGCGAAATTCGGACTCTGCTGCCAGTATATCGTTCCCGTATAGCGTTTACGCGCAAATCGCGCGAGCGTACAATTGACCGTTTAACCTCAACAGCGAAGAACCCTCCCATGCGAATTGCCAAGGAAGCCCTGACGTTCGACGACGTGCTCCTGCAGCCCGGCTACTCCGAAATCCTGCCGCGCGAGGTGGACCTGAGCACGAACCTGACCCGGGAAATTCGCCTCAGTATTCCACTGCTGTCCGCCGCCATGGACACCGTAACGGAATCTCGCCTGGCGATCGCACTCGCCCAGGAAGGGGGCCTCGGCGTGATTCACAAGAACATGGCCGTCGAAGAGCAGGCGCGCCAGGTTCTCATGGTCAAGAAATTCGAATCCGGCATGGTGCGGAACCCGATTACCGTGACCAGCGATATGTCGATTCGGGACGTCATCGAGCTGACCCGGGCGATGGGCATCTCGGGCGTTCCGGTGGTCGATGGTTCGCGGACGGTCGGTATCGTGACGCACCGTGACCTGCGCTTCGAAACGCAGCTGGACGCGCCCGTTTCGACCGTGATGACGCCGCAGGACAGGCTCGTCACGGTGCGCGAAGGTGCCGACGAGGAAGAGGTACTGTCGCTGTTGCACCAGTTCCGCATCGAAAAGGTACTGGTGGTTGGCGATAACTTCGAACTCAAGGGCATGATCACGGCCAAGGATTTCCAGAAGGCGAAGGACTTCCCACTCGCCTGCAAGGACGCAAGTGGCGCCCTGCGCGTCGGTGCCGCCGTCGGCACCGGCTACGATACCGACGATCGCGTTGCGGCGCTGGTAGCGGCCGGCGTCGACGTGATCGTTGTCGATACCTCCCACGGATTCTCGAAGGGCGTGCTCGACCGGGTGCGCCGCGTCAAGACGACGCACCCCGACGTACAGGTGATCGGCGGAAATATCGTTACGGCCGATGCCGCGGAGGCACTCGTGGATGCGGGCGCCGACGGCATCAAGGTCGGTATCGGTCCGGGTTCGATCTGCACGACGCGCGTCGTCGCCGGCGTTGGTGTACCGCAGATTTCGGCGGTTGCCGAGGTCGCGGAGGCGCTGCGCAAGAGCGGCACACCGCTGATCGCGGATGGCGGCATTCGCTACTCTGGCGATATCGCGAAGGCGCTCGTTGCAGGCGCGCACGCGGTGATGATCGGCGGGCTGTTCGCGGGCACCGAGGAATCGCCGGGTGAAGTCGAGCTCTTCCAGGGGCGCTCCTACAAGTCTTACCGTGGCATGGGCTCGGTCGGTGCCATGGGGCAGTCGCACGGTTCCTCGGATCGCTACTTCCAGGATGCGACTGAAGAGCTGGAGAAGCTCGTTCCCGAAGGCATCGAAGGGCGCGTCGCCTACAAGGGCGGCATGATCGCCATCGTGCACCAGTTGATGGGCGGCGTCCGCGCTGCGATGGGCTACACCGGCTGCGGCAGTATCGAGGAGATGCGCAACAAGCCCAAGTTCGTGCGAATTACGGGTGCCGGCATGACAGAAAGCCATGTGCACGATGTGACGATCACCAAAGAGGCGCCCAACTATCGCGTCAAGAACTAGCGCGACAGGAAAGCCACCGATGCAGACCGACATCCACGCCGACAAGCTGCTGATACTGGACTTTGGCAGCCAGTACACGCAGCTGATCGCGCGCCGGGTGCGCGAGTGTGGCGTTTATTCCGAGATTCACCCCTGGGACATCTCCGACGAGGACATCAGGGCCTTCGCCCCGCGCGGTATCGTGCTATCGGGCGGGCCGGAATCGGTCAACCTCGACGACCCGCCTAAAGTTTCACGGACGGTCTTCGAACTGGGCGTGCCGGTGCTGGGCATTTGCTACGGCATGCAGACCATGGCGGCGGAACTCGGCGGCAAGGTCGCCGCTTCCATACACCGGGAATTCGGCTACGCCGAGATCTCGCCGGGCGACTCCGCCCTGTTCGGCGGCTTGAGCGATACCGATGGCGAGCCCCTGCTGAAGGTCTGGATGAGCCACGGCGATCGCGTGGAAGCGCTGCCGCCGGGCTTCAAAGCGACCGCCAGCAGCCGTAATTCACCGCTGGCGGCGATGGAGGATCCGACACGACACTTTTACGGCGTGCAGTTTCATCCGGAAGTCACGCACACGCTCAAGGGCGAGGAAATCATGCGCCGCTTCGTGCGCGACATCTGCGGCTGCGCCGGCGACTGGACCCCGGGCAATATCGTCAGGGATGCCATCGAGACGGTTCGCCGGCAGGTGGGCGATGGCAAGGTCCTGTTGGGGCTTTCGGGCGGTGTCGATTCCTCGGTGGTCGCAGCACTGCTGCACGAGGCGATCGGCGATCAGCTGACCTGTGTGTTCGTCGACCACGGTTTGCTGCGCCACAACGAGGGCGACAAGGTCATGGAGTTGTTCGCCGAACACCTCGGCGTCAACGTCATCCGGGTACACGCGGCCGAACGTTTCTTTCGTGCACTCGACGGTGTCGCCGACCCGGAAGAGAAACGCAAGATTATCGGCGGGCAGTTCATCGAGGTTTTCGAAGAACAGGCGGCCAAACTCGAAGACGTGCACTGGCTGGCTCAGGGCACGATTTATCCCGATGTCATCGAATCGGCGGGCGCCAAGACGGGCAAGGCGCACGTCATCAAGTCGCACCACAACGTCGGTGGCCTGCCCGAATACATGCGCATGTCGCTGGTGGAGCCCTTGCGCGAACTGTTCAAGGACGAGGTGAGAAAAATCGGCCTCGAGCTCGGCCTGCCGCGCGAAATGGTCTTCCGCCATCCGTTTCCGGGTCCCGGGCTGGGCGTGCGCGTGCTCGGCGAGGTGAAGCGCCACTTCGTCGAGAAGCTGCAATACGCTGACGATATTTTCATTGAAGAACTTTACAGGCACGATCTCTACGACAAGACCAGCCAGGCCTTCGCCGTGTTCCTGCCGGTACGTTCTGTCGGCGTCATGGGCGACGGTCGCCGTTACGATTACGTGATTGCGCTGCGGGCCGTCGAGACGATCGACTTCATGACGGCGCGCTGGGCACGCTTGCCCTACGAGTTCCTGGAGCATGTGTCGCTCCGGATTATCAACGAGGTCGACGGCATTTCCCGCGTTACCTACGACATCTCGGGCAAGCCGCCGGCAACGATCGAGTGGGAGTAAGCCGATCTGCGCCGCGAGGCGTATCGGTCCCCGGCATCAGGGCCTCACGTACATGAATTATTCGCAACAGGATGTGCTCGCCATGCGGGCTGCCCTGGCACAGGCCGCTCTCGCGGCTGATGCCGGCGAAGTGCCCGTGGGCGCTGTGGTAGTCCTCAAAGGTGAGACCATTGCAGCCGCGCATAATCGTTCGATCAGTGATTCCGATCCCAGCGGGCACGCCGAGATCGTGGCGCTGCGCGCCGCGGCAGGAGCGCTCGGCAATCACCGCCTGCAGAACGCGACCCTTTACGTAACGCTGGAGCCCTGCGTCATGTGCACCGGGGCAATCGCGCAGGCCCGTGTCGGGCGCGTCGTTTTTGCGGCCTATGACGAGAAGGCAGGGGCCCTGGGCAGCGTCGTGGATCTCTCGGACTCGAAAGCCCTGAATCACCGATTCGAGATAAACGGGGGCCTGCTGGCAGAGGAGAGCGCGGCGCTACTGAGAGCGTTTTTCAAAGCGCGCCGTTGATCGTCAGCAGGCGGTCTCAGGCGGATTCTTCCGGTTCGTCCGACGCTGGCGCCTCAAACAGGTCCAGCTGTTCGTCGAGTTCTTTCTCAAGTTCCTCATCGAGCCCGTCTTCGAAGGTGTCGTCCAGTTCATCGATCGATCCTTCGTTGGCCGTCAACCACTTCAGAATGTTGTAGTAGGCGCGGATATTGTTAACGTACAGCACGGGCTCCCAGCCCCGGGCGTAGCCGGTCGGCAGGCGCGAGTACCATTTTCGCTGCGCTAGCAGCGGCAGCGCTTTTCGAAGATCGATCCAGGAATCGGGGTTGCCCCCCTGCCACTCAACGATCATGCGCGCGCTTTTCAGGTGGTTGAATCCGACGTTGTAGGCTGCCAGCGCCATCCACGTTCGGTCGGGCTCGGTGACCGTGTCGGCTACGCGCTCAGTCTGCCGAACAAAGTAGCGCGCCCCTCCGAAAATGCTGCTCTTGGGATCGACCCGATCATCGATACCGAGATAGGCGGCGGTCGCCTCGGTCAGCATCATGATGCCACGCACGCCGGTCGGCGATACCGCGTGCGCGCGCCAGTGTGATTCCTGGTAGCCGATTGCCGCCAACAGCCGCCAGTCGACGCGCCATCTACGGCCGGCCTCTTCGAACATGGCGCGATAGCGGGGCAGTCGGCTTTCGTAATGACGAATGAAGTTTCGCGTACCGACGTAATCGAATTTTCGTGTGTGACCGAAGTAACGGTCCTGGATTCGGGCGATCCGGCCATTGCGATGAGACTGGATCAGGAACTCGTCGGCACGGGCCAGCAAGGAGTCGCCGGTGCCCTTGGGGAACGCCCAGGCGATGGGATCGCCAATCTCGAGATCCAGCGCAACTCGCAGGTCCGGGTAGAAGTGCCGCTGGATATTGAAATCGGCGCTATCCGCGACGGTCAGATCGATTTCGTCCATGGCGACCTTGGCGAGCAAGTCCGCGAATTCGACGTCCGCATTTTCAGTCCAGGTGAGTTCCGGGTAAGCCGCCTTGAGGGATGCCAGCAGTTCGACATGGCTGCTGCCGGCAACGACTTCGATGGACCGGCCAATGACATCGTCGACAGAGCGGGGCTTGCCGTCGCCTAGCTTGTACACCAGGTGAACATTGACCGACTTGTAGGGATGACCGAAATGCAGGTGTTCGCGTCGCGAATCGGTAACGGACAATCCGGCGGCGGCCATGTGCGCTTCGCCGGACATCAGCTTGGGCAATATCTCGGACACACTAACGACGGGATCAATGACGAGATCGACACCAAGTTCTTCGGCGAAAGCCTTGGCGAGATCGTACTCCGGGCCGGTCGGGCCTTTCGGTCCAACCGTGTAGGAGGTCGGGCTGTCACGCGAGACAACGCGCAGCTCACCGATCTCGAGTACCTGCTCGAGTATGGGAGGCGGCGAGGAACAGGTACCGAGCAACCCCGCGAGCGCGATGATAATCAGGATACGCACCCCGTAAAGGCTACCTCAGCCGCCTCGGAATTTCAGCGATCCTGCGACGAATTTGCGCCGTGATTCGCTGGCGGAAGTGCCCCCCATTGCGTACAATCCGCAGCCCCGCAGGGGACCACGACCGGAGAGGTGCCAGAGTGGTCGAATGGGCCTGATTCGAAATCAGGTGTACGGTTCTCCCGTACCGTGGGTTCGAATCCCACCCTCTCCGCCAGACAGTCAGGCATTCGCTGAGTCTCCGTCCAGAGACTCGCGAATGCCTTTTTCTTTCCGGGGTTTGCGTGACCCTTTCGCCTACCTTTCCGGACCGCCTGGAGCCTACTAGGCCCGGATAGGGCGCCTGAA
>JBFELT010000142.1:0-8648 GCA_041552015.1 Woeseiaceae bacterium
ATAGCCGTTCGCAAAGGCGTGACCGAATCGCGAGAGTGGATTCGGTGCATCGGATGCGCCGGCGCTCTTGACGAGGCGCGCTGCGGCGGCCGGAACCAGGGACAGAGCAACGAAACTGGAGATAATCACGGCAGAAGCCAGCACCAGGCCGAATTCACGAAATAATCGTCCCGCCGTACTCGGCAGGAATGCAATAGGGATAAAAACGGAAATGAGTACCGCGGTGGTCGCGACGACTGCGAAGAACACCTGGCGGGTGCCGATAACGGCCGCCGCCCGGGCACCCATGCCGTCGGCTCGCTGCCTTTGAATGTTTTCGAGCACCACGATGGCATCGTCGACGACGAGACCGGTTGCCAGCACGAGCGCAAGAAGCGTCAGGATGTTGATCGAGAAACCGAACAGCCAGATGGCGGCAACGGTGCCGATAAGCGCGACCGGTATGGCGATTGTCGGAACGAGCGTCGCGCGGAAACTGCCCAGGAACAGCCAGATCGTCGCGACAACAATGGTGATTGAGAGGGCAAGTGTTATTAAGACCTGCGTCACGGAATTGCTGATGAAAGTCGCCTGGTCGTCGGTGATCACGAGTTCGAGGTCATCGAAACGATCGTTGATGCGTCCAACTGCGGCATTCACATCGGCCGAGATTTCAATCGTATTGGATCGCGCCTGCCGGATGATACCCAGACCCAGGACTGGCCTGCCATCCAGCCGGGTTATCGATTCCGTGTCTTCGGGGCCGAAGAAGACGTTCGCAACGTCGCGAACGCGAACCGATCCGCGAATCACGATATCGGCGATCTCCGCCGCGTCGACGACGGTGGCATCGGCACGCACGATCAGCTCCTGGTCGATCGACCGAAAGCTGCCCGCCGGAACGTCGAAGGGTGCCTGCAGGAGTGCCGCCGCTACCTCCGTGATGGAGAGTCCATAACTCGTCAGGCGCAACGGGTCGATTGCCACGCGCAGCATGCGCTTGCGGGCGCCCGAGACCTGCACATCGGCGACGCCGTCGATCGAAATGAACATCGGAACCAGCTCTTGCTCGACGACACGCGTGAGTGTTTCCATTGGCAGCGTATCGCTGTAGACGGCGACATTGACGACCGCATCGGCGTTGTCATCCGCTTTCACAACGACCACCTGCTCGACGCGTTCGGGCAGTCGCCGGGACACGCGACTGACAGCTTCGCGCACGTCCGAAGCTGCGCTGTCCAGATCGACGCCGGGTCGGAATTCGATATAGATGCGACCGCTGTTTTCCTCCGAGGCGGAGCGAAGATTCTGAATGCCGGACACGCGTGCGACGGCACCTTCCAGCAGGCTTACCACTTCCGTGTCCATCGTCTCCGGGGAGGCGCCCGGGAAACTGGCGCGAACAGTGACGACGGGCCGATCGACGTCCGGTAGTTCGCGAATCTCTACCGCCAGCAACGCCGCAATGCCAGCGATAACGATGAGCAGGTTTGCGACCAGCACAAGCACCGGTCGGCGCACGCTTACGCTGGGCAGGTCGTTGCGCAGTGAGAGCTTCATCGTTGAGGTCCTAGTCGAGAACGACGAGAGGATTGCTTGCGCTGGTTGCCGTATCAGTCACCGGCTCTAACGCCGGCTTGCCAGCCAGGCGCTGAATGTCGTAACTGACCGCAATTCCTTCGCGCATGCGCTGTGTACCTTCAATGACAATCACGTCGCCGTTTTTCAGCGCACCGTCAACCAGCACGCGGCCTTCACGGCGTTGCACGACTTGCACAGGCACTTTCGAGGCTGTGTCGTCAACGATCGCCCAGACGTAAGCACCGTCGGCTCCCCAATGAACGCCGGTTTCAGAGATGACCGCGAACAACTGACCCTGCACATCGATCCTGACTCGAAAACTCATTCCGGGCCGCAGCGAGTCATCGGCGTTGACGACTCGGGCCCGGGCGACAAAAGTGCGGTTTTGGGGATCGATGCGGCTGCCAATATCGACAATCTCGCCGGCAACAACGGGAGCTTTCCCGTTCCAGGTCTCCAGCTGCACCTCGTCTCCGACCGAGAGCTCGCCAATAAAGGCTTCGGGGATATCGAAGCTGACGAACAGGGTGCTTCGATCGTCAAGCGTGGTTATCAGGGTATTCGTGTTGACGCGATCGCCGGGGTCGACGTCGGTGCTGCCGACATACCCATCGAACACCGCTTCGATGGTGCGCTCGTCGAGCGCGAGGCGCGCCCGCTCGAGCTCGACGCGGGCGGTTTCCGCGGCGGTGCGAGCGGCATCCAATGCGGTCGGCAACACGGCGCCGCTGGTTGCCGAGCGCTTGTAGCGATCGTAGAGTCGGGCCGCGTCTTCGAGTCGAAGCTCCGCGACCCGCACAGCGAGCTTTTCTTCGCGGCTGTCCAGCTCCACCAGCACGTCACCGGCCTTGACGGCCTGGCCGGGTTCAAAATTCACGGCGACGACCTCGCCGGAGGTGGGCGCATACAGTTCGGCGGACAGGCGCGCGCGTGAGGTGCCTACCGCCTCGACCCGATTGCGCTCGCGCTCGAACTTGAGCACTTCCGCGATAACGCGAACATCCTCGACCGACGGTCGCTGACCGCCCTGCGGCGGCTTGGCAGGCTCCGAGCAGGCGGCCACGAGCAGCACGAAAACGCCCACCAGGAAAGACTCTAGAATTCTACGCATTCCCCATTATAGGGTGGAACGCGGGCAGATGCCGCCGGAATAAACCGCTGTCGTGACAAGTTGTTACAATCGAAATCAGCCGTGCGACAGGGTCTCAGGGCTTGCGAAACAGCATTGTGAAGCGATCGGTGTTGCCGCTCACCGATCGCCGGCCGACTTCGTACTCCAGTTCGTCGTCTGCACGGTAGTGCAGGTCCGAGTAGCCGACGAATTCGAATCCCGTGTCCAGCATCTCCTTGACGACCAGTACCGGGTCGATTCGACGGCGATTCTCGTGGTTCGGCGGTTCCATGTGCCGCATCGTGTGATCGACAACCCCGTAGAGTCCGCCGCTCTTCAGTGCCTTGAAGACCTGGCGATTCATCCGGGCCCTGGATTCGCCATCAAAATTGTGCAGGTTGCGAAACGTTAGAACCATGTCGAGACCCGAAACGTCGAGGGCGAAGTCGTCCATTGCGTAGAAGCGACTGCCCTCCGGCCGACGGAGGTTTTCGTTGGTTTCAAGTACTTCGACCTTCTCGAAACCGGGCTCGGTCAGTACGCCAGACTTGATTCGCCCGGCGCCGATCGCGACATACAGCTTGCCGTTGTCGGCGAGTACCGGGGCCAGCACTCGTGTATACCAGCCGCCACCTGGAAGCAGTTCGAGAACTCGCATGTTGTCCTTCATGCCGAAGAAATTAAGGGTTTCGAGGGGACGCCTGTTCTGGTCGCGTTCCCGGTCAGCAGCCGGACGCGACTCCGCGGCCAGCGCGGTCTCGACTTTGGCATCGATTTCATTGGCGGCAAGCGCGTTGCCAGCGATGATCAGGACAAACAATCCAAAAAGTGCTCTCACGAGTGTGCTCCAAACAAACGGGGGACGGCGGATCATAGCATCGTCGATCCGGGCTCGTGTACTGCTGTGTGACTTCGTCAACGGCGACGCGAAATCTCGAAGAGCCGAGACCGACGCGCTGGCCGAAATCGAACGACTCTTCCGCCGCTACTCGGGCTGGTGTTCTTCCTGCTCCTGGGCAGTTATGGCCGGCTCGACGTGCGGCAAGTGATGTTCGCATTCTTCGGTCAGGTGCTCCGCATTGCGTATCCAGATGCAGGTTTCGCACGTGCAGGTCGTTTCGTCGTGCCGCAGTTCGCTGTGCAAGGCCTCGACCAGCTTTATCCCTTCGCGCAGCGCGGCGCTCAGCGATTCCGTTGATTCATTCTCGACACTTCTGAAGTCCTGCAAACAGTGCTCCCAGGTGCAATCACCGCTGAGATCGCAATGGTTGCAGCGCTCGCCTGTCGCCGCGAAAAGGTTCTTGTGCGGGAAATTGCCTTCTTCAATGAGTCCCTGCACCAGTAACTTCGGAAAAGTAAGCGCTTCTATCAGCTGCTGTCGCATTGCCATCTCCTCATGCCTGTGCGCTTATACTAGGCGTATTGCCTTGCTATCTCAATTCGGTTTCTACTAACTCCCTGTTTCTGTTCGGAATTGGACGATGAAAACCAGCCCGTTGCTAGCTCGTCGAGTCATTCGCGTGAAAGAACGGCTGCAGAAGTCACTTTCGGTGCTGCTGCTGACCGCAATTGCAGTCGCGGCCGTCTGGTATTTTGCCGGTGCCTCCGCCGTGATGGAGGCGCGCTTTCTATTGTTAATGGCAGCGATTTCGGCGCTGGGCCTGCTGCTCGCTTTGTATTTCGGGTTCACGAAGCACGATCATGCGCACAGCAAAGAAGGCTACCGTTCAGTGCGACGCCGAATTGCCGACGAACGCGAGGGGCGTGGCTGGATTAGCCGCCTGTCCTATAATTTCAAGCGATTCCTGACTGGCGTTGTGGTTGCTGTCGGCTTGCTCATTGCAGTCGCGGGCTTTGCGCTGATCGGCCTGCAGGTCTACGGGTATCTGAAGACCGGCTCCTGGCGATCCGTTTCCGTGCTCAGCGTCGCCTCTCCGCATCTGCCGTGGCTCGAAAGCCCGCAATCGTGGTTTGGCCTGAATGCAATCATCAGAGATGCCGCGGACCTGTTGCCCTTTTCGTTGGCGCTCGTCCTGTTCGGCGGCATGTTGGCGGGTTTCGGGTCTGCACTGCGGCAACGTGCCGCGAGGTAGCGATTCGCGTCAGCGGCGGACGTCCCTTCGCAGTCGGCGGGTCCCTTTCGCAGCGGCTATTGGCAGGTCGTTCGTAGCTCGAAATCCCCGATCGTAATCGTGTCACCCGGGTTGAGGTCACAGCGTGCCACCTTTCTGCCGTTGACAATCGTGCCGTTATAGCTGCGCAGATCTTCGATATGAGCGTGCGCTTTCCGGAGGAATACCAGGGCATGATGACGACTGACGAACTTGCTCTTCAGGCACAGTTCACTATCGTCACTCCGTCCGATCATTAGCCGGGTGAAGCCCGGCTCCAGATCGAGTGTCTGGACGGGCTCTCCGTTCCTGAAAACCTCGATGGCGGAGATGTCGCCGACATACGCATCCGCGCCCGGTAGTGCAATCGAGGCATGCGTGCCGGACGCGTTCGCGGCCAGTTGACGCTGGGTCGCTGTAAGCTCTTCCATGTACGAGCTCAGTTCGTCCCGCAATTCTTCGATCAACGCCTCCTTGCCCACAAGGGATTTCTCGAGCTGCTCAACGGTTTCGGCCCGGGATTGCAGCGACTCCTGTTCCCGTGTAAGGCGTTCAAGCGTCTTTTCCAGCCCGACAATCGTTTTGTCCCGCGCTTTAAGGTCGCGGCGGGCCTTCGTCGCGTCGCTTCTCTTCTCGGCCTTCAGCTCGCGAACGGACGCCTGCATGTCCGCTTTCTGTTGCTCCAGTTTCTTCAGTCGTCGTGAAACCCGGCGGAGCTCGCTCGTCGACTTTTTCGAGGCGTCCCTCTCCGCCTTCAAATCCTCATTCAGCTTACTGCACAAATGCTCGCTTGCTTTCAGAGCGGTGCCGAGTTGCTCAATCTCTTGTGCGCTGCTTCGCGCGCCGCATTCCGCCTGCTCCAGGTCCTTGCTTTGTTGCGCGATCTTTTCAAGCAGCGCGCTGATGTCACCGTCGCGTGTATCGACATCCAGCCTTGCTTTTTCAGTACTTGACCTGGCGGCGTCAATTTCGGCAGACAATTCGGAGATCTTGGCGATCAGCTTCTTGATTTCCTTCTCGGATTTTTCACGATCGGCGGAGAAATCGGCAGCCGCCGGATGCGTCGGTTCTTCCCGAGGACTGATGCGCTCTTCAATGATCGGAAATGTAGCAGGCGGCAACTGGGCGAGATCCGATTTCCGCCGGCCCTGGCTCTGCAATGGCAGCACATGCGGTACGAATTTCTGCTCGTCCGCCACTTTGCGAACCAATACCTCGGAGATGACACGGGTGTTCTGGGCCAGCGCCTCGTTCAGGACAGCGTCGCAGAGCCTGTTAATGAGTGTCGGGTTGCCGCCAGAGAAACGATGAATCAGGGGCCGCGCTTCTGTCGAGAGCTTGGCCGACTCGGTTCCGCCGGCCAGCCTCAGCCGGTGCCGGACATAGTCATCGCTTTCCTGCTCCGTGAAGACGCGGATTCCGAACTCGATTTTTCGCCCGAACTGCATGAGGCTCATTGCGGGTGAGGCCATGATGCGCGCCAGGTCGGGATTCCCTGATAAGACGAGGCTGATGACACAACGATTGTCGAGTTTTATTTCCGCAAGCCAGCGGACCTGCTCCAGTATCGAAGGGCTCACCAGGTGTGCGTTATCGACGATCAGCAGCACCGGGTCTCCCGCGAGGCCGCGATGAACCAGGAATTCGCGGCAGATATGCCGGAGTTCGTTCAAGGTACCGGTTATGTCGTTAAATCCGAGTTGCCTCAGGAATTCGCAGTAAAATTGCGTACCATCGACGCAACTGTCATCGAAGGTCGCGAACGAGGTTTCGTGGCCAAGGCTGGCGGTGTATCGATTCAGCAGCGTCGTCTTTCCCGAGCCGTCGGCGCCGCAAAGGACAAGCAGATGATCGGCGTTCTCGGTGGCGTCGGAAAGATGTGCGTAGAGCCGGGAATACTGCTCCGCATGAAATACCTGGGTTGGCGCTGACAGACGCGCGAATGGCGCCCGAGTCATCCCGAAAAACTCGAGATAGCCTGGTATCGCTTCCACGTTTTCCAGCGCTCGCGCCACGCAACCTCCGCCTTTTTATACTTATAGTTGTCCGGGAGGCGTCCGAATCTGTAATGTCCGGGGATGGCGGCGGTCTTCCGGCCACCCTGCCTCTCGAGGATGCCAGACTATTTTTATACATAATCTGGACCGATTGAAAGGTTTATTGACGATTAATTTAGGGAAAGACTGTAACTATCTGAAAAATATCAATAAAGAGCAGGCCGGACACCGCGACATTGCGCCCTGGCCGCTGCGCCGCGCAGCGTCCGGCGGGCGTTCACCCCTGGTCCGGCCCGACTCGTGGCCAGTGCCGGCGGCTCTTTGCGTCCGCGGCTCGAAGCACCGATTAAGGAGGACGAATGAAGTATCGCCATCTTGGCAAAGCCGGCCTGCAGGTCAGCGAATTATCGTTGGGTTCGTGGGTAACGTTCCACACTCAGGCGGATATCGAGTCGACCAGGGAACTGATGAAGGCGGCCTACGAAGCCGGCGTCAACTTCTTTGACAACGCCGAGAACTACGCCGCAGGGAAGTCGGAAGAGGTTATGGGGGCCGCGCTAAAGCAGCTGGGTTGGCGGCGCGGCAGCTACCTCGTTTCGACGAAGCTCTACTGGGGCCTGCACGAATCACCCAACGAGCAGAACACGCTCAATCGGAAGTACCTCCTCGAGGGCATCGACGGGTCGCTGCGCCGACTTGGCATGGACTACGTCGACCTCCTTTATTGCCATCGTGCGGACCCGACAACGCCGATCGAGGAAACGGTCTGGGCGATGCACAACATTATCGAGCGCGGCAAAGCCCTGTACTGGGGCACGTCGGAATGGGAGGCCGATGACATCCTGAGCGCGATCGCCATCGCGGAGCGCCACCATCTGCACAAGCCGGTCGTCGAGCAACCGGTATACAACCTGTTTCAGCGACATCGTTTTGCTGCCGAGTATGATCGTGTCTACAAGGAACACGGCTACGGCTCGACGACCTGGAGCCCGCTGGCCTCCGGCCTGTTGACCGGGAAATACATCGATGGCGTGCCTGCCGATAGCCGCGGGGCGCTGCAAGGTTACGAATGGCTGCGCAAGGAGTTGACCGATTCCGGCCGGCTGGCGATTGTCTCGGCCCTGAAGCCCCTGGCGGATGCGATGGGCGCGACCCTGGCGCAGTTCTCCATCGCCTGGTGTCTGCAAAATCCGCATGTCAGTTCAGTCCTGACGGGTGCCAGCCGCGTGTCTCAAGTCCACGAAAATATGAAGGCGCTGGAATTCGTGGATGCTTTCACGCCCGACGTCATGCAGGCCGTCGATCGAATTTTCGACAATCGATAGCATGGATCCATACCTGGCGGCGGCGATCGAAGAGGCGCGCAAGAGCGCAAGCGCTGGAGGCATTCCGATTGGCTCGGTACTGGTTATGAACGACCGGATTGTCGGTCGTGGACACAACAAGCGCGTTCAGCAGGGCAGTGCCATCCTGCACGCGGAAATGGATTGCCTGGAGAGCGCAGGCCGACTGCAAGCCGCCGATTACCGAAAAGCAGTGCTTTACTCCACGTTGTCGCCGTGTGACATGTGCAGTGGCGCAATCCTGCTCTATGGCATTCCGCGCGTTGTTGTCGGCGAAAACCGTAGTTTCCAGGGTCCGGAAACACACCTGCGCTCGCGCGGCGTGCAGCTCGAAATTCGGGACGATGAAACCTGTCGACAGATGATGCGCGAATTCATTTGTGCGCATTCCATGCTTTGGCACGAAGATATCGGCGAGACCTGATAGGGTGTTAACGGCCGACAACCCGGCTTGCCGTCGAGCTTTTTGCGAAACCCCGTACCACGCGGCAGTGGTTATTTCCTGCAATCACTGTATACTTCACCG
>JBFELT010000143.1:0-8622 GCA_041552015.1 Woeseiaceae bacterium
CATGTGGCCCTTGATGTCGGGCCCGAACCAGTAGATGTCCAGAATGACGGCATCGAGCGGGATGTCGGCGCGCTGGAAGCGGCGCACCACGTCACGGGTCTCCTTCTCGCTGTGATAGCCGAAGCGCGATGCGAAGTTGCCAAGCGCCCAGCGCGGCGGCAGCGGCTGGCGCCCGGTGACGTCCGTGTAATTCTCGAGCAGCTCGGGGTAGCTGTCGCCAGCGACGACGACGTAGGCAGTTCGGCCGGCAACCGCCTCGAAGCTCAGTACATCGCTTTGCGTGCTGCCGATGTCGAGCCAGCCGCTTGCCGAGTTGTCGAACACGATCGCGTACCTATCCGACGACAGCACTGCCGGCACACTGTAATACATCTGCTCGGTGTCGCCGTCATAACCGTAGGAGGCCTTGTTGTAAAGCGGCATGCGCCGGCCCCGGCGGTCCATTCCCATGACCCGCTGGCCGCCGCCGAGCAGTTTTTCGCCCTCGTCGAGCCGAAAGCGGAAGCCGCGAACCGTCTCGTAGGCGAAGTAGCCGTGTTCCTCGGCGAGTAGCGGCTGGCCGTCCTTCATGAAACGGATTTTCACCGGCGATTTGTCGACGACGGCAGTGAGGCCGTCGATCACGAAGGTCAGCGCGGATTCCGATTCGCTGACGACACTGAGGAAATCCGTTGTTGCATCCGGATCGATCGCGAAGGAAGGCAATTGCTTCACGCCGGCTTCGAGGTAGTGCACTTCAAACGCCGCATCATCGCGCGGGGTGATCCTCAGTTCGCCGCGGTCGCTGACGACGACGAGCGACGGACCGTCCAGCGCGTGGCCCTGGTAGCGGCCGAAGTCAGCTGAGGCAGAAGCCGCCGCGAGCAGCGCGGCAACGAGCAGGAATCTTTGCATCGAGACGGGCTCCCGTTATCGCGTGACTTCGAGCAACAAAACCGAGTGCGGCGGCAGCTGCAGTGACTCGCCGATGTCGAGCGTCCTGCCTGTGATTACGTCGGTGGCGCTCTTTGCAGTGCCGAGGCGTTCGGCAAACCTCGCGGTATCAATACTCGCCGCTTCGTCGCCGCGATTGAATATCACCATGACGGTGTCGTTCTCGTCGTAGCGAAAGTAAGCATAGACGTTCTTGACGGGTGTGAACTGCATGAGGTGGCCCGAATGGATGACGTGCTTGTCGCGGCGCCAGTTGAGCAGCTTTCGGAGGAATTGTTGCGCCTCCCGTTCATCGTCGCTGAGTCCTGCCGCGGTAAAGGCATTCTTGTCGCTGTCCGGCCAGCCGCCGGGGAATTCCTCGCGTATCGCGCCATGACTGTCGGTGCCGGGATGCGACATCAGCACTTCCGTTCCGTAATACAGCGTGGGAATACCCCGCATCGTCAGGTAGTAAACCATCGCCATGCGATACAGGTCGTAGTCCTCGTCGAGCTGCGTGTAGATACGGCTCATGTCGTGGTTGTCAGGGAAAATGACAAGCCTCGCGGGATCGGGATAGAGGAAGTCGTTGCCGAGCATCTCGTACGCCGATGTCCACGGACTGTCCCACCAGGGCACATCCTCGGTAAGGGACTTCCTGACCGCAATCTGCAGCGGGAAGTCGAGCATGCTCGGCATGTACGAAACGTAGCCGTCGTGATTGTCCTTGCCGCGCTGCCAGTAGGCGACGATCGCCGGATTCGCCGTCCATTCCTCCCCCGTCAGGGTCAGGCCGGGGTACTCCTCCATGACGCGTCGGCTCCACTCGGCCATGTACTGTTTGTCGGGATAGGGATGCGTGTCCATGCGTATGCCGGCGAGGCCGAGATACTCGACCCACCAGATCGTGTTCTGGATGAGGTAGTCGGCCAGCAGCGGATTGCGCTGATTCAGGTCCGGCATCGACGGGGAAAACCAGCCGTCGGCGTGCGCCCGCTTGTCATACGCTGACGCGTACGGGTCCTGGTTGGTAGTCCTGGCATGGCTGGTCACCGAGCGCCTATCGGGTACGTTCAGCCAGTCTTTCGCGGGCAGGTCCTGCATCCACCAATGACCGCTGCCGATGTGATTGGCAACCATGTCCATGATGAGGTCGACATCCATCGAACGCATTCTTTCCGCCAGGGCGAGGTATTGCTCATTGCTGCCGAAACGGGGGTCGACCTTGTAAAGGTCGGTGATCGCATAGCCGTGATAGGACGACTCCGGCATTGCATTCTCGAGGATCGGGTTCAGCCAGACGGCCGTGAAACCCATATCCCGGATGTAGGGGAGTCGCTCGCCAATACCCGCAATATCGCCGCCGTGACGGCCGTAGTCGTCACTGCGGTCGAGCGTGTCTTCGTAGCCGTCGATCGAGTCGTTCGATGGCTCGCCGTTTGCGAAGCGGTCCGGCGTGATCATGTAGACGACGTCGGCGCTGGAAACCCCCCGTCGCTTCGCCGCGTCCGCTGCGCGCTCGCGCAGCTCGTAGGTGTGGCTGAAGGCCCGGTCATCGTTCTCGAACAACAGATCGAATGTGCCGGCCGCGGCGGATCTGCCGATATCGAGATAGACAAACAGGTAATTCGCGCTGTCGCCGCGTTCCACGCGCGTGATTTCGATACCGGGGTGGTCGACCGAGGCGCTGAATTCGGCGACGCCCTCACCGTAGACGAGCAGCTGCAGCTCCGGGTTCACGAAGCCTTGCCACCAGAAGGGCGGCTCGACACGCTCGATGCCAGCATCGGAATGCGCCGCCCGGTCTTCCCCGCAGGCCAGCAGCAGCAGGCAAGAGACAGCAAGCAGCAGGATTCTTGTCATCGGTTTTCCCCCAATAATTGCTGTAAATATAGTCATTTAGCCTGATTGCCGGGAATGAATACGTTTGCAGGGCGAGCGGGCCAAACAGCGCTGTTGCTACAATCGACAGCGTGTCCAAGAACAATAACTACACGACAACGATATTTCTGTTCGCCGCCCTAATCCTCGCCTTTCAGGCCCGGGCTGTCGAGCTTGGCTCACCGGACGGGCGCATCGTCGTGAACCTGGAGCTTACGGCGGATGGCAGGCCTCGCTACAGCGTGCGCTACGGCGATGAACTCGTCATCGGCGCATCCCGGCTCGGCATGCGTTTTCAGAAGCACGCGGCGCTGGAGGATGCGCTGCGCCAGCTCGCGGTGGAGCGCGTCCGCTCCGATTCGACCTGGGAGCAGCCCTGGGGCGAGCGCAGGTTCGTGCGCGATAACTTCAACGAACTCTTCGTCACGTTCGCATCGAGCGAGGGTCCGGCCAGGCAGTTCGGTGTCCGCATACGCGTTCACAATGACGGCGTCGGTCTGCGCTACGAAGTTCCCGAGCAGGACTACTACGGCGAAGTCGGCATCGTCGACGAGCTCACCGAGTTTCGCCTGCCGGCCGACGCGACGGCCTACTGGATCCGCGGTCGGGGCTGGAATCGCTACGAGCACCTGTATCAGACGACGTCGATCGACGCGATCATGTTGGCGCACACGCCGGCAACGTTCCGGCTGGCCAGCGGCACTCACATCAGCCTGCATGAGGCAGCGCTGCGCGATTACGCCGCGTACGTACTCGATCAGAGAAGGCCGGGCGTCTTCCAGACCAACCTCGCGCCGCGCTCGGACGGGGTGCGCGTCAGGGTCAGGACGCCGTTCGTGACGCCGTGGCGCAGCATTCAGATTTCCCCGAATGCGGTTGGCCTGCTGAATTCGAACCTGGTACTGAATCTCAACGAGCCGAACCTGCTCGGCGACGTCTCGTGGGTCGAGCCCGGCAAGTACGTCGGTATCTGGTGGGCGATGCACCTGGATGAAAACACCTGGGGCTCGGGTCCCCGTCACGGCGCGACGACGTCGAACGCAATACGGTATATCGACTTCGCCGCGCAGCACGGATTCGATGGCATCCTGGTGGAGGGCTGGAACACCGGCTGGGACGGTGACTGGTTCAATAACGGCAGCATCTTCAGCTTCACCGAGGCCTATGACGATTTCGATCTAGAGGCCGTGGCCGCACACGCCCGCGAAAACAGGGTGCGACTTGTCGGGCATCATGAGACGTCCGGGCATATCAGCAATTACGAATCGCAGCTGTCGGCCGCCTACGATCTGTACGAGTCCCTCGGCGTGCGCCAGATCAAGACCGGCTATGTGGCCGACGGCGGGCAGCTGCAGCGCGTCGACGAGAACGGAGTCACGCATTTCGAATGGCACGATGGCCAGATTGCCGTCAATCATTTCGAAAAGGTGCTGAAGGAGGCCGCAAAGCGCAGGATCAGCATCAACACGCATGAGCCCGTAAAGGCAACGGGTCTGCGACGGACCTTCCCGAACTGGATTAGCCGCGAAGGCGCCCGCGGGCAGGAATACAATGCCGGATGGTCGGTGCCCAATCCTCCGGAGCACAATGTGCTGCTGGCGTTTACCCGCCTGCTCGCCGGTCCAATGGACTTCACGCCAGGCATATTCAATCTGCTGCACCACGGCGCCGACTCGGAGTTCCGCGTGCAAAGCACGCTCATGCACCAGCTCGCCCTGTACGTCGTGCTTTACAGCCCTATCCAGATGGCGGCCGATCTCCCGGAAAACTACGGGCGGTTTCCCGACGCGTTCCGGTTCATCGTCGACGTGCCGACGGACTGGGAAGAAAGCGTTGCGCTGGCAGGCGAGGTTGGCGACTACGTCGTTTTCGCCCGCCGGGAACGCGGTGGCGAAGACTGGTTCATCGGCGCCATCGCGGACGAAGAGCCCCGCGAGATACGCGTTCCGCTCCGATTCCTCGACGAGGACCGCGGCTACATCGCGACGATCTATCGCGACGGGGATCAGGCAGACTGGAAAACGAGACCCTACGACTACGTGATCGAGAGCCGCGAGCTCAATCAATCGACGACGCTCGATCTGCGACTGGCGGCGGGTGGCGGCACGGCAATTCGAATCAGGCCCAATGATAAGGCGAAAGAAGAATGAAACAGAAGCCACGGCTCAGTTTTTGGCAAATCTGGAACATGTGTTTCGGGTTCCTCGGCATTCAGATGGGCTTCGCGCTGCAGAATGCCAACGTCAGCCGGATCTTCCCGACGCTGGGCGCGCCCATCGACGATATACCGATACTCTGGATTGCGGCACCGCTGACCGGTCTGATCGTGCAGCCCATCATCGGCTATATGAGCGATCGCACCTGGAACCGTCTCGGACGCCGCCGACCCTACTTCCTGGTTGGCGCGATACTCGCTTCACTGGCCCTGTTCGCGATGCCGAACTCGCCGTACTTGTGGATTGCCGCCGGCATGCTCTGGATCATGGACGCGAGTATCAATGTTTCCATGGAGCCGTTCAGGGCTTTCGTCGGGGACAACCTGCCGGAGAAACAGCGCACCAGCGGCTTCGCAATGCAGACGTTTTTTATCGGCATAGGCGCCGTGATCGCCTCCGCGTTGCCCTGGATGATGGCGAACTGGTTCGGCATCAGCAACGAGGCGCCAGCCGGCGTGATTCCGATTTCGGTGAAGTACTCTTTCTACATCGGTGGCGCAGCGTTTCTGCTGGCCGTCTCCTGGACGGTATTTCGATCCAGGGAATACTCACCGCAGCAACTGGCCGAATTCGACGCCGCGCGTCCGCCCGAGCACGTCGCCGAGGATACCTCGACGCGGCCGGCGTCGAAGTATCGCAGCGGTGGCATCATCAGCATGGTGATCGGTGTCGGCCTGTGGTTCTGGATTATCAGCGCGGGCCTCGACAAGGAGCTGTACGTGCTGGCCGGCGGACTGACGGTATTCGGCGTGTTCCAGTTGATCATGGCTTCCATGAAAAACGCGGGCAAAGTGGAGAACGGCTTCGCCGAGATCATGCACGACCTGTTTCACATGCCCCGGGTCATGAAGCAGCTTGCCGTCGTGCAGTTCTTTTCCTGGTTCGCCCTTTTCGCGATGTGGATCTACGGCACAGCCGCCGTCACGGCGCATCACTATGGCGCGACGGAGGCGTCGGGCGCCAGCTTCAACGACGGTGCTGACTGGACCGGCGTCCTGTTTGCGGCGTACAACGGTTTCGCGGCGCTTGCCGCCATTGCGATTCCCTTCATTGCCAACCGGCTCGGTTGCCGCGCCTGTCACCTGATCAACCTGTCGCTCGGCGGCATCGGGCTGATCAGCTTCTATTTTATCAGCGACCCCAAGCTGCTGATCGTTTCGATGATCGGCGTTGGATTTGCGTGGGCGTCTATCCTGTCGCTGCCGTATGCGCTGCTATCCAACAACCTGCCGTCGCACAAGATGGGCGTGTACATGGGCATATTCAATTTCTTTATCGTCATACCGCAGCTGGTGGCGGCGAGCCTGCTCGGTCTTCTGCTGCGAGAGTTCTTCGAACTGCAGGCGATATACGCGCTCGTCGTCGGCGGCTGCATGATGATCGTGGCCGGTCTGGCCACCATGCTGGTCGACAAATCCGCGGAACCGCAATGAAGACTGCGTCCGCCCGGTTTACGGCCTGCGCCGCCTTGTTGCTGAGCGCCTGTGGCACTGTCACGGAGGTCGAGGATGCGGTAGTTGTGCCCGCCGAGTTGCCAGCCGATTTCTTCGGCACGCTGCAGCCGTTTGCATCGGAAGCGGTGTATTTCGTGGTGACCGATCGCTTCGTCGACGGCGACCCGGAAAACAACTATCCCGAGCAGGGTGGCGTCGCGCTGGGCACCTTCGATCGCCCGATACGCCTGGCCGGTTCGCCGCCCGCGAATATCGGCTACCTGGGCGGAGATTTCAAAGGCGTTCTGGACAACGCCGATTACATTGCCGATATGGGCTTCACGGCGATCTGGCTGACACCGATCGTCGACAACCCGGACGAGGCTTTCACCGGCGGCAAGGCGCCGGGCGAGGGCGGTTCCAACGATTATGGCAAGACCGGCTATCACGGCTACTGGGGCGTCAATTTCTTCGAGCTGGACGAACACCTGCCGTCGGCCGGCCTCGATTACTCCGATCTGACCGCGCGTCTCAGAAACGAGCATGGCCTGAAGACCGTGCTCGACATCGTCTGCAATCATGGCTCGCCGTCGTTTTCGATGCCGGAAGACCAGCCGAAGTTTGGCGAGATCTATGATGCGAGCGGCAGGCTCATCGCCGATCACGGCAATCTCTACCCGAGCGAGCTCGATCCGCAGAATCCCTTGCATGCGTTTTACCGGCGCGAACGGGATCTCGCCGAGCTTTCGGACCTTGATTACGAGAACCCGGACGTGCTCGACTACTGTGTTGCCGCGCATGCGAAATGGGTCGCCGAAGGTGCCTCGGCAATTCGTATCGATACGATCAAGCACATGCCCCACGAATTCTGGAAGGCGTTTTCCGATCGACTTCGTCAACAGCACCCGGGACTTTTCATGTTCGCAGAGGCGTGGTCTTACGATGCGGCGTTCCTTGCCGAATACACGTACCCCGAAAACGGCGGCATCAGCGTGCTGGATTTCCCGGGGCGCGAGGCCATGGTCAGCGTGTTCGGCAAGCACGATGGCGCGTACAGCAATCTGCTCGATTATCTTCAGCTCGATACCGGCGTCTACGAGAACCCATACGAGTTGATGACCTTCTACGATAATCATGACATGCCGCGCATGGACGCGGACTCGAACGGCTTTATCGATGCCAATAACTGGCTTTTCACCAGCCGCGGCATTCCCGTCGTGTACTACGGATCGGAAATTGCATTTCGCGCGGGCGCGGATCAGCATGCGGGCAATCGGGATTACTTCGGCCAGGAGAACATCGAACGCGCCAGGTCGCACCCGATTCACGCGGCGCTGTCACGAATCGCGGCGATCCGAAAGAACTCGATCGCGCTGCAGCGTGGATTGCAGTTCAACCTGGAATTCGGCGAGGATACGGCCGCGTTCTATCGCGTCTTTCAGCAGGACGGTCGCAACCAGACCGCGCTGGTGCTGCTCAACAAGGGCGACGCGAGCTCGAGCTTCGCAATAAAGAGCGGCTTGAGCGGCGGTCCGTGGCGCGACGCGGCAACGGGCGAACGCGTCATCGTCGATGCAAGCTCGCCGACGCTCGTCGCGGTCGTACCGCCCCATGACGTCCGGGTGTTTCTCTTCGATTCGCCCCTGGACAACGCGTCGTTCGCGGCGGAGCTCGCGAAATTACAGGCTGCCGGTCAGCGTCAATGAAGCAGACTCCCAGCCAGTGCCCGAAACGCGGAGGATGAAATGGCTTTCAAGCAGACAGGATACGTTGTACTGATCGCCGGCCTCGTGCTGGCTTTTGATGCCTGCGCGAGTCAGCCGTCGCCGCCGGCTACCGCCAGTTCCCATGAGCCGCAGCCCTACGTGCGGATCACACATCCGGAATGGTCGAAGAACGCCACGATCTATCAGCTCAACACGCGGCAGTTCACGGCCGAAGGCAGTTTCGCCGCGGCCGAGTCACAGCTGCCGCGCCTGAAGAAACTGGGTATCGACATTATCTGGCTGATGCCGATACACCCGATCGGACAGGAGAAACGCAAGGGCAAGCTTGGAAGCCCGTACTCGGTGAGAGACTACCTGGGTGTCAATCCCGAATTTGGCACGCTGGATGAGCTGAAGCGCTTCGTTGATTCGGCGCATGCGCTGGGGATGTACGTGATCCTCGACTGGGTGGCG
>JBFELT010000144.1:0-8523 GCA_041552015.1 Woeseiaceae bacterium
CGGTCGGCAGCATCAGCTACCTGTACTTCTCGGACAGGCTGATGGAATTCCCGCTTGGGCTTTTCAGCATTGCGCTGGCGACGGTCACCCTGCCAACTTTGTCGCGGCTCTGGGCAGGTGACGACACGACGGAATTTGCGCAAACGCTCGACTGGTCGATGCGGATCGCACTGCTGATCGTCGTGCCGGCAGCCGCCGGACTGATACTTCTTGCGGGCCCTCTGATCGCTACGCTGTTCTTCGGCGGTATTTTCGACGAGAACTCGGTAGCGATGACGACGATGGCGCTGCGCGCCTACGCGGTTGGGCTGATCGGTTTTTCTTTCGTCAAGATCCTCGCGCCCGCGTTCTTTGCCCGCGAGGATACGCGAACACCGGTACGTATCGGCCTGATTGCCCTGGCGGCCAATCTGTTTCTGAGTATAGCGTCGGCCTGGTACCTGACTGCGATCGGTTTCGCCGGCCCGCACGTGGGTCTGGCGGCGGCAACCTCGGCCGCGGCGATACTGAACGCCGCCTTGCTCTATCGCGGTCTGCGAAAGGACGAGGTCATCCGTCACTCCTCGGGATGGCCATCGCTTATTCTTCGTATCGCCATTTCGAATCTCACGATGTGCCTGGTTCTCGTGTGGCTCGATCGACCGTTGGCATGGTGGCTGGGGGTTGACCTGATGGATCGCGTCTACTGGCTGACCCTGTCTGTCACCGCCGGAGCCGCCAGTTATATTATTGTGCTGCTGATGCTCGGCATGCGGCCGTCGCAGTTTCGTTTGCGGGCACGCTGATATGCCAGGTACCGACGGGACAGGACACTAGGATGGTTTTGGTCAGACACCTTACCGATCTTCCGTTCGACGCACTGGCCAACGGCAGCGTTGTGACGATTGGTGCCTATGATGGTTTGCACCTGGGGCATCGAGCCTTGCTGGATCGCGTAACCAGGGAAGCGCGACGAAGTCGACGCCCTTCTGTCGTAATGAGTTTCGAACCGACTCCGAGAGAATTCTTTTCGGAATCCAGCCCTCCGGCGCGCTTGATGCGTTTTCGCGAGAAATTCGAGGCGCTACAGGACTGCGGGATCGATATCTTCTATTGCCCACGTTTCGACGCCGCCATGCGCAGCATCAGGGCTGACGCTTTTATCCGGCAGATCGTGGTGCACGGACTGAATGCGCGGCATATCGTTGTTGGCGACGATTTTCACTTCGCGAGTCGACGGGAAGGCACTATCGAGCACCTGGCCCGGGCGAGTCGTGCGCTGCAGTTCAATGTGGAGCAAGTGCCGAGTGTCGTCGTGGATGGCGTCAGAGTCAGCAGTACCGTCATCCGCGAATCGCTTGCGAAAGGCGACGTGCAAAGGGCGGCCAAGTTGCTCGGCCGGCCCTACCGCATGTCGGGGAAGGTCGTTAAAGGCAGGCAGGTTGGACGGTCGCTTGGCTACGCGACCGCCAATGTCGACATTCGGCGGCGCCAGAGCGCGGTACTCGGCATCTTTGCGGTACGGGTATCAGGTCTCGACGAGGGGCCCATCGATGGCGTCGCGAGCCTTGGGACGCGGCCGACTTTCGATTTGTGCAAACCAGTGCTGGAAGTCCACCTCTTTGATTTCGATAGGGAAATCTACGGGGAATACATACACGTGGACTTCCTCGCGTATCTTCGGGCCGAGGAAAAATTTGCCGCCGTCGACGACCTGGTTGCGCAAATGGCCATCGACGCCGAAAATGCGCGGAGCGCGCTTGCAGCGCTCGCCGTCTGACAGGATGACAAACTTGAATAACGAAGCAGCAATCAGCACAGGTAACGGGCGGTTCGCCGCATG
The DNA here is from genome assembly GCA_041552015.1 of Woeseiaceae bacterium. Taxonomy (GTDB): domain Bacteria; phylum Pseudomonadota; class Gammaproteobacteria; order Steroidobacterales; family Woeseiaceae; genus UBA1847. The sequence goes on from JBFELT010000144.1 coordinate 1,823, forward strand.
GATGGCCGTCGCGGTGGTTATCGTGCTCGCCGACCAGGCGACCAAGTGGGCGATCATCGAGTGGGTACCGCTCTACGATCGAGTACCCATCAACAGTTTCATCAATTTGACGCACCAGAAAAACGAGGGTGCCGCATTCAGTTTCCTTGCCAACGCGGGCGGCTGGCAGCGGTGGTTCTTCGTGGTCCTCGCAACGGCCGTGAGCGCGGTCATCGCGGTCTGGATCTGGAGGATTCGAAAGGAGGGCCATGCCGTCCTGTCAATCGGACTGGCTTTCGTACTCGGCGGCGCGATTGGCAATCTGATCGACCGGATACGGCTTGGTCATGTCACGGACTTCATCCAGGTCTGGTTCGGAAACTGGGCATTTCCGTCCTTCAATGTCGCGGATGCGGGCATTTCCGTCGGCGCCGCGTTCCTGATCATCGACGCCCTGTTCCTGTCCGGTCGCGAAAAGCCGGATGCAGAGCCGCTAAACGATAGCGGCTCCGGCAAGAACGCCGGGGCCGGCAAGCAAGGGAAGGGCTAGAAAGCTTTCGAACCTTGCGTTTGGTCCCGGGTCCCGCAGGCTGCTAGTTCCTGCGCGTCCAGCAGTCGGTATACGGGTCGGACGTCTTCGTGCCGCCACCGTCGATGAAGAAATTCTTGCACTTTCCGTCTTCATTGTCGTCGATCGTGTAGGTGGCGGTGGCGAGAAAATTCTCAGGCCAGGTCGGGTTGGGGTCAGCAGTGATCGTGTACGAGCCGGACTCGGACTTGATCGTATTGGCGGAATAGCCAAGTTCCGTCAGGGTGCCAAACCGCGAGTTCTGCAGGTAGAACTTCTCCTGGTTGGAGGCGATCCTCAGCAATTCTGCCTTCGCCTCGGTGCGCTTCGCTCGAGCCGCGAACTGGCGGTAATTCGGGAATGCGATCGCCGTGAGGATGCCGATGATCACCACCACGATCATCAGCTCCATCAGCGTGACTCCCTGCATGTATTTGCGCATCTGCATAGCTAGTTACCCATGGTCCTCCCGGTTATCCCGGCCAGACTATTCTATACCGTCCTGCGTCCATAGTGTTCGCACCGGGAAATTGGTGAATCCAGGGTCGAAACACTCCACGCCAACGCATGCGACCGGCGGCGGCGAGCATTCGTCGCCTGTGCAGTTCGGATCCGTCGGGCTCGGGAAGAAGAACTGCGGCTTCGGCGCAATACCACCCTGCTGCAGCGCGGTCAGGCGCGCGGCATCGATTTCGTCCGGGTCCGTCGGTACGTTTTCGCCATAATCGACTATCGGATCGCCGTTGACGATGTCCAGACGGTACAGGCGATTGACGCTGAGGCCAGCCTGGCAGGGATCCAGCGAATCTACCGTCGGCTCCATCGTGACGAAGTAGACGACGTTATCGAAGGTCTGCGAATCCGACAGCACTTTTTCATTAGGCGGCAAGGTGAACTTCCAGCCCTTGCTGCTCAGCGTGATTTCCGTGCCGTAGCTGCCGCTTACCTCGGTGAGATCGTCGTCCTCGATGATCGAGTAGCTGTTGTACTGCGCCTGCGTCAGCCTGCCGAACAGATGCGGATCACGAACCGAGTAGAAGCGATCGGCTGCGTCGTTATCGAGCGGATGTGCGCGGTAGCCGCTGCCGATACTGATGGCGAGGTAACGCTGGTTCTGCGCCTTGTCGGTAAAGATGGAAACGTCTGGCGTCGTGTAGAAGCGCCGCGTCTCCGCGTCCGTCGGGCTGCTTATCCCCTCGGCTCCCAGACGGGCAATCACGCCGCCGGCAACGAGCTTGTCGGGGCTTTCGCCGTTTGTGATGTCAAAGCGCCAGATCTGTCCGCCCAGGTCCGATGCATACATGCGATCGGCCAGGCCATCGCCGTTCAGGTCGATTACACGCACGCGTGCTGGGATGGAACGGGTCATCTTGTCGAGCTGAAGGTCCGCGCCGGTGTCCAGGCCCGCCCTCCAGATGCGGTCGCCGGTCTCGAGGTCGAGAATCATTACGCCGGCACCTTCGCCATCCGCGTCCGCCGGGTGATCCGGCGCGTCGTGAACGGTATCGTAGCCGCTGCCGACAACAACCACCGCGTTCTGCGGACTCTGGTGAATGTTGCTGTCGATGTCGATCTTGGCGACGACCGGCGGCGACCAGCTCTGGCCCATTTCCGGGAACGTCCGTACCCAGCGGAGCTTCGGCTTGTCAGGATCGCTGACTTCGACCATGTAGTAATTGGAGCCACCGCGGCGCATGCCGAATACCAGGTAGACGAAGTCCGTCGACGTGTCGATGACGCCATCGTGGTTGGCATCGTAGACCACCGGAACGACGTCGCCGTCGAGACCGTAATTCTTGTAGGTGACAGTTTCATTCGCGTACAAGGCGTTCATATTCTCCAGCAGTTCGTGCGGCACGAATGCCCACTTCTCTACGCCGGTGTCCGCGTCGACGGCGTGCAGGTAGCCGTTGTTCGTGGCGGTGTAAATCACGACGTCGTACGTACCATCGTTCTCGCCGTAGACGACCGCCGCCGGCTGTGCATGCAGCGTATCGCCCATGGCATTTCGCCGCTCCGTGACATCGCCGTCGAAGTCCACATCCTTGACGTCCATGCCCCGGGCCCAGTCGATCAGCTTGTCGAGTGTCGGCTCGCCCTCTGCGCCGATCAGACCGAAGTCGGCCTCGGTGAAGTTGAGAATATTGGCGTTCGACACCCAGTTCGTCGGCAGCGTCAGGTCGCTGCTGCCGTTGTTGGTATACAGCTTGCGATTGTCCGGGAGCGGCAGGATATTTGCCGTGCCGCCCTTGTAGACGTCCGCACCGTCGGGTGTCGCTCCCTGTTGCCAGAAGTTCTTGGCGGTGTCCGCAAAATAGCCGGTATCGGGGTCGATAGCGTTGTTCTGGAGTGCATCCTCGATGCCTGTGCCCTTGATCACGTACTTCTTCATGTTTCCGGGCCAGTGGGTTTCGTCCTTGGCGCGGAATACGGAGACATACAGATCATTGAGATGCTGCGTGCGGTTGAAGGCGTTGACCGCGACCGCGGGCGCTGTGAAGGAAATGTCACGCTTGAAGATGTCGCTGGTGATTTCCGTCAGCGCTTCAGTCAGGCTGCCTACGTCATTGGCCGGGAAGTACGTGCCGCCGCCGGCGTTGGCGACTTCCGTGAGATAGACCGCGGCCGTATCCTTGTCGTCGTCCGGGAGCCCGAATCCGATGGTGTACGTCGTAGCCGACTGCACGCCATCGACGGCGGTATTTAGATCGGCCTTGGCGAGGTACTCGGCAACGTCGTCCAGACATTGTCCGTTAACGTTGCTTCCCGCACAGCCGGTGCGGCCGGTGACGGTACCGTAGCCGGGCAGATTGGTGATCTTGTCGTAGATGTCCACGTCCGCCGTTGGCAGGCCGTCGGTCAACAGCACGACGAAGTTCTTCGAACAGGAGTATTCGACGGGCTGCCTGTACTGCGTGGTACTCGGGGTGAGCAGCGCGTCCAGGTCCGTCTTGTCGAGATCGCTGTAGTCGCGCGTCATACCGCTGAGGTAACGGGCTGCCTCGTACAGGGTTTCCGACAGCGGCGTGTTACCGCTGGCGGGAAGAGCATCGACGATTGCGTTTGCCGCTACGCGATTGGTATCGAGGTCCTTCAGGCCGAACATGACCGGGCCGCCGTCGTTACCGTCGAAGCGCATGAAGCCGATATTCACATCGTTCATGGAACCAAGCACGTTCTTGGTCACCGCCTTGACGATGTCGGTCTTGCGCAGGTTTGCACCGGTCGGGCCGTGATACCAGTTAAGGTAGTTGGGATCGTAGATGGTTTTGACGCCACCCATGTTGCTCCAGTTGATCTTGCTGCCGGAGCTGGAGGTATAGAGGTTGCCGAGGTTGTAGCCACTCCTCGAACCCGACTTGGCGTAGCGCTCAGTCAGTGAATTGTCGCTGATATGACCGTGCTCGCCGGAGTCTTCCTCGCACTCGACGCGCCTGTCGTCCTGCCAGCGGTCGAGATCGCGCCATCTCCATTTGCCGCCCGTCCTGTACATGGCCAGGGTATCAACGAACTTGCCCGCGGTCGCCATCTGGACGATGCCCTGCCGGCAGTCGAACATGTCTTTTTGGAACTTGTAGTTGTTACCGCAATCCGGGACGCTGCTGCTGCTGCCGTATTTCCAGTAATACATGTCGGCATCGCAGTCGCCCGCGTAGATCTCGGTTGCATCGTAAGGATTCTGCGTGGGCACCTCGCCGGTCATGCTGCCGGAGGAGTCGAGGATGAACAGCAGGTTGGGCCGAGCAGCGCCGCTCAATCCGGGCGTCGACAACAACAGTTCAACATCGTCGGCCCAGACGGGTGACGAGATAGTCAGTGAGAGCAGCAGTCCTACACCTGCCCAAGCGGTGCGTTTCCTGGACGTAAACATGGGTCCAATCCTCTTCAGTCAATCCGTGACTAGGTGTTTCAGTCAGTCACAAGCAAATAGTGTCTACCGACTTATCTCTATTTTTGTAACGGTATTCGTCTCTGTTTCGTAGCTCACCAGTGCGTAGCTGTCTTTGCTACGTCTCAAGGTGGCGTGATCCCTCCTGAACTCATCAAATTTGACGGCTCTGCCGTCCACCAAAAATCTTGTCTCGGCGGTCAGTCGTGCCCTCATGTGATCTTTGTCACACTCACCGGTGCAGGGCCTGAATGTCATTGTGCCGCTGCCGGTCGCCGGAAGAATGATGTTATCGGGCGTCAGCTCGATGGCATCGATCAGCGCGAATGCCGGTGCGCCAAGCAGTAGTAATGTAGCGATCAATGTCTTGCGAATAGTCATCGTCTTCACTCCGAATTTGTCCTTTTGGGGCGTCGCGTCCTGCGTCCTTGTGCCCGGTCCGTAATCAATTGATTACTTTCGCTTAATTATCCGGATTCCTCGGCAAAAAGCCCGGAACCACTACTCAATTATTGAACTCCGATTACTCAATTCCGTCCTGCGTCCAGAGCGTGCGTACCGGGTTGTTGGTAAAGCCCGGATTGAAGCATTCGACACCGACACAGCCGATCGGTGGCGGCGAACATTCCGCACCTGTGCATGGCTGCGGGGCGCCCGGGAACAGGAACGCCGGCGTCGGGGCTATGCCGCCCTGCTGCAGCGCCGTCGTGCGTGCCGCGTTGCTGTCGGCGGGGTCCATCGTGTCGAGGTTATTCGCGATCGGGTCACCGTTGGCGACGTTGACGCGATACAGGTAGTTGTTACCCGGCGCTACCTGGCAGCTCGCGGCCGATGCGACGTCGGGCTCATAGCCGAGGAAGAACACCGAGTTATCGAAGGTCGCCGATGCCGAGAGCATCATCTGGCCAGGCTCAAACGTGAACTTCCAGCCGCGATCGTTGCTGCCAATTTCCGTGTTCACCTGGCCGCTGACTTCGACCATGTCGCCGTCGAGCGCGATGTCGTAGTTGTCATAGGCATCCTGATCGAGTTTTGCAAACAGGTCCGGATCGCGAAGCGAGTAGTAGGCATCGGTAGCGCTGATATCCAGCGGATGGGCGCGATAACCGCTGCCTACGCCGATCGCCAGGAAGCGTCGATTCAGCACCAGGTCCGTGAATATGGATACGTCAGGAGACGAGTAAAAGCGCCGAGTGTCCGTCGCTCCGGCCGATGCCACGCCTTCTCCGCCGAAGCGGGCGATGACGCCGCCTGTCGCGAGGTCATCGGGCGCCTTGTTCCTGAACAGATCAAAACGGAACACCTGGCCGCCGACGTCGATGGCATAGAGGCGGTCGATAAAGCCGTCGCCACTGAAATCGATAGCCCGAACCTGGCTGGGTATCGAGCGCGTCAGCGTCGGCAGCGTCAGGTTGGCGTTCGCCCGGCCGGCCCTCCACAGGCGCTCGCCAGTCTCGAGATCCAGCATCGCGATGCCGGCACCTACGTTATCCGGGTTTGCCGGCAAGGCCGCCGTGTCATGTACGGTGTCGTAACCTTCGACGACAATGACCACGGCTTTCTCGTCGTTCAGACCGTTGTGCACCAGGTCGACGCGTGCAACCACCGGCTTGCTCCAGCTCTGGCCGGATTCCGCGAAGCTTGCCGTCCAGAGGAGCTCGGGCTTGTCCTTGTCAGTCACGTCCAGCGCGTAGTATTGAGTGCCGCCGCGCCGCAGACCGAAAATGACGTAGATGAAGTCGTCGCCGTCGATGACGCCATTGTCGTCGAGATCCGCGACGACGGGGACGATGTCACCGTCGATACCGTACTGCTTGTAGGTCGCGTTACCGTTCAGCATCAGTTCCGTCAGGTTCGGCAGGAACTGCTTCGGGATGAAGGACCAGAGCTCGACGCCGGTATCGCCATCGATGGCGTGGAAATAGCCGTCGTTGGTTGCCGTAAACACGACCACGTCCGGGTCGGCCGGGTCCGTGCCGTAGGCAACGGCCGCCGGCTGCGAGTGCAGGGGGTCGCCCATGGCATGGCGGGTATCCGTAGTCAGGCCGTCACCGTCGTCGTCAAGTATGTCCTGTCCGCGTGCCCAACGAATGACGTCTTCGCGGCTCGGCTCGCCGGGTGCTCCCGTCAAACCGAAATCGGCGTCGGTGAAATCGCCAACATTTGACGGAGTAATGACATTGTCTCCGACCGTAAGGTCGTCGAACGTGCCGCTATTGGTATAGACGTTACGATCGTCGGACAGCGGCAGCTTGTTGGCCGCGC
>JBFELT010000145.1:0-8463 GCA_041552015.1 Woeseiaceae bacterium
CCATCGAGAAAGACATCGTGTTGCTGTGGACCGACGAGCGCAAGCAGATCATCACCGGCGCGGACCTGCTCGGGCGCCTGCTGCGCGGCATCGAAGCGGGAGCGGTGGCCGCGACCTAGGCCGTATCAGGCGTCCTGCTCCACGGCGTCGCCACTCGTCGATAGCGACAGCCTGGCGATCTTGCGCATGTAAGTGTTGATGCGCTGGTAGTGCTCGATGATATCCGTGCAAATCTGAAAGGATTCCATGCGTTTGGGTTCGTCGACGACCAGGCGACGTGCGACGTGCGCCGTTGCCGCCTCGGCGAGTTCCTTGACTGCCGACTTGCTTTCGATCGCATCCAGGGCGGGTTCTCGCTCGCCCGTTTTCAGCGCGGACATTACCCTGTCGAATGTCCGGCAGACTTCCTCCTGGAGCGGCCGCAGTTTTTCCATTGTGGTGGCGCTGATGGTCAGGTCGGCCTGCATGCGTTTGTTCGCGACGGGCATCATTTCTTTTTCGACGACATCGCCGATGTTCTCCAGGTAGTTGGCGATGCCGACAAAACCGCTGAGTTGTTGGGGTTGGTTACGGATCAGGTCTTTTTGCGACAGCCTGCCGAGGAAACGTATGACGTCGGCATAGAGCGTGTCGATGTTGTCGTCGGCAAGTATTATCTTGTCGACGTCTTCCTTGCGGCCCCCGGTGACGACCCGCAGTGACTGCGCAAGCGTTGCTCCGACCATCTCGCCGAGCCGCAGTAACTCCCGCCGTACCTGGTCGAGCGCGAGCGCCGGCTGTTCGAGGTAGAGGGCGTCCAGGTATAGCGGCTTGATGCCGGCCGGCACCGCGCGCGGCGGCACTATCCGGTTCAACAAGCGGCTGAGCGGACCCGTGAACCAGATAAAGACCAGCAGGTTGCCGAGATTGAAAATCGTATGCGCATTCGCGATCTGTCGCGGCGTATCGGTCAGCATGCGATCGATACCGCTCAGGTTTTCCGACACCGGAGAGATGCTGCGAACGACATCGGCGAACTGGGCAATGAAGAACACCCACAGCAGGACGCCCGCGACGTTAAAGATAATGTGAGCCCACGCCGCCTGCAGGGCCTCGCGCGGCCGGCCGATTGCCGAGATGAACGCCGTAACGCAGGTACCTATATTGGCGCCCAAGATCAAGCCGATACCGGTTTCGAGCGTAATCAGTCCCTGGCTTGCGAGGACGATTACGATGCCGGTGGTTGCCGATGAGCTTTGCACGAGCGCCGTGAACGCCGCGCCGATCGCGATCGAAAGCAACGGGTCCTGCATGTTTCGCATCAGATCGATGAAGGGCGGCCACTGGCGCAGCGGGCCGGTTGCGATACTCATCAGTTCCATGCCAAAGAAGATGAGGCCGAGGCCCATCACGACGGTGCCCCACTGGCGGAGTCGTTCGTTGCGCGCCAGGATCTCGGTAAAGAAACCGACCGCAATCATGAGCAGCCCGTACTTGTAGACCTGGAACGCGATGATCTGCGCCGTAACCGTCGTACCGATATTCGCGCCGAGGATCACGCCGATGGACTGGCTGAGACTCAACAGGCCAGCCGAAATGAAGCCAACGACCAGCACGGTCGTAACCGAGGAAGACTGGACTACCGCCGTAACGATCGCGCCGGCAATTGCCGCAGCAAAACGATTGACGGTCAGTCGCGCGAGGAGGTTCTTCATGCCGCTGCCGGCAACGATCTTCAGCGACTCGGTCATCTGCCGCATGCCGTACAGGAACAGCGCCAGCCCGCCACCCAGTTGCGTAACGAGTACGCCAAGCTCGAGTGTCACCGGTGATGCTGCAGGATTCATTGCCAGCTATTCACGCCGTCGATCATAACGACCATTCTAATGCGAATATCCGCGAAACCGGGGTCGAACAGCGGTAGGTCAGAGCATCGCGGATCGGCACCGGTTTTCTGATTCCTGGCGGCTAGTCTTTTCGTTTCGGCTCGTCGGTGCCGTATTTATAGACCGGATACTTGTAGCCTGGTCGTGCAGCCCGCGCGTAATGCGGTGCGAGAAATGCGACCAGATCAGAGAGCTGCTCGATTGTCACGATCTCGTTGTAGTTGGCCATAGACGCCGGGCCACCGGTGGCGGCAGCCTTCTTGAGATAGAGCCTGGAAACACGATGCGACGGATTCATGATCGAGGTAACCAGCTGGGCATAGGTCAGGCCCGTGCTCGATGAGGTTCCGAGGCGTACGCTGACGGGGCCGGCAATTTCCGGCTCTGGCAAGCTTTCGTCGAGTACGGTGTGGCAGGAAATGCAGCCCAGCGCGACAAACTGCTGCTTGCCGCTGGCCGCATCGCCCGGCGGTAAGTGAATCGTGTCTTTCGACCTGGCGGTCGAATCGCAGCCGACCAGGGAGACAAGCATAGTCACCAGTAATATTTGAACGCCCGCAAGTCGCATCTCGGCGATCCTCCCTCTCCAATCCGGATTCGTACGCCCAAGGATAGGGCATTCCGGCAGGATGTCGAGCGCCACTTTCGCCCGTCGCCTCGAATCGGGGAAACCCGCAAATCAGAAGATGATTGATGACAGGGCTCTGCCGGTCCGAACCGCGCCTCTGCGCAAGCAACTCGGCCGCGATTTCGCGTTGGTTCATTGCGGACCCGTTCTATAAATGACTCCTTTGTAGCGTCGTCCCCGCAAGATACCGGCATCACAGCGCGATTCCTTTAAACCGCCGCTCGACCCCGATCACGAGCAAGGCCGCCCGTTCATTAGCCGCTATTTCATCCCCGCGGGGCGTGGCATCTGTTGTTCGGTCGGGTAAGCTGGATCTTTGAAGCATGCTTATTCCCAAGACGATCAGGAAGAGACGATGAGCACATTCAACCGAACCCGACGGCGAATCCTGGGGGCAGCCGGAGCCACCACGTTGGCTACTGCGTTTGGCGGTACTATGCTTGGCAGGTCCCGAAACGCAGGAGCTCAATCCGTGAAAACCATTCGCTGGGGCATTGTCGGCACAGGCGGCATCGCAAATTCGATGGCCGGCATGATCAGGATTGCGGACGTTTCCGAGATAGGCGCCGTATCGAGCCGCCGCATGGAGGCCGCACAGGCGTTCGCGAAAGACCACGATGTGCCGCACGCCTTCGATTCCTGGCAGGAAATGATCGATTCGGGCAATGTCGACGCGATCTATGTCGCGACTCCGACGAGTGTCCGAGAGGAAATCTGCATCGCCGCGGCGAAAGGCGGTAAACACGTCCTCGGCGAAAAACCGTTCGCCAGCCTGCCGTCAGTCAAGCGCATCACGCAGGCGTGCCGCGACAACAATGTGGCCTTCATGGACGGTACCCACTTCGTTCATCATCCACGCACGCTCCATATCAAGAAGAACAGGGAGGACAAGCTGGGCTTCGTCTGGTCGGTTGCGTCGGCATTTCAGTTCAATCTCGGGGACCGCGGCAATATTCGCTTCAACCCCGAGCTCGAACCCATGGGGGCCATTGGCGATGCCGGCTGGTACAACATGCGTGCCGCGGTCGAATACCTGCCGCCCGACGTCGTACTCGATACGGTCAGCGCTCACCTGCGGCGCGACAAAGAGACCGGGGCCGCGATCAGCGGCACGGGCGTGCTCGATTTTACGGCCGGCTCGACGTCAACCTGGAATTGCGGCTTCGACTCCGGTGCGGTCGTCATGGACCTGCGCATCACCGGCACGGAGGGTGTCATCAATATCGACGACTTCCTGAGACAGAACCGCGACGGCTCGGCAGACTTCCTGTACCGCAAGGGCGGCTGGAGCGATGCCACCTCCGAGGAAATCAACATCCCCTCGGCCAAACCCGGCGCCGCACTGATGTTCGAAGACATGGCGGCCGCCGCTGCGGACGTATCGCTTCGCGAACAGTGGATGATCGCCACGGAGCGCACGCAGGCATTGCTTGATGCGGCCTGGATAGCGGCTACCGTCTAGGACGGCAGGAATTGCCGGGTTTTTACTCCGACCGGAGTTATCCTGGGGAGACTGTATGGGGCCGGAACCGGCAGAAGCAGACGTTGCGAAATCCCGTATGTCACGGGATGCGAGGGCTTTCTCCAGCCATTTCAACAAGCCCCATCGGGTTTCCAGCGGGGTCCCGAAATAAGCCAAGAACCACAACCCCTGGCACCTCAAAGCGCGGCGCGTCAACCGAGCCACCCGCGTTCTCAATAAGCGCAAGCGATGCAGCCACATCGGAAACCCCAAGATAGATTCGCTTTTCTTTCGGGTCCTCGCGGATAGCGCCCTGGATCCGTGGCGAAACAGGGACGTTGAACTTGCCCTCTTTATCGACCTCCCATCCGAATATCGATGAGTAGAATTCTGCGAGGGCTTTCGTGTCAGGACCCGCAAAATCAACGAAAACGATTGGTGTCGTCATTAGTCCCTCCAGGTACAAGTGCCGAATGACCGCTCCGGGTTGCAGATGCAGGCGGTTAATATTCTACCTCAGTCTTTTCAACCGGTGGCTATGCGACGCATGGCAGTCGCTCGTTCGTGTTCCTGGCGATCGTCTCAGTGCTGCGAGAACCAGCCGTTCGCGAGTGGCTGCTTAGGGCCAGAATCGGCAATTGGGCGATAGCCCGAAAAGGGTCAGCAGGAGTAATTATTGCCCAGACCTGGCCGCCGCCGCCTCACGGCCACAACCAGGCGTTCCTGGTTGTTACGCAGTATTGACCAACCGTTCGTCGTCACTCGGTCGGCTTTGATCGAAACAACGGTCGATATTGTTCCTTGTAGTACCAGAGCAAGTAGCAATTAATTGCGAAGAAGCCAATAGCTAACGGCAGCTGTCCAGCCTCCAGTACCGCATGGAATAGCACTATGTTCACCGAAATCGGCAGTAGTGCCAGTGTCGTCATGGCTCCGTAAAGATTGAAGACAGAGCTAACGCCAGACACCAAAAAGACAGCTGTGATAATTGGCAAGAAGTACCCGGCATCGTGCATCGCACTTTGAAACGGGCGCGCTTCAGGCCCGGCGACTGGGGGCTCCCAGCCGAAAAGCCCGAGCAACATCAATCCGCTAATGAAGACCAATCCACCACAGAGAACGCGGATAACGTCTTTCCAGTTGGGCACTCAATCCTCCGAGTTCAGTGACACAATCCCGTAGAGCGGTTTGCTTGTTCGATCGCCGCAGAACGGCCAGAGCGAGTCATTCACTACTTGTCGCGGGAGGTGGAAATATTCCGAGCTGCGTAAGCATGTCGACGTTGTCCCACTCGACCCAGAGCTCAGCAATTTTTCCCGATTCAATTCTGAAAAAGGCGATGAAGGGGCCGTTTACTGTATTGCCAGATGCCGGGAAATCGCCCATAGGGCCGGCCTGTGTTCCTGTGTAAGTAGCGCGAATCGCAACATGATCTCCCTCCGCAATCATGTGATCCAGCCTGACGTGCTGATCGGGAAAGGTAGTCATAAACCCTTCCTGTAGCACGATGAATTCTTCCAATGATTTAACAGGGTCGCCGGCAGTCGCCGCACTATGCCGCCTGAAATCAGTAGCCACTACGTCTACCAGTTGGCCCCAGTTCGCATCGTTGGATATTTCGATAAATCGCTTTACGACTTCCTTGTTCTCTGCCAACTGGGTGTCGGGGATTGGTGTGCAGCCAGCGAGAAGAACAAACGTTGCCACGAGAGGAAAGAAAACAAATCTGCGCATCTGGCTCTCCTCATTTGCGCCGAATCCGAGGGACCGAACAGTCATTTGCGGACCCCCATGATACCGCGAAAGCAGTTGTTCGAGCAGCTGGTATTAACGGCATCACGGACCTCGCCACTCAAGCTGATAGCAGCCTGTCGGCTGCCGCTGCGCTTCGCGACCCGGGGGTCGCTCCTACAATGTTCTTTTCGGATCGTGCAAGGGTTTTCCGCCCTGTAGGAGCGTCCAGTGGCCGCGACAACGAAGCAGCTTTTCGTGAGCGGCAGGCTTTGAGGTCAGCGCGGCTCCCGGTTTTTTTCAGACCAGCTCAATCGATAGGATACGAGCGTCCTTCCGACACTTCATAATCGTTCTAGAACAGTCTTCCCGATACAGGCTTACAGCTGGCTGCAGGCGCGCAATTGCCTCGTCAATACGAGCAGCTCCGCAAGGTACGCCTGGCCCTCTTCGCTGGTGTAGGCCTGCTCTCGCATCTCCTGATCGATCGCGTCGATCGCATCCCGCGCCGTTTTCTGGCACTCGTCCCGGTCCGGTGAGGCGGGTTCGGGCAGCGTTGCCTCGGATTGCATTGGCGGTTCTGCGGGCTCGTCGAAAGGATTGACGAAGTCGAAAACGTCATCGTCGGCGGCAGGTATTTCGCTGTCTTTCTGCTCTACGCCGACTTCAACGCTATCCTCGGAATCGACAGCGGGCTCCGGGCACGGCATTTCCTGGAAAGCGAACGTGCCATCCTCAAGCAGGCACCGATGGATCTCGGTGTCTGCTGCAGCGCTCGTGGCCGCGAGCATTCCTGCGGTCATGGTGACGCGCAATGACAACCACCGAGTTCTGACGATGTTGCTTCTCCCTGGTTCAGCGCCTCATCGACGGCGCAGGAGCGCGTCGCCTGAACACCATGCGGATCGCCGACAACGGTACGTGAGCGGGTGCGAGTCCGAGCAGGCGCGCGATCCAATTCGGAGAGGTATTGTAGCCGAGTCTGAAGACTGACTCGCCATTCGATTCGAGGCTGAGTGTCAGGCCGTGTGTCGAAAACACGTTTGCAAACAAACGCACGGTCCGCCTGCGGGCGCGAAATGAGCGCGGTAAGGCCGCCCGGATGTCCTGCCAACCCGGTAGCTCCAGGCCAATCGTTTGGCCCTCAGCCACCAGCTCGAGAGGCCGGCCGCCCGGGGAGTCGATACGCAGCGTTCCCCACGCGTCGACCGGCCGGAACACCTCAGGCCTGGATGCCATCGCGGGCGCGTATCCTGATCGCACCGTTCAGTTTCCACTTCGCGTGCGAGGCATCTTCACCGACGCCGCTGGGTACCCACACCTCCATGTTGTCGGCTTCGTACGTAATTTCGGCATCGCGCCCTACGAGTTTCTCGTACAGAGCCATAGCGAGCTCGGACCAATCGCGGGTTTGCTGAGACATTGACTGCATCCTCCAAATGTAAACAGGAACCAAAAGATACCGCGATGAAACCGGGCCTTACAGAGCTCGATACGCACGGAGACTTCCTGTTACACGGAGATACAGGTAAGGCCCGGTTGATACGCGTACGTCGAGCCCGATGTACATCCTTTCGAGCGGCGCGAATTGGCGTAACTCTTTGTTTCGATGCGAGAGGCGTCGCTTAAATTGGGGTAACCTCTAAAGTTATTATGCCTGTCGCGTCGAAGCTGTACTGTCCTGGTCATAAGAACGCCGACCCGTTGTCGGTGCGATCCGTCGTTTCTTCGCGGCATTGCAGTAAGCTACTGGTCTGCAGCGGCCAGGAACCGTCGTCGAGAGCTTAGCGTGATAAGGGCTGCATTAATCCTTGGAGGACTGCTAATGGCTTTTTCCGCCCCTTCGCCCGGTGCCCATGATTCCAGTGCGGGGTCGGCACGCTTGCTTACCGACTTCACTCCCGAGCAGCCGCACTTCGACTGGCTGGTGGTAAACGATAACGTGATGGGCGGGCGTAGCGAGGGCGGCTTCAGGATAGAGCAAGGGGAGCTGCAGTTCGCGGGAAGCACGAATACCAACGGCGGAGGCTTCAGCTCGATCCGGACAGAATCCGTTCGGCTCGATTTGTCGGATTTCACCGGCATTCGTCTACAGGTAAGGGGCGATGGACGTCGTTATACCTGGCGATTGCAGACGAATGCGCGCTGGCGGGGGAGACCCGTCGGTTATTGGGCTGATTTCCACACCGACGCCGGGACCTGGACCACGGTTGACATACCCTTCTCCCGATTTATTCCCCGGTACAGGGGAACAACGCTCGACGGGCCCGAGCTGGACCCCGCCCAGATCACGGGCATGGGCCTGATGATCTACGACAATCTGGATGGCCCTTTCGAACTGCGCCTCGCCGGCGTGCACGCCTATTCGGCGCCGCCATAATTCGTATTCGCAAGGAAACCGGACCCACGGTTGGCACATTGTCCGGCACCAGGGGATCAAGACTGGTTTCGACCCGGCCCGCCGATTCGTTGCAACCGTTAAACACGTCGGTGCCCGGCACGCTCAGCAGGCATTGATCAGCGCGCCAGCTGAGCGTCGATCCACTGCGACTGTCCATGCATAACCATCGACTCGCTCAGGGCGCGGGCGCTGGTGAGCATTTGCAGTGCCCGGTCACCCGTGACCAACATCCCCCTCGCGTCGCATGGCAGCGGAAAACGGCGGGCTCTACTCGCGTCTGCCTCACCTGATATTGCGCGCTTCCTTGATCAGGTCGTAGGCAGCGTTGAGCTCCCGCGAACGCTCTTCGGCCACGGCACGCATGTTCTCCGGCAGG
>JBFELT010000146.1:0-8352 GCA_041552015.1 Woeseiaceae bacterium
ACCACCGCCGAAGCCGCCGTCGGGACCGAAATCGTACGTCATGGAGTCGGCTTCAAAATCGACAGGTAGCGTTGTAACCGGACCGCCGCCGCCCATGGGTTCGGAGATATCGTCAGCGTAGAAGGTCCAGTTGAGCGGATCGGTGCCCCCATCGCCATTGGTACCGTTGTCAAAAATGAACACGTAACCGCTGGTGGTGCCGGAGAAATTGAAATTGAAGGTCAACTCTTCCCAGCCCGTACCGCCATGCCTCACTTCCTGACCGCTGCCGGGACCGCCGCCTTCCGGTTCTACCAGCAGGTTTACCGGCCGCTGCGACCAGACCTTCACCGTGATGAAGTCACCCGGATCAATCTGATCGGC
Source organism: Woeseiaceae bacterium (assembly GCA_041552015.1). GTDB lineage: Bacteria > Pseudomonadota > Gammaproteobacteria > Steroidobacterales > Woeseiaceae > UBA1847. The sequence goes on from JBFELT010000146.1 coordinate 364, forward strand.
CCCAAGGGCCGAGAAATCCACGATAGTGCCGCCAAACGTTGCGCCGCTTTGTGCCCTGCGCTTCACAAACTCCGCTACTTTCGCACTCGTGTTGATGCCGCTCTGATCCGGATTATCAACGATCCGCCCTGGAGCACCTTCGAATTCCACGAAACTGATTGCCTGATCGCAGATATCCTCGAAGGTCAGCGCCTCGAAACAGCTCGCCGGTGGCCCATCGAATGGCGCCGCAGGCTCGTTGAAAATTCGCGCTGGCCCATCGCCTTCGCCGCAACCGACGAGAGCTGTCAACGGGATCAAGGTCATCAATATTCGATACAGGCGCTTGGGAAAAAGTGAGTGCATAGCGGGAGTCTCTAGGTAAGCACGAGATTAGGAAATTGGTATGTTTGTTTGGTAACTAGCAGGTCTTCTTGTAGTTGTTCCTGTCCTGTTTGTGATCAGCGCTCGCCCCGGGCAGGAATCAGGGAGCGCCCTCATAGACTCTCACCCAGTCGACCTCCATGGTGACCGGAAAAACGGTATTCGCATTCGGCGCGCCCGGCAAGTTGCCGCCCACCGCAACGTTAAAGAGGATGTGGAAGGCCTGATTGAACGGTGCGGGATATCCGGCAGTTGACGAGATCGCGGCCGCTCCCGAGTACCAGTCATTTTGAGTCGCGTACAGGACATCGTCGACGTACCAGCGAAATTCGTCGGCATCCCACTCGATAGCGTATGTATGAAAATCGGCGGTCACGTCCGTTGCGACATTGGTCTTGTTGCCGCTGAATACGTTTGCGGGAAACTCTCCGCCATAGTGGAGCGTGCCGAACACCGAGTTGCCACCGGAAGCGCCAAGATTGGTGGCCTCCATGACATCGATCTCGCCGGTCGCGGCCCAGGAGCCATAAGGGCTATCCTGCGACAATAGCCAAAATGCTGGCCAAATGCCCTGGCCACCGGGCAGTTTCATACGCGCTTCGATGCGGCCGTAACGAAACGCGACGCGATCGGCTGTCGTAATCCGTGCCGAGGTGTAAGCTAGTCCACCGACTGTTTCCACTTTGGCCGTGATTTTCAGTAGGCCATTTTCGACTACCGCATTCTCGGCCTGGTAGTACTGTAATTCATTGTTGCCCCAGCCAGGGGGCAGCCCGAAATCGGTACCGTCGCCGGTCTGGGACAGCCAGACATCGGGGTCCAGGTCGGCGCCGTTGAATTCGTCGCTCCAGACGAGGGTCAGCGGCCCACCAGGGATGACTTCGACATTGTCGTAGACCGTAACACCGGGGAGCGTCATGAGCGCAGGACGCTCATACTCTCCTGTGAGTATCTCGACACTGGAGAGGATCTGGGGCCGGTCGCTGTCGCTACATGCCGAAAACAGGAGGATTGCCGCCATAGGCAGCAGCGAACGCGAAAAAACATTCACAGGAAACTTCATGAAGACGGACCCCCCGCCGACGCGCTCAGAAAGCAGCTTTGGCTGTTCTAGTTGGTGAATACCCCTCTTTAGTAGCAGCCAATGACAGCGTTGTCAATTTCTCGCCTGAGCGAAATCAAAGAAGATCGCGTTTTGTTACAAATTGATGCATTTGGGGCGCGGACGGACGCCCGCGCCCCAACTGTTCTTGATTACGGAATCAGGCGTTTTGCACACAGAATTCGGCGTCACCTGCCGACGATCGCTCATCCGAATGCGCGGCTTCTGAGCGTCGGGTCTCGAGCATTTTCAAGTGCGCATCCCGGATCTTGTTGATCCGGTCGTCGGCAACAACCGGGGCGGCCAGGAACGACGAGATTGCCGTCATGCCACTCAGGCTGAAACTAAAAGCGTCGCGCACTTTGCTGTCTCTAGTAGACATGGTCAGTTCTCCTTCACAAACTATGCTCCACGATTGCCGAACCCGGCATACCGGGCCGACGCGTGCACAATAGGGATCCGGGGAAAAGACCTCAAACGAAAAGAATTCAGGCCTCGGTTGAGAAAAACTCAAGCAGAATCAGCGAAGTTCTGCACGATCCAGTCGCGCAACAGAGACACGCTTGCGTCCCCCTCCCTGCCTTCGGTACAGACCAGGTAGTAACTGACATCGGCCACGTATTCGTCCTTGAACAAGCGAACGACGCTGCCCTCCTTGAACCAGAGCTCGCCAATAGGTACCGGCACCAGGGCGGCGCCGATACCGCGTTGCGCGGCCCGCACCACAGCAATCATTGAATCCAGCCGTATCACCTTGGCGCTCTCCGGGAGTTCGATACGCGCCGCTTTCGCCCAGAGTTCCCAGGCTTTTGGTTGTGTCTCGTGAACAATGAGTGGGAAATCACTAACGATCTTCCGATTCTTGACTTTGATTGCCTTCTTAAACTCCGGCGAACCCGCTGGCGCAAGGCGCAACGGGAAAAGCAGGTTCGATGGCATGTTGGCCGGGGGCGAGCGAAACAAGCGGATCGACAAATCGGCGTCCGATGGATGTTTTTCCGAGGACTCATCGCTGGTGCCGACCTGAATATCGATCTCCGGATGCTCCGCAGTAAATTCGCTGAGTCGGGGTACGAAGTACTCGCTGGCAAAAAACGGCTGCACGGAAATCCGAATAGAGGATTTCACAGCGCCTTTCTTGTACTTCGCGGCCACCGCATCCAGCTGCTCGATGATAGGACTGACGTCATCATAGAGCGACCTGCCGGTTTCAGTCAGGCGCATCTCACGACTGTTGCGATCGAACAGCTGCTCGCCCAGTTCCTCCTCGAGACTCTTGATCTGATGGCTCACGGCGGACGCCGTAATGAATAATTCATCGCCTGCGATGCGAAAGCTCTCATAGCGTGCGGCAACACAGAATGTCCGCAGACCTCGCAACGATATCTTGGGCTTGCTGACCACTGCTGCTTATCGACCTTGGTCCGACAGCAATCGCTTGACTAATTGTTTCGGCATACGGTCCATGTTGAAAATGCCCCAGTGTTTCTCGGCGCCGAGCGGCTTATTCAGGTCGCCTTTCCACGGCTCGTCGAATGCCTCGAAAAAAAACACCGTCATATTCGTTGCGGTTGCCCACTCGTCGAGTTCGCGATAGTAGCGGGTCTGATTGTCTTCGCTCGCACGATCGCCGAACTCGGTGGCGACGGTCGCCCACCCGGCCTCCAGTATCGCGATCGGCTTGTCCGGCAGGGCTGCGTGAACACGGTCGATATTCTCGATTGTGTAGGCCATCGCTTCATCAATGTCCTTTTCCTCCCAAGCGGGATAAGTATGCACACCGAGAAAGTCGACTTCGGCGGCCAGCGGTGCGCCATTCCGGATCCACCATTCGTAATTGTCAGCGACAGTCACGGGCTGATCGATAGCGGCCCTGACCCGTCGGACGTAGGCGATAACCTTCTCTAGCGGCACCATGTGATCGTTCCATTCGACCAGCGCCTCGTTGCCAACGTTCACTGCCACCACGAGATCGCTGAAGCGATTCGCAAGCTCTATGCCACGCTTGAGCTCGGCATCGTTTCTTAAGGTGTTTTCGGCCAGCCGTTCCTCGGGTATCGGCGCATCGAGCCATGGGCAGCGTTCATGATTGCTAAATTCAGCCTCAAGCCACATACCAAGCAAGACCTTTATCGGCAGATTGTGCTTCTCGATAAGCTCGAGCGTAGTGAGCGTGTTTTCGCCAGAGTCGTAGAGTCGGATCAGGCCAAAACCGTGGTCCACAAGTAATTCGAGATCCTCGATTATTTCCTCGTTGCTCGGATTGACGGCACCGTCTCCCCGGTCCGGGTGTTGGCCTTCGCGAAAACCCGAATACGCAATGGCCATGACTTCGCCAGCCAACAAGTCCCGACGGGCCTGCGATACGGTAAAGGGCGCCTCCGCTGTCGGCGGCTCACCGGGCAGCGGCGAACAAGCGGCGATCGCGAGCGCAACGCTTGCGAATGCGATGAGCGCTTTCACATCAATGTCTCACGAGAAGCTTTTCGAGGTCTTCCAAAGATCGGCCCTTGGTCTCCGGCAAGATACGCATGACGAAAACCAAGCCAATAACAGCGATGACGCCATAAATCAGAAAAGTATTGGCATTGCCGAAATTCTCCAACTCCCACGGAAACAGGAAGGTCACAAGGAATGCAATCGATGAATTGATCAGCCCAACGAATGAAATCGCCATGCCTCGAACCCGGTTCGGAAACAATTCGGAGAACAACACCCACATTATAGGACCGATCGAAATCGCGAAACTGGCCACGAAGCCAAGTATCGCGAACAGGATCAGCAACGAGTTCACGTCGATAGCGCTGCTGACCAGCGCCGGTTCATGCTGCTTGAAGGCGTCCGCGCCAATTGTCGTTGACACGGCCTCGCGAAAATCGATATCGCTGTCATAAGGAACATCGACTATTGCCGAGATCTGCGCACGATCGATCTCTGCTGGCAGCTGATCGACAGCTGCCTGATCCAGCGTGTACGTCGCCGCGCCGAAGCCGTAGGCCAGTGTCAGCATGCAAGCCGCGATTCCCGTCAACCCGAGGCCGAGCAGCGGCCGTCTCCCTAGCTTGTCGATGAGCGCCATTGCAGCCACCGTGAATACGAGATTGACCAGCCCGACGAGTACCGCCTGCATAAATGCAGCGTTGGTGCCGATGCCGGACTGCTCAAAAATCATCGGTGAATAAAAGAACACGGAATTGATGCCCGTTATTTGTTGCAGGATGCCAACCGACACACCGATTGTCAGGACGAGTTTCATGGATGGATGAAACAAGGCGCTCAGTGACACACCCTCGAGCTTCGCCTCGGCAGCCAGGCTTTCGTGGACATCCCGCAAATCCGCCCTGGCCTGGTCAGTACCGCTGACTTTCTTCAGGACATCGAGAGCCTCGTCTTCTCTGCCCTTCATTGCCAGCCAGCGGGGACTCTCAGGAACGAATAACAGGGCAAAGAAATAAAGCATCGCCGGCAAGGTCTCGATCCCCAGCATCCAGCGCCAGTTCCAGGCGCCCAGGTTCATGGCCTCGGCCCAGCCGAGCCCCGACTCTCCCAGTGTCAGGATCAGGTAGTTGCAGAAGAATGCTGCCGATATTCCGATAACAATATTGAGCTGATTGAAAGAGACCATGCGCCCGCGAACTGCAGCGGGCGCTATTTCTGCGATGTACATCGGTGCAATGATTAACGCAGCCCCAACCCCGAGTCCACCGAGCATGCGAGCGACAACGAGTGCGATGAAATTGGGCGCGGCTGCGGAGGCTATTGCCGAAATGGCAAAAAGCACGGCAGCAATCTTCAACACGGGCCGCCGTCCGATTCGATCGCTGAGAGGGCCTGCCACCATCATCGCAAGGGTCGCTGTCAGCGCAAGTGAAGACACCGACCAGCCAAGCTCGATCTTCGTCAGTTCGAACTCGTTCTCGATGAAGCCGACGACGCCCGAAATAACGGAGGCATCGAAACCCATCAGGAAGCCGCCGAGCGCGACGATAAGCGCCACCGTGGTCGTGAAACGCGTGCTTTGCTTCATCGTCGTGCGGCCGTTAGTCAGTCGCGGCTGACGATTCTGAACTTGCTGCGCAGCCCGGTCTCGGAGCTGCCGCCAATCCACACATGGAAGTCGCCGGCTTCTGTCATGAGCCGATTGTTGCGTCCGTAGAAAGCGAGATCGTCGGTGTGCAATTCGAACGCGACGGTCTCGGTCTCGCCGGGCTCAAGGTGAACCCGCCGGAAGCCTTTCAGCTCCTTTACCGGTCGCGTAACGTTTCCGACCAGGTCGCGAACATAGAGCTGCACGACTTCCTCGGCCGCGACATCGCCGGTATTCCGCAGTTTGGCACTGACGGTAACCGTCTCGCCCAACGCGATCGCCTCTTTGCTGACCTTGATGTCGCTGTAGTCAAATGCGGCGTACGAAAGCCCGTGGCCAAACGCGAACAACGGGGTGTATCCGGCGTCAAGGTGAAAGGCCGTCATTCCCAGTGACAGCTGAGGCGCGTGTGCATCGATGTCATCGATATGCACCACCGTATCCGGCGACGGCGGCTTGCCGGTGTTTTTCTGGTTATAGTAGATAGGAATCTGCCCCACCATGCGCGGGAAGCTCGCCGGCAGCTTTCCGGAGGGTGACTCGATGCCGAACAACAGATCCGCAATCGCCGGCCCGCCCATGGTACCGGGATGCCATGCAAACAGGATTGCGTCCACCTGATCCACGATGTTGGTCAACGTCAAGGGGCGACCCGCCAGGATCACCGCGACGACAGGCTTTCCGGTTGCCCGGATGCGCCGAACCAGTTCCGCCTGATCGCCTGGAAGACTGATATCCGCACGCGAATGCGCCTCGCCGGACAGGATAGACTCCTCGCCCAGGAACAGTATGACGGCGTCGGAATCCCGGGCCGCAGCGGCCGCCTCGTCGAACGCCTCGCTGGCTCTGCTGCGGGAATTTTCCATGGCACGGACGTAGCGTATCCCGACGTCATCGCCGACCAGGCTTTCGATGGCCTGCAGGGGAGTCACGCTCAGATTCGCATCACCGTCGAAAATCCAGGTGCCGAGTTGTTCGTAAGGTGCATCGGCCAGCGGTCCGATGATGGCGATCGAGTCGAGCGCGTCGGTCGCCAGCGGCAGGACGCGCTCGTCGTTCTTGAGCATGACCACGCTTTGCAACGCAGCTTTTCTTGCCGTGTCCAGCGCTTGCTGGCTGGCAATCGGTGGGAAATCGGCAGGGTCGGTGTAGGGCCTGTCAAAGAGACCGAGGCGAAACTTTGCGCGAAGGATTGGCGCGACCGCCGCGTCGACAAGAGTCTCGTCGACGAGCCCATCCTCTATCAGGCCGGCAAGATGATTGCTGTAGGCGTCGCCGTGCATCTCCATATTGACGCCCGCCGTGACAGCTTCGAATGCCGAATCCCGGTCGTTAGCGGTGAGCCCATGAATGCTGAGCTGACGCACCGAGTCCCAGTCGCTTACGACGAAGCCCTCGAAGCCCCATTCGTCACGAAGCACCTGGCGCAACAGAAACTCGCTGGCTGTTGCCGGCACGCCGTCAATGTCGCTGAACGAGGTCATCAACGTGGCTACGCCCGCATCGGCCGCCGCCCGAAACGGGCGCAGGTATACGTTGCGCATCTCGTTTTCGGGAATGTTCGTTGTCGCATAGTCGCGGCCGCTCTCCGAAGCACCGTAAGCTGCAAAATGTTTGGCGCAGGCTGCGATAGTCCCGATCGCCGAGAGCTCGTCACCCTGGTAACCCTCGACCGACGCTACCGCCAGTGCACTCGCCAGGAACGGATCTTCGCCAAAGCTCTCGGCGATGCGGCCCCAGCGCGCATCACGAGCGATGTCGATCATGGGCGCAAACGTCCAGTTGACGCCCGCTGTTGACGCTTCGAGAGCAGCTATGCTCGCGGCCCTGGCAACCAGGTCCGGATTCCACGACGCGGCCTGCCCCAAAGGTATTGGCATAACCGTCTTGAAACCGTGGATGACGTCCCGCCCGACCAACAATGGAATGCCGAGGCGACTTTCCTCGACGGCAATGCGCTGTAGCTCATTGACGACGCTGACGTCGACGACATTGATAACGGATCCGATGCGGCCGGCGCGCAACGCCTCGGCCATGTAATCCGGCGGTCCATCGTCGCCGACGTTCCGTTGGCTCATTTGTCCGATCTTCTCGGCAAGCGTCATCTTGCGCAGGAGTTCGCCAACGCGTTCGTCGACCGTCGCGTTCTTCTGGACTGGATTCTGAATCGTTGCGCTCATAGTTGTACTTGCAAGCAGAATGGAGGCCGCGAGAATGAGGGCCCGGCGCATAAATCGATTGAGACGACGCGCGATCATGCGCAACCTTGATGCCGCCACATGGTCTTGTCTACTCCCTGGCCGGAAGGCAATGTTTGCGACGCGTGGCGGAACAGACAGCGCTCCACCCCCCTTTCCAAGTCACGCGATGTTTGCTGCCTCGCACAGCATCCGCACGAGAAGATTTGGTGTCATTCTTGTCGGAACCGCCACTGTCC
>JBFELT010000147.1:0-8324 GCA_041552015.1 Woeseiaceae bacterium
CCGGACTGTCATTGGAAACGTTAATAGCCGCTTCCATGTAGGCCGCCAGGTCGTCATCGTTGTGGACGACCTCCATGGCGCGCCCGCCGAGCACGTACGATGGCCTCACGATCAGCGGATAGCCGACCGCAGGCGCCATATGCAGCGCCTCGGCCTTGCTGCGCGCGGTGCTGTTCGGCGGCTGCCGCAACCCCAGGTCTTCGACCAGCTTCTGGAAATGTTCCCTGTCTTCCGCAAGGTCGATCGAGTTCGGCGATGTGCCGATAATCGGCGCGCCGGCCGCTTCGAGCGCACGCGCCAGTTTCAGCGGCGTCTGTCCGCCGTACTGAACGATGACGCCCTTCGGCTTCTCCTTGTCGATTATTTCCATGACGTCCTCGAACGTCAGGGACTCGAAATACAGGCGGTCCGACGTGTCGTAGTCGGTCGAGACGGTTTCGGGATTGCAGTTGACCATGATGGTTTCGTACCCCGACTCCCTGAGCGCAATCGCGGCGTGCACACAGCAATAGTCGAATTCGATACCCTGGCCGATGCGGTTCGGGCCACCGCCCAGAATCATGATCTTGGGTCTGTCTGTCGGATTGGACTCGCACTCCTCCTCGTAGCTCGAGTACAGATAGGCCGTGGTCGTCGCGAATTCGGCGGCGCAGGTGTCCACTCGCTTGTAGACCGGTCGAACGCCCAGCTTCAGGCGAAGCTGGCGCACGGCGTCTTCGCGCTTCCCCAGGATTTCCGCCAGCCGTGCGTCCGAGAAACCCTTGCGCTTCACATGGCGCATGCGCGCTGCGTCGAACGCTTCGAGTCCGCCAGCGCGTATGTCGGCTTCGGTATTGACGAGATCCGCAAGCTGTACGACAAACCACGGATCAACGCCGGTCACTTCCGACACATCGCTATACGAGTAGCCATGGCGCATTGCATCCGCCATATACAAAAGCCGGTTAGCTCCGGGCATGCGCAGTTCATGCCGCAGGTTATCGCGATCGATGTCGGTCACAATGGGCCCGCAGACTTCGTTGAGGCCGGTTATGCCTGTCTCCAGGCCGCGCAGCGCTTTCTGCAGTGACTCCTGGAAATTCCGGCCAATCGCCATGACCTCGCCGACCGATTTCATCTGTGTCGTCAGTCGGTCATTCGCACCGGGGAACTTCTCGAAGGTGAAGCGCGGGATCTTGGTGACGACGTAGTCGATGGTCGGCTCGAACGAGGCCGGCGTCGACCCGCCGGTGATTTCGTTCTTGAGCTCGTCCAGCGTATAGCCGACAGCGAGTTTCGCCGCGATCTTCGCGATCGGGAAGCCGGTGGCTTTCGAGGCCAGTGCCGAAGATCGCGATACGCGCGGATTCATCTCGATGATCAGTACGCGGCCCGTATCCGGGCAAATCGCGAACTGCACGTTCGACCCACCGGTCTCGACACCGATCTTTCGCAGCACCTCGATCGAGGCGTCGCGCAGGCGCTGGTATTCCTTGTCGGTCAGTGTCTGTGCCGGTGCCACCGTAATCGAGTCGCCGGTATGCACGCCCATGGGGTCCAGATTCTCAATCGAGCAGACGATGATGCAGTTGTCGTTGCGGTCACGGACAACCTCCATCTCGAATTCCTTCCAGCCGATGACCGACTCCTCGAGCAGCACCTCGCTGGTCGGCGACATCTCCAGGCCATGGCCGACGATCTTCTCGAATTCCTCCAGGTTGTAGGCGATGCCGCCACCGCTCCCGCCCATCGTGAACGACGGTCGTATGATGGTCGGAAAACCGATGTTCGACTGCTTTTCGAAGGCCTCCTCGAGCGAATGCGCGATCTCCGCCCTGGGTACTTCGAGACCGATCTCGGCCATGGCAATGCGGAACAGATCGCGATCCTCCGCCATGTCGATCGCCTCTCGCGAGGCCGCTATCAGCTCGACTTTGTACTTCTCGAGCACCCCTTCGCGAACCAGGTCCAGTGCGCAGTTGAGGGCCGTCTGACCGCCCATCGTCGGAAGCAGCGCGTCAGGCCTTTCCTTCGCGATGATGCGCTCGACCGCGGACCAGTGGACCGGCTCTATGTAGACGGCGTCGGCCATGTCCGGATCCGTCATGATCGTTGCCGGATTGGAATTGACCAGAATGACACGGTAGCCCTCCTCCCGCAGCGCCTTGCAGGCCTGGGCCCCCGAGTAATCGAACTCGCAGGCCTGACCGATAACAATCGGGCCGGCACCGATTATCAGGACGCTTTCTATGTCCGTGCGTTTGGGCATGGTTTCAGGGCTTCAGTCCAGTGGTAATAATTTGAATTAACTTCGATTTATAACTTATTGTTTTAACTATTTTTCTCATTTCGACATCAAGGCCTTAAGTCCCTTCCGCTTCTGCGCCTCCATGCTCTGAATAAACTGCTCGAACAAGGGCAGCAGGTCGTGGGGTCCGGGACTTGCTTCAGGATGCCCCTGAAAACTGAAGGCCGGCCTGTCCTTGAAAGCGATGCCCTGGAGCGTGCCGTCGAACAGCGAGCGATGCGTCGTCTCGACGTTGTCCGGCAGGGTCGATTCATCGACCGCAAAGCCGTGATTCTGACTGGTGATCATTACCTGGCCGCTGCGCAGGTCTTGCACCGGGTGGTTGGCGCCGTGGTGACCGAACTTCATTTTCTCGGTCTTTGCACCGGCCGCGAGTCCCAGCAGCTGATGGCCAAGGCAAATGCCGAAGATCGGAATGCCTTCGTCCAGGAAAGACCTTATCGCGGCAATCGCATAGTCGCAGGGCTCCGGATCGCCGGGTCCGTTGGACAGGAAGATGCCGTCCGGCGCCAACGCCAGCGCCTCCTCGGCCGGGGTCCGGGCCGGAACCACCGTCATGCGACAGTCCAGATCGGACAGCAACCTGAGGATATTGCGCTTGATACCGAAGTCGTAGGCAATCACGTGATACGGCGCGATTCGCCGACTCATGATGCGCGGCTTGCGGCCAAACGCGGATCCGAGGCACCACTGGTATGCGCGATCCGTGCTAACGAACTTGGCAAGGTCCATGCCCGCGATCCCAGGGAACTTCCGCGCGTGCTCGATCGCCGTTCTGGCCTTCTGTTTGCCCGTCATGATGCAGCCGGACTGCGCACCCTTCTCACGAATGATCCGCGTCAGCTTGCGCGTGTCGATATCGGCGATCGCCACCGTATTACCCTGCTTGAGGAAGTCGCTGAACGAGCGTTCCGAGCGCCAGCTGCTCGTCAGCATCGTGCTGTCGCGAATAACCAGGCCTGACGCGTGGATCTTCGCGGATTCCATGTCGGTGCTGTTGGTGCCCGTATTGCCGATATGCGGATAGGTCAGCGTGACGATCTGGCGGCAGTAGGACGGGTCGGTCAGGATTTCCTGGTAGCCGGTCATCGCCGTATTGAATACGACCTCGCCGATCGTTCGGCCGTCGGCGCCGATGGAGGTACCGTGGAAAACGCTACCGTCCTGGAGTGCAAGTATCGCAGGCGTGCTCAAAAACGACCCTCAAAAGGAGTACGAAAACCAGACCACCCGAGGTGCAGCGTGTCTGTCGTGACTTCCATCCGGCGTGTGACGACATGCGTCAGTTTCAGATGCACAAAAGCGGAAGGACGTGGCCTCCCGCTTGCGACTTCGCTGACCGCCCAGCGATCCGGCGTAGTTTACTGAAGGCGACCAGCCCACGCCAGAGCCAGAGCACAGTTTTTTGCCCCTTGCGGCCTTTCAGTTACTGAAAAGAACGTCACGCATCCGATAACGGCCGGGCGGCTGGTCAATCACCCAGCTGGCGGCCCGCAGGGCACCGTCGGCAAACACCTGCCGCGTCGTGACGCTGTGCGCAAATGTCAGTCGTTCGGTTGCCGAGCGCATCGTGACTTCGTGATCGCCGGGTACCTCTCCGCGTCGCTCCGACGTGAATCCGATCGAATCTGTCGAGTCTTCGCCGCGCGCCGCCGCAATCGCCTCACCGAGCTTCAGCGCCGTGCCCGACGGCGCATCCTTCTTGTGAACGTGGTGAGTCTCCGAGATCTCGACGGAAAACCCGGGCCCCAGGGCCGCGGCGGCTTGCCGCACGGCAGCCTCCAGCACGGCGATGCCGAGACTCATGTTGCGGTCATACACGACAGGGATGTCTCTTGCCGCCCGCTCCAGTCGCTCCAGCTGTGCCGCGCCCAGGCCGCTGACGCCGCACACGAGCGGCGTGCGAAGTCGCGTCACCGTGGCGCAAACCTCCATCGTCGCCTCCGGCAGACTGAAATCGATCAGGACGTCGGCCGCCCGGGTTATCGACTCGAGATCGGCGCCGCGCTTCCACATGCCGGCGAGAGCGAACGCCGTCGACGCCTCGATGGCGTCCGCGATCGCCTGGCCCATACGCCCGGCGCCGGCAATGCCAATGCTGAGCCGGCGAACCGGAGCACCGTCTCTGCCGTCCCGTTTCATCAGGGTGTAAGGGGCATCAGCCAATGCGCTCGAAGAAGCGCTTGACGGTGTCCAGCCAACCGCCGGCACGCGGACTGTGTTTCTCCCCGCCAGAGCGCAAAGAGGCGTCGAATTTCTCCAGCAAGTCGCGCTGCTCGGCGGTCAGGTGCACCGGGGTTTCCACCGCCACCTGCGCAAACAGGTCACCTACCCGGGCATCGCGCACGGTCCGCACCCCCTTGCCGCGCAGCCGGAACACCTTGCCAGACTGAGTCCCGGCGGGGATTTTCAGCGCCACGTTGCCATCAAGCGTGGGCAGCTCGACTTCCCCACCCAGTGTCGCCGTGGCAATGCTCACCGGCACTTCGCAGGACAGATTGGAACCATCGCGTTCGAAAATCTTGTGTGGCCGTACGCGAATTTCGACATACAGGTCGCCGGCCGGCCCGCCATTGCGGCCCGCCTCGCCTTCGCCCGACAAACGAATGCGATCGCCGTCATCCACGCCAGCGGGCACTTTTACGGCCAGCGTGCGCGTCTTGCGGACACGGCCGCGACCGTGACAGTCGTGACAGGGGTCTGCAATCGTGGTTCCGGCGCCTTTGCAGGCAGGACAGGTTTGCTGGATCGAGAAGAAGCCCTGTTGCATGCGAACCTGGCCGACACCGCCGCAGGTGGAACATTGAATGGGCTCGCTGCCCTTCTTCGCGCCGCTGCCGCTGCACGTTTCGCAGCTCACCTGGGTCGGCACATCGATAGTGACGCTGTCGCCGGCAACGGCCTTTTCCAGGTCGAGTTTGAGTTCGTAGCCGAGGTCGGCACCCCTGAAGACCTGTGGCCCGCCACCGCGGCGGCCGCCGCCGAAGATGTCCCCGAACACATCGCCGAAGATATCGCCGAATCCTTCGGCGCCAAAACCTGCGCCCCGGCCGGCGGCGCCACGAACACCGTCGTGACCGAAACGGTCGTAGGCGGCGCGCTTTTCGGCATCTTTAAGGACTTCGTAGGCTTCCTTCGCCTCCTTGAAGCGTCCTTCGGAACCGTCACCGTCCTTGTTTCGATCCGGGTGATGCTTCATGGCCAGGCGCCGATAGGCTTTCTTGATCTCATCGGTGGAGGCCGATTTCGAGATCCCTAGTACATCGTAGTAGTCGCGTTTAGCCATGTTTCCCTATAACGCGGGCGCCCCTTGGGGCGCCCGAGACTTTTCCTTGCTTGTTCAGACCGCGCAGGACATCGGCCGATCAGGACTTGGACGTGCCGTCCTTGTCCACCTCTTCAAACTCGGCATCGACAACGTCCTCTTCCGACGCAGAAGCGGCCGTATCATCGCCCCCTGCGCCGTCCGCCGCCTGTTCCGTATACAGTTTCTGCGCGAGGCTGCCCGACGCTTCGCCCAGCGCCGCGGTCTTTTTCTCGATGATATCCTTATCGTCACCCTCCAGCGCCTTCTTGAGGTCGGAAACCGCATTCTCTACGGCCTGGCGTTCCTCTGCCGTCGCTTTCTCGCCGAGATCGCCAAGCGTTTTCTCGGCGGCGTGGATCAGGCCATCCGCCTGGTTGCGCACATTGACCAGCTCGCGGAATTTGCGGTCTTCCTCTGCGTGGCTCTCGGCGTCAGAAACCATCTTCTTGATCTCTTCATCCGTAAGGCCGCTGGATGCCTTGATCACAATAGCCTGGCTCTTGCCGGTCGCCTTGTCCTTGGCCGAAACGTTCAGAATACCGTTCGCATCGATATCGAAAGTCACTTCGATCTGCGGCAACCCTCGTGGCGCCGGCGGGATGTCCGCCAGGTCGAATCGTCCCAGCGACTTGTTATCCTGCGCTCGCTCGCGCTCGCCCTGCAGCACATGAATGGTTACTGCGGTCTGATTGTCATCGGCCGTCGAGAAAACCTGCTCCGCGTTAGCCGGAATCGTCGTGTTCTTTTCGATCAGCTTGGTCATGACGCCACCGAGCGTCTCGATACCGAGCGACAGCGGCGTAACGTCCAGCAACAGCACGTCCTTGACGTCACCGGCCAGAACGCCACCCTGGATGGCCGCACCGAGCGCGACCGCCTCGTCCGGATTAACGTCGCGGCGCGGTTCCTTGCCGAAGAAGTTCTGCACCTCTTCCTGCACCTTGGGCATGCGTGTCTGTCCACCAACCAGGATAACGTCGTCTACTTCGTTAACCTTGAGCCCCGCGTCCTTCAACGCGATCTTGCAGGGTCCGATGGTACGCTCGATCAGCTTGTCAACCAGCGACTCGAGCTTCGCCCGCGTCAGCTTGATGCTGAGGTGCTTTGGACCGCTCGCGTCCGCGGTGATGTAAGGCAGGTTGACCTCGGTCTGCTGCTGCGAACTCAGCTCTATCTTGGCTTTCTCCGCTGCTTCCTTGAGACGCTGCATAGCCCGGGCATCTCCACTGATATTGACGCCGGTCTCGCGCTCGAACTCGGAGGTCAGGTATTCGATGACCCGCATGTCGAAGTCCTCACCGCCGAGGAACGTGTCACCGTTGGTTGCCAGCACTTCGAACTGGTGCTCGCCATCAACTTCGGCAATTTCAATAATCGATACGTCGAAGGTACCGCCGCCCAGATCGAATACGGCAATCTTTTTGTCGCCACGCTTCTTGTCCATTCCATAGGCAAGCGCCGCGGCCGTCGGCTCGTTGATAATGCGCTTGACCTCCAGGCCCGCGATCTTTCCCGCATCCTTTGTGGCCTGGCGCTGTGAGTCATTGAAATAGGCGGGCACCGTGATGACCGCTTCGGTCACTTCCTCGCCAAGGTAATCCTCGGCGGTCTTCTTCATCTTCATCAGCACGCGCGCGGAAATCTCAGGCGGCGCCATTTTCTTGCCATGCGCGTCTACCCAGGCGTCGCCATTGTCCGCCTTGATGATGGAATACGGCACCATCTTGATGTCGCGCTGCACCACCTCGTCTTCGAAGCGGCGTCCAATCAGTCGCTTCACCGCGAACAGCGTATTCTCCGGGTTGGTGACTGCCTGGCGCTTGGCCGACTGACCGACGAGTACCTGGTCGTCTTTGGTGAATGCGACGATCGACGGGGTCGTTCGATCGCCCTCGCTGTTTTCGATGACCTTGGGTGTACCACCCTCCATGACTGCAACGCAGGAGTTAGTGGTACCCAGATCGATACCGATGACTTTACCCATTTTTATAGCTCCAAATTCGGTAAGAATTG
This sequence comes from Woeseiaceae bacterium, assembly GCA_041552015.1. GTDB lineage: Bacteria > Pseudomonadota > Gammaproteobacteria > Steroidobacterales > Woeseiaceae > UBA1847. The sequence continues at coordinate 7,608 of JBFELT010000147.1, forward strand.
CCTAAACTGGCTGTTAAGTGGGGCCTGCAGGCGCCGTTTCAAGCGCTTTCCGGCATTTTTTCGGCCCGACACAGGCCCTAGCCTTCCGCCACGACGACCATGGCCGGCCTGAGCAGTCTGCCGTTGAGCAGATAGCCCTTTTGCATGACGGCAACGACACTTCCCGGCTCCGCGGTTTCGGAAGGCTGCATGCTGATCGCCTCGTGCAATTCCGGGTCGAAGGGCTCGCCGAGGGGGTCGATTGGCGTAATCCCGAAGCGCTCCATCGTAGTGCCCAGCAACTTCAGGGTCGCACGACTGCCCTCCAGCAAGCTCTCAACGGTCGCGTTTTCGGATGCCGACAGCGCCATCTCGAGCCCGTCGGTCACGGCGAGCAGCTCCTTGCCAAAACGCTCCAGCGCGAACTTATGCGCGTTCTCCACGTCGCGCGCCGCGCGTTTTCGTACATTGTCGGTTTCTGCGACGGCGCGGACGTAGCGTTCCCAGTTCTCGTTGGCCTTTGCCTCTGCTTCAGCCAGCGCGTCCGGCGCGTCCTGCGTCGCGCCCTGCTCGGTACCGGACTCGGCCGTCTCCTCCTCGATTGCCTCTTCCGGGCGTTCAACACTCATAGGTGCACTCCATGGTCATGTCTCAACGCCAAACTGTCGTACCGGCGCTACAGCAACGGCAGCATTCTGGGGGCCGCGGGCAGAATATCAAGTGCCTGGCGTGTTTTCC
>JBFELT010000148.1:0-8314 GCA_041552015.1 Woeseiaceae bacterium
CGGTACTTTACGTACACGAGTGACGAGCAACAAAGCCTTGCCCAACGACCATTCGTCCCACGATAATATATTGAAAGGATCAGGGTTGCGCTCATACGGCCTGTGGCTTTGTTGCGCTCCTTGCGAGTATCGACATACGCGCCGCGGAACGCGCCGCACCACAGGCCGAATGAACGCAACGTGTGTGACGAGAATTAATCAGAGTCTCCCTAGCTGTTAAGGTCTATTGCACGCGCAAAAACCGCTGCAACGCGCTGCCGCTCGCGGGGAAAACCGGATTAGTGTGCCGGGATGACGCCGGCCGTGTGTCGAATAATAAACTGAAGAAAGAAAGCCATGACTAACGACAAGATATTGATGTGTCCTCCCGATTATTTCACCGTGGACTACGTGATAAATCCGTGGATGGCAGGGCACGAAGAGTCCATGAGCCTGAAGCTGGCGAAGCGGCAGTGGGAGGCGCTCCGGGACACGATCGCCGATTTCGCAGAGGTTGTCACGATGACGCCGCAGCCCGATCTGCCCGACATGGTGTTCACCGCAAATGCAGGCGTCGTCTATGGCAACAAGGCGATCGCCAGCCATTTCATGCCGCAGGAGCGCCGCGGGGAAGAGCGCCATTTCAAGAAATGGTTTACCGACAACGGATTCGAACTGCTGGCCCTCGACGAGAAGATCGGATTCGAGGGTGCCGGCGACTGCCTGCTGGACCGCCTCGGGCCGTGGTTATGGACCGGCTATGGCTTTCGTACCGAAATCGAGGCGCATGCCGAGATTCGCAAATTCTTCGACATCGAGGTGGTGTCGATCCGCCTGACCGACGCGCGCTTTTATCACATCGACACCTGCTTCTGCCCGCTTACCGACGGTTTCCTGATGTATCACCCGCCGGCATTCGACTACGATTCCCGCATAGCGATCGAGAGCCGAATCCCGCCGCACAAGCGCATCATCGTCGACACGATGGACGCCGGCAATTTCGCCTGTAACGCCGTCAATATCGACGACAGGGTTATCCTCAACAAGGCCTCGGAACCGCTCAAGGCGCGGCTGATGCTGGCGGGCTTCCGCGTGCATGAAGTCGAGATGAGCGAATTCCTCAAGGCCGGCGGTTCCGCAAAATGCCTGACGCTCAAGATCGTCGAGCCACGACGCTAGCGGGCGCTGCCGATGCCTGAGCCGATTGCCTATCGAATCTTCCCCACGGATCCCGCCGCGCATCTCTTCGAGGTGCGGGTAACGGTTGCCGAGCCGCATCCGGAAGGCCAGGTATTTGCGATACCGGCGTGGATTCCCGGCAGCTACATGATCCGTGACTACGCGAAGCACGTCGTTTCCGCGCGCGCGGAATCCGACGGGCGCGATGTCGCTGTCGAGAAAATCGACAAGAGCCGCTGGCGCGCGGCGACAAGCAATCGCGAACTGACGTTTGTCATCGAGGTTTTCGCGCACGACGAAAGCGTGCGCGGTGCGCATCTGGATGCCAGTCACGCGTTTTTCAACGGCACCTGCGTCTTTCCGGCAGTGGTCGGCCAGGAGGATGCGCCCTGCGCTCTCGAAATCGTGGCCCCGGAGGCACCGTTCGGCAAGGGCTGGCGTGTCGCCACGTCGATGCGCCGCGACACGGCGGGGCAGTACGAGTTTGGCGGCTACCTGGCCGACAACTATGCAGAACTTATCGATCACCCGGTCGAAATCGGCCGGCTCTCGATCGGTGAATTCGAGGCGAACGGCGTGCCGCACGCCATTGCCATTCGCGGCAAGACGCGCGTCGACATGGCGCGATTGTGCCGCGACCTCAAGACCGTATGCGAACACCACATGTCGTTTCTCGGCATACCCTCCGATCTCGATCGCTACCTTTTCCTGCTGAACGCGCCGGGCAGCGGCTACGGAGGGCTCGAGCATCGCTGGTCTTCCAGTCTCATCTGTTCGCGTGACAATCTGCCCGCGCGCGGAGACGAGGGCGTCTCCAGCGAATACCGCAGCTTTCTCGGCCTGGTGAGCCACGAGTACTTTCACTTGTGGAACGTCAAGCGCATGAAGCCGGCCGCGTTTACGCCGTACGACCTCACGCAGGAAGTTCATACCGGGCTCCTCTGGGTGTTCGAAGGCATTACCTCCTACTACGATGATCTCGCGCTCGTACGCTGCGGACTGATAACGCCGGAAAGCTACCTCGAGCTGCTCGGGCAAACGGCAACGCGCGTATTGCGCGGTGCCGGGCGGCGGCGGCAAAGCATCGAAGAGTCCAGCTTCGATGCCTGGACGAAGTTCTATAAACCGGATGCCAACGCGAGCAACGCCGTCGTCAGCTATTACGCCAAGGGGGCGCTCGTCGCGCTTTGCCTCGATCTCAAGCTGCGCGACGAAACCGACGGGCGAGTCTCGCTTGACGACGTCATGAAAGAAGCCTGGTCGCGATGGGGCGACAGCGGCGAGGGCATGCCGGAGCATGGCCTGGAGCGATTGTGCCTGGACGTCTCCGGCGTCGACCTGCAGGACTTCTTCGATGCCACCGTACGCGGCACCGGCGAATTGCCGCTGGAGGCAATGCTTCAGACACACGGTGTCGACTTCTGCCTGCGCGGCTCATCCGGTGGTGCGGACAAAGGCGGCAAGCCGGCCGGTGACAGCAAACCGCCCGCCGTATGGCTGGGCGCGACCCTGGGCACCCGGGCCGGCAAGCCGGTGTTCCTCGCGGTGCACAACGGCGGTCCGGCCGAACAGGCGGGCGTGTCGCCGGACGACGAGCTTGTCGCACTGGATGGATTACGCATCGACATTGCCGGTTGTGAAGCGCGCACCCGACGGTACCGTCCGGGCGACGTCTCTGAGCTTGCCGTGTTCCGCGGCGATGAGCTGATCACCGTCCGTCTCAAATGGGCGGAAGCCCCGGCGGACACCGCCTACCTTGTTATGAGTGACGACGTTGACGGCGCGATGAGTGCGCGCCGCGACGCCTGGCTCGGGCAGTAATGCAGCTACTCGGCAACCCGACGCTGCGACTCTTCATCGGCGCGGCGCTGATCAGCCTGTCGCCGGTCTGGGTGAAGCTGGTCACCGTCTCGCCCACGACCAGCGGCTTCTATCGGGTGCTGATCGGTGGCATGGCGCTCGCCATCTACCTGCTGGTGTCCGGCCAGCGTCTGCAGTTGTCGAAACGGACCTGGTGGATTCTGCTGCTTACCTCGGTGTTCTTCGCGCTCGATCTCTGGTTCTGGCACCGCAGCATCAACTACATTGGCCCCGGCCTCTCGACCCTGCTCGCCAATTTCCAGGTTTTCATCATGACGGCGGCCGGGATCGTGGTGCTGCGGGAATCGCCGCGGCCCGTGCAGCTGATCGCCATTCCGCTGGCCGTCGTCGGCCTTGCGCTCATTGTCGGCCTCGATTGGGGCAGCCTGCCGCCGGATTACCGACTGGGCGTGATCTTCGGCCTGCTGACGGCCGCATCGTACGCTGGCTACCTGCTCAGTCTCCGTGCGTCACGCGCCGGCTCGCATCATCGGCTGCCGACACGCGAGGTGGCGATCGTCTCGCTGGTAACGGCCGCTATTCTCGGCGTTTCCGCAATGCTCGAAGGCCAGTCACTGGCCATCGGCTCGCTCAATGACGCGGCATGGCTGGGCGCCTACGGCCTGCTCTCGCATTGCCTCGGCTGGATGTTCATCGCCAGCAGCCTGCCGCATGTTTCGACCACCGAGGCCGGCATCGCGCTGCTGCTGCAACCGACTTTGAGTTTCGCTTGGGACGTGCTGATCTTCGATCGACCGATGAGCGCTACCGAGATGCTCGGCGCGAGCATCGCGCTGATCGCGATCTACCTGGGGTCGCGACCGTCGTCAAAGCAGGCGCAGGGCGCCCGCTAGGATCGCGAATTCGAATCGTTGTTGCAGCGGCTGAACTTCACCGTCCAGGTGGGACGGGACCGGCTCCGACGACTGTACCCTCAGCGTGGAGACAACCTGGTGGTGGATTTCTGCTTCGTGCACATGCTCACCTGACATGAGTTTTGGCAGCAGCTTCACGATACGGCGACGAGACACCGGGTCGACGATCATCAATTCCAGCCTGGCATCGTCGTTTTTTGCCATCGGTGCGATATGAAACATGCCGCCGATCCAGGGGCCGTTACTGATACTCGCAAGCGTGGCCGGACCGTCCCAGGAGAACTCGCCGGAAGAAATCTCGAGTCGTGGCGTCGCAAGCCCGTCCAGCATCGAGCGGAAGATAGCCAGCAAATATACGAGGTCGCCAATCGGCAGCCGGAAGGACCGGGCGATTCGGGTGACCTTCGCATCGAGCCCGATTCCGGCGCCGTTGGCGAAGAACCGCTCGTTCATCGTGCCGATGTCGATGCTCTTCAGGTATTGCCCGGTGGCGAGCCGGTCCGCGAGCAGCCGGGCGGCGTGTTCCCAGTTGAGCGGGATGCCGCAGGCCTTGGCGAAGTCGTTGCCGGTGCCGGTCGGGACGACACCCAGTGAGGCGACGTTAGCGGAACGCATGATGCCGTTGACCGCTTCGTGAACGCTGCCGTCGCCACCGGCGACGATAATTCGCTTCGTGCCCTGATCGACGTGTTGCCTCACTTGCTCCTCGAGGTCGCCGACGGCCAGGCTCTGATGCAGTTCGAGCGGCAGTTTTTCCTGCAGCAGTTTCACAATACGAGCCTGCCGACGCCCGGCGCGGCCCCGACCGGCTGTCGGGTTGAGAAAAAGGCGAATGGTGTCTGCGGTCATGATTGCCGAAACGGGGCGACGATGAGCGATGCTACAATGCGCGCGACTGTTCTCGCAAAGCGAAATCGAAAATGCTGGAGCTCGGCGCCAAGTTTCTGATCAGCTATTTTCTGGGCTCGCTCATGGGCGCCATTATCGTCGGCCGGCTGCGCGGTGGCGTCGATATCCGCCAGATGGGCAGTGGCAATGCCGGCGGCACCAACGCGCTCAGGACGCAGGGCCTGTTGTTTGCTCTCTTCGTGGTCATTATCGACATCGGCAAGGGCGTGATTGCCGCCGGCGTCGTTCCCGGTCTCGAACTGCCCCTTGTTCCGGCCGACCCCGAGATTTCGCGCAACTGGTTGACGATGTGCTGTGCCGCCGCCGCGGTGGTCGGGCACGTCTGGCCGATCTATCATGGATTCAAAGGAGGCAAGGGCGCCGCGACGCTGGTCGGTACGCTGATCGTTCTCGGTCCTCTGCTCGTCGCTGTGATCCTGCTGGTCTGGGCGATCGTCGTCGGCCTGAGCGGCTACGTCGGCCTGGCGTCGATGTCGGCCGCCGTTTCGCTGCCGGTGTGGCTTGCGATTACGCGACTTCCTGACGATCAGCCACTGTTCATCTATGCGGTCGCGATGGCGGTACTCATCATCTACTGCCATCGTTCCAACATTCGTCGCATGCGCGACGGCGTTGAGAATCGTGCTCCCAGGCTCATGGTGTTGCGCCGCAAGAAAGTCGCCGCGTCCGATAATGAGTCTTGACGACAACGCGATTCTTCAGCACCTTGGCGGCGCGCCGACAGGGCTCGAGAAGCTCGAGGTTTTCGCCGAGATCGCTTCGACCAACAGCTACCTGATGCAGCGGCCCGGCCCGGCGCGCGGTTGTTTTTCTGTCGCCGTAACCGACAATCAAACCGCGGGACGCGGTCGGCATGGCCGCCGATGGCAATCGCCGCCCGGCTCGGGTTTGTGCCTCTCCATGGCGTACACCTTCGCCGCGGTGCCCGGCAACCTGCCCGCCCTGACGCTCGCGGTTGGGCTGGGCGTTGTCCATGCGCTGCAGCGCGAGGGCATCGGCGGCATTCAGCTCAAATGGCCCAACGACCTGATTGCCGGGGACGGCAAGCTCGGTGGCGTGCTCACGGAATCCCAATCGCAGCGGGGTGCCGTCGTGATCGTGACCGGCATCGGCCTGAACGTCGATCTCGGTGATCGGCCCGGGCTGCAGGCTGAAGCCGGCTGGGCGCAGCGTATCGCCGACCTGAAAACGCACGCGGAGCGAGTCCCCGACAGCAATGCGCTGACAGCGAGCCTCATAGGCAGCGTGGGCCGGCTGTTGATGCAATACGACGCCGGCGGCTTCGATCAATTCCGGGAGGAGTGGCAGCAGCATGACTGGCTGCGCGGCAGGCGCGTTACGGTCGAGACGGCGCAGCGCCAGCTGAGCGGAACCGCTGTGGGGGTCGCGGACGACGGCGCCCTGCTGATCGACACCGGAACGGGTGGCGTGCAGCGCATAAGCTCCGGAACGGTATCGGCGGCCGACGTCGCGGAACGGATCGCATGACGGCACTGCTGCTCGACGTCGGCAATTCGCGCATCAAATGGGGTCTGCTGGAGAGCGGCAGGATTCACAAGACCGGCCATATCGCGCAAGAGCGAATTCGTGCCAAGGGGCTGCAGGTCCTGACCGGCAAACTGCCGAGACGCGTCGACGAGGTTTTCGTCAGCAACGTCGCCGGGACCAGTTTCGCGACGCGCCTGTCGGGCGTTGTCGGCATGCACTGCGAATGCGATGTGCGCTTCGCACGATCGCAGAAACAGGGCTGGGGCCTGCGCAACAGCTATGCGCAGCCGCGCCGCATGGGCGTCGATCGCTGGGTTGCCATGGTCGGTGCGTGGGCGGAATTTCAGGGTGCATGCCTCGTTATCGATGTTGGCACCGCGGTCACCCTGGACGCCATCGACGAGACGGGTGATCACCTGGGCGGACAGATCATTCCGGGCAGCGCCGCGATGACGGCAACGCTCGTGGCGGCGACCAGCGATATACCCAAGGTTCGGCCGCTGTCCTCGGGCAGCGAAGCGTCGATGCAGATGTTCGGGCGCAGCACGGCGGCCGCCGTGCGCGAGGGCGTTCAGAACGCGATCGTCGGGGCGATCGACAGGGCGTTCGACACGCTGCAAGCCAACGGCAGCGAGCCGACGGCTGTCTTGACCGGTGGGGATGCGTCGCGCATTCTTGGGGCCCTTGCTTCGACTCCCGTTCATCGCCCGCATCTCGTTCTCCAGGGGCTGGCGCATATGCTCGACAATGCTCAATGAAAAACCTTCTGCTGCTACTGCTGCTGGCCAATTTTCTCTACTTTCTGTGGGGCCTGTACCACCAGGACGAGCCGAAAGCGGGCGTCGCGATCATCAGCGAGGCGGACCTGGGTCCGCCCATGGACGTGTCAGCCAGCCGGGACAGCGAATCGACGGTGAGCGTCGGTGCCGTGCTGGGATCCGGCACCGCCAGGGAACTCACGGCGGTCATCGGCCGCTCCTGTGTGACGCTCGGGCCTTTCAAGGTGAGAAACGATGCCGACACGGCCGAACTCGCGTACAGGGGCGAGGGCATGAAAACCGCCGTTCGTTCCGCCCAGGTTGAATCGTTCGTGGGCCACTGGGTGCAGATTCGCAACGTCCCCGACGACGCAACGGCCAACACCATGCTCAGCACGCTGAGCGAGGGCGGCCTGACGGATGCCTACCTGGTACGCACCGATGATGAGGGCATGAAAATCTCCTTAGGGCTGTTCGGCGACCTGGAGGGCGCGGAGCGAATCGAGCTGCAGGCGAGATCGCTCGATCTGCCGGCCGAGATCGTCCCGAGGATGGCCGATCGAACGGTGTATTTCGTCGACATCGGGCTGCCGCCGGGTCACGGTGCGACAGCGATCGTCGAAAAGTACGGCGAAGGCCAGGTTTTGCTGCGCGACAAGGCGACCTGTCCGCAATAAAGTGCGGCCGCTACCCTTGTCAGGACGGCCCGAAAAGCCAATAATTCGGCCCCCGCATGCAAGCCGCGGTCAAAATCAGCCGGCATAGCTCAGTTGGTAGAGCAACTGATTTGTAATCAGTAGGTCCCGAGTTCGACTCTTGGTGCCGGCACCAATTTTTCTAAGGATTTTCTAAGGTCATTCTAAGAAAGTCCTATTTCACCGCTCGGAGGCGACGGGCGCGGTTGTAGCGACGCATGAGGCCGAGACCGGTTTCGTGGTCGGAATCGGCCTTCGCTCGCAGGTCATGGAACGTCCAGGAGACCTCGAGCCTTCGCATCGCCGACTGGATTGCCGACATGCTCCATGGCTTCCCGCTGCGATTGGTGAATACCCAGTCGGATTTCGACCGTTCTAGCTCCTTCCGTACCAGTTTCCGGAGGCTGTCTGTCCACTGGCGAATCTCGTGCTTGCCGTCCTTCGATTGCCATACCTTGATACCGTCTACCGTTATCTGATCGCGCCTGATCGACCGCAGGTCTTTTTGCCGGAACCCGGTCAGGTAGGCGGCCCACAACAACCGTCGAAGTGATACATGTGCATTGCGGAG
>JBFELT010000149.1:0-8194 GCA_041552015.1 Woeseiaceae bacterium
ACGCTCGGCGACAAAATGGTGCTGGCGACAGAAGGCGTCATCGATGACCCGGAAGGAAAGCCGGTGATGGCCCTGCACAGCATGTGGCTGGAGTTCACGTACACGACGCCATCGGGCAAGGCCAGAACGGACCGGCGCTACCTGGTCGCGCCGCGCACGGACTACACGGAATCCCGCGAGGAGTTGCTGTACTCGCTGATTACCGAGCACACCTACGTTGTGAGTAGCGGCGGAGAGCCGCTTGATTACCTGGCGGACCGCTACCTTGTCACGAGCATCGAAGCGATGGAGTGGCTGAAAGCGATGTTGCACAAAGCGTTCTTCCCGGAAGAGGGGACGCCCTTGCCCGACGAGCTGCCCGCCGATTTTCCGGTTCTGACGCAGTACTGGCTGATGGATCGCCAGCCAACGACGCAGCACGACATGATCAGCTATCGCGCCGAGCCCGGGCTGATAGGCCTCCGGAGGGGTCATCGCGATGCAGAAACGGGATTCGCCGCGGTCGATGTCGTCTGGAATGCCATGGAGCATGTCCGGGTGACATCGGGTGGGCTGGAGCTCGACGCAAAGGCCGCGTTGTCGCGTGGCGTCTGGGACACGGCGCTTGAGGCCGTGCCGGCCAAGGCGCTGCGCCTGGAATCGACATCGTCGGCGAGCACGGCGCAGGCATTCAAGCTGGCGCTGAAACAGTCTGTTCCGCTGAAGGTGCTCGCGCCGGGGACACGTGCAGCCCATGACGCGTTTGACCTGGATGGGCCGGCAGCTAACTTCCTGCAGCAGGACCTCGATCGGGGTTACGCGGTCGTCGTGCCGGCGCGTGTGCCCGACGGATCGGCGCTACCGGCCTGGTGGCGCGTAAACCCGAATACGGGCGAGGCGCTCGGGATGACGGGTGATGGCTACGGCCAGGAAATGCTGGAATACGTGGAGAGCATGATCATGACGTACAGAGGTCTCGGGGACGCGGTCAACGCACTAAAAGAATGCGAAACCAAGCCGTCATTCGAAACCAAATTGTGTTGCGTCGTGGAAGCCCACGTCAACAACGTCGCCGGCGAGTCGTTCGGCGGCATTCTCGGCGCGACCACGGGAGCAGCCGGCAGCCGGATATTCGGCATGGCCAACGCGGCAAGCGGCGGCACCTTGATGCCCTCTGCCGACGCTGGCTGCGACAGCTTACCGCCGACGGGCTGGTAGCGTTTTCGGGGCCTGGTCTACGGGCAACATCGCCATTCACCAGGGGTGTTGGGCCATCTGCGCGATGACATCAAAGCGAAGGCCCGGGTGCTCGTGTCCGCTATCGATTCGGACGCAGCGGTGCTGCCTGCGTTCCTGATCATCAAAGGTGCTGCCGAGCTATCGATCGATAGCGATCGTGGCTTACCGCAACAAGCGCTATGGTTTCTTTTTAACGGAAAGCCTGTCTGCGATTTTCTTGAGTGATTCCGACAGTTCTTCCCAGGCACTTTCGGTGCCGTCCTTGAGCTCCTCCCAGGAGTCATCGCCGGCGGCCTTCAATCGTTCCAGTCGGCGCTTGACCTTCGCGAGCTGTGAATCAGCCTTCGCTTCCGTCTTTTGCAGCAACTCGACCGCCTCGATCTGGCCGTCCGCTACGGCGCCCTTGATCTTCGCTTTAACGACAGCCAGTTTGCCCTGCGCTTCCTCGAGCTTTGCTTCCGTCTTGCGTGTATAGGCGGTTTTCTTTGTCCGGTCAGCAGTTTTCTTTTTCTCGGTCATAATCAGTATTCCTTTTCGCTAGTCACTTGCGTATCAATCGACTTCCGGATGTGTCCCCGGCGGCTTTTGTGCCGCCGAGGACCTGTCAGACTACGTTTTGCTAGCTGCCGGAGGCAACCTTGGGTCGAATCACGAGGTCGATGCGACGGTTCTTGGCGCGTCCTTCCACGGTTTCGTTGTTGGCAACCGGGCGTGATTCGCCGAAGCCAACGAACTCGACGTCGTCGGGTGACAGATCGCGCATATTTGCGAGCAAGTACTGCCGTACCGCCTGGGCCCGATCACGCGACAAGGTCAGGTTTGTCTCGTCACCGCCAAAGGAGTCCGTGTGACCTTCAACCACAACCTGGCTGTTGGGGAATGCCCTGATCGCGTCCTGTACCTTGCGCAGAAGCGCAAAATACTGGGATTCGATCTGAGCGCTGCCGGAGGGGAAGATCAGGCCGATCGGTCGCACCAGAACGTTCTGTCCCTGCGTGAAGATCAATGCTTCGCCAGGGCCAAACATGGTTTCGACCTGCCTGAAGCGACGGCGCTGCTCTTCCTGTATAGCGAGGCGCTCCGACTGCGTGCCAAGTTTGCTTTCGAGCTGCTGAATCTCACTTTCAAGCTCGAGAATCTGCGAGCGACGCTCGCTGAGTTCGTAGGCGTCCTTCTGCAGTTTCTCGATGCTGCCAGCGACAGCAGCCGTCGGTACCTCGTATCCCTGGTCGAACTCGGCGACCTGGTCGAGCATTCCGGCGATGCGGGCAATCGGACGCTCTGCAGCCAGTGCAAAGTCCTCAAGGCTGACGTCACGGTCGCGAACGGGCTTCAAGGTACGCGCAAGGTACATCGCATGCTTGATTTCATACTTCGCCTCACGGGCAAGGCTTCTCGGCTCATCCGTATCGTAGCGATTCTCGTTTAGAGACTTCTCAGCCTGCATCAACAACGATTCTGCTCGCGCCAGGGTTTTCGGTGCATCCCGTTCAACACGCTCCTTCTTGGCCTGTGCAATCAAGCGACGCGTTTCGTCCAGGTAGTTTGCCTTGATGGCAGTCAGCTCGGCTTTGCGATACAGGTCGGCGGCATCCGTCGCGCGCGAACGTGCGGCTTTGACGTTGCCATCCTCGAGTCGAGTAGCGGCCGCCGCGAATCGCTCTTCGGCATCGCGCCACTGTTCAGTAGCGAACTGGGCAGCGTTTGCCGCTTCAGCGTCTTCGCGCGCCTGAATGGCGCTTGAGAACGTGACACTTGCCAGGCGCGTGGCGTCAACAGCTTTTCGTAGCGACGCTGCGGCCGATGCCAGGTCCTTCTTGATGCTTTCTATGCTACGACCGCGTTCAAGCTTGTCTTCGGCGGCGCGATAGTATTCGGCGGCCTCGCCGTAATTTTTCGGCGCGAGCACATTGGCGCGTGCCTCGTTTGCCGCCTTTAACGCGGCGTCCGCCTGTTCGAACAGGGTGTCGCGAAGGTCAGTTTGTGCAGACGCACCGACGGCAATCACACACAGCAAAGCGGTGGCGATTGCTCGCCACGCAAAGTGGTTTTGAAAACGCATAGGAATTTCTCCCGAGTTCTAGAAATATGGCCTTTCGAGCCAAGCGAACCTAAAAGTCTGGGGCCAACGCAATAATAAGTAAAACTAAAAAAAGTAGTTCTTTTGATAAGTCTTATTTATCAACCAGGAGTGGCTCGCTGCCGCCGATAACTCTGGAACTTATTGATTCTTATCTCCAAGCGGGTCCATCGCCCGTGACATGATCGGCAGGACAAGCCCGATTGGAAGCTGACCCGGAACAGGGCGAGTTTCTGGGCGGAACGACAGGTTACGGTGTTACCACTGGCACCTTTGTTCCGCCGACCGGCCCGAGGTAAAGGTCGAGCCACGCAAGGATTTCAGAGATATATTCGCTCTTCGGCGGGATGTGATCCGTCTCGTAGATTTTCAGGGACTTGTGCTCTTCCGGAGTGCCGATCAGGTCGAACAAGGGTTTTGCAGAAGCCTCGTGATCGAGGATCGAATCGTATCGGCCGACCATCATCAGGTACGGCATCGTTATGCGCGGCACATAGTTGATCGGATTTGCTTCCGGCAGACCGGCCTCGTAGATGCCGCCGGCGAGTATCATGGCAGTCTTTGGCCTTTTCTCGACTGCAGGGATGATTGCGCCCATGGCCGCGCCCCAGCTCATGCCGTAATACGCGAGCCGCTGTTCGTCGATGTCAGGACGCGTCTCCAGGTAATCGATCGTTCTTCGAAAGTCCTCGACCAGTTGAGTCAAGAACTCGGTGTACTGGTGAGTATTCGTGCCCAGGTGGATCGCCAGCAAACTGTCGTCGCGACGCTCGAAAGTGCCCTTGTAAACGGGAAAGACAACCGCACGGCCGGTCTTGACCAGGAACGACAGGAATACCGGGTATTCGTAGTACTGATCGATGTCCTTGCTCGTCTCCTTGAATAGAGATGCGCTGCCGGGAAAATAGATGACGGTTTGATAGGGCGGTTGCGAAGTCTTTGGCAGGAACATGTTGATGATCATTCGCTCATCACCGTAAGGCGCATCGACCGAGACCCGCTCGACCGTCCATAACTCGGAGCTGTCGTCGAGGGACTCCTGCCTGGCATTCAGGTCCCGATCGTCGAATTCGTACTGGCGCAGGAACACGTCAAAAACCTCGTCGGACACAACTTCGTGTTCGTACAGGTCATTCGCCGGCTTGATCGGCGTTGCCGCGAACGCAGCTTCCGGTTCCTTCACACCGCCCGGATAGACGACGGTCCGGAATCCGTACTCCGGGCCACGGAACATCGGTGGTGCCTGGCTCAACTCTGCGAATCGATACGGGTTGTCACCGTAGGATCCGCCGCGCACCAGTTTGCCCATCGTCGTGTCATTCGAGCACCATTCGCGAACGTTGCCGGCGAGATCGTAGGTGCCGTACGCAGTGACACCCGGCAGGCTGCCGACTTCGATAGTGCCTGTTCCCCCGAAGTTGCTGAACGGGGCAAACAGCGCGAACCCGCCCAGCTGAGGGTACTGAATGAGCGGCGAGTACTCGCCTCGCGCCACTCCCCAATGCGTGCCGGTCGGCAGCGATTTGCCGACGTAGTCGGTGTACGCGGCAGCCTCGTACCAGCTCACACCCGATACCGGATGATTCGCCGTGCCGTCAGGATAAGTGCCGCCGAGCCACGAGCTTGGCCCCGCCCGTCCGGTGGCATCGACGAAACGGGTAATTCCTTCCTCCCAGCTGATTACGTCACCGTCTTCGACGAAGTCGTGTTGCCAGTAATCCTTATTCCGATAACCACCCTCCAGGACGAATTTCTGGAACTCCGCGTTGGTCACCTCGTAACGGTCGATGAAGAAATCCTGGACCTCTCCCTGCGGCGTCTGCGCGCCGGCGACGCGGACCATCCCCGCCGGAATCTCACCGATCCTGTCGAGCTTTCTGAAGATGTTGTTGGGATGCAGGAGGTCCTTATTGGTCATGTTGCCGCTCAGGCTGATGTCCCAGGACGATGCGGCCGCGGTTACAGTGTCGTAGCCTTCTTTCTCGAATTTCCAGCGGAAGATACCAACCGGAACGCGTTCTCTCCTGACCGGCGTAGTGCCCACGTGCCTCCATTTATCCTCGGGGCTACGGTAGTTCTTCATATAGACGTCAGCACCCGGTGGATCCGAGTCGATGTCGATACGCAACGATATGGTTTCGAAGATCTCGGCGAGATCCGGGTCATCCGGAATAATCTCCTCCACCTGAAGCGCCAGCGCATAGGTTTCCGTAAAGTCGCGCCAATTCACCTCGAATTGACTCCTGATCTCGGGCAATAGCTCCTCTCTTGCCCAGCGGACATCGGCCTCGTGATCGAAGTGCCGTTTGATTTCGATCAGGGCGAATGCAGCGACCGTGACCGTTAGCAGGACGGACAGGGGAATCGCGTAACGGGCCAGACGAGAAAGCAGCGCAGGTGCTTCAGAAGTCGTTGAAGCCAAGTCGACATTGTCCGGTGACTCGGTCAATGACGTGATTCCGGCAAGCAGCTTCTTGCGGTAATCCTTTTGCCGCATCTCGTAGCGCATCAGCGCTTGCGTCGTACCCGTCGACAGCGCCAGTCCCGGCGGCATATCTACTTCGGCGATATGCGACGCGAGCACCGGTTTCTTCTGCTCAATACCGAAATACACTTCATCGCGACAATGGCGCGAGTTCACAGAAGTCGGACTAACGTAGAAAAGAACTAGCCTTGCGTCGAGGATCGCTTTGCCAAGTCTCTCGGGGAATTCTGCGCCCGGGCTGATGCCCTCGTCATACCAGATATTAACGCCCTGATTCCGGAGCCACAGGATTTCCGGGTAGACGATCTTCGCGTCAGCGTGCGCGTAGCAAACAAAGACATAAGGCTCGTCGCCATCGTAGGCTGGAAATGGCTTGTCCAATGGACGCTCCTGTCGACGAAGGAATAGGTGCTGCCATGGCTCCGTGCATTATACATTGCCGTATCAGCGGCTCCTTAAAGGGCATGAACCCGAAGGGCGAGGGAAGCGAGCCCATTGATTCGAATCGCGTTTAGGCGATTCTCACCACTCAAGCCAAACGTCTGCTTTTTCCGAAACGAGCTGTTCCAGAGTCCGCTTCAGGTCGTGAGCGGCTGCAATCGGCCAGGAGCGGACGTCGCCGGACGCGCATTAGCTGAACTGGTTATTCAACCTCGCTCGACGAGAAGTCAATGTGAATATGATTGCCATCGGGGTCCCAAATATTGACCTGAGTGATATCGACCCCGGGCAATGGCGCCGTGTCGTAGCGCTCGCCGGCGGCTTCCAGGCGCGCAATCATTTGCTTGAACCCACGCGCCCGAAATGCAAAGTGCTCGAGTTTCAAAGCGCTCTCTGAGCCAGTGCCGGCATCACCTTCAACCGCAATTAAATGAACCATCGCCTGTTCGCCTACGTATAGCCATGCTCCGGGAAACGGGAAATTGGGCCGTCTGCCGCTGACCATACCAAGCATTGTCTCGTACCAAATCACCAGTTGATCGAGATTCGTGGTGCGTATATTGACGTGGTCAAGACGTCCGATTTCCATCATGCTGAATTCCTGCTTGCGGCAAATTCGTTTCGGATGCTAGCTTTCCGGCGCATCGTCTTCAACAAGATCAGGTTTGCCGTGGGTGATCTCGAGAACGTGTCAGCTCTCTATGCGCCGCTAAGCGGAAACCATGGCATTCCGTTTTCGGCCAGGATCGGCCGTTTGGCAAGGCGCTGATTCAACCTACAAAAGTCACCGACAACCATTCTTGCTCAACGTCTCGCATGATCGAATCAAAGCGACGACTCCTACGAATGGAGTCCACCCAATCGTCGTGCTGCGCCCAGAATGGATAGTTGATATTTCCGATTCGCACGGTGTTTTCGAGCCAGTCAAGCGCCTCGTCAGTTTCGCCGGCAAGGGCCAGGCAATGTGTTATTTCCCGGGACAGCAGTTCGCTATTCTTGGCTACCGCACGAAGTTCGTTGGTTATGGCGTTTCGAGTCGCTTCTTGCCTGCCGCAAACCCCGTCAAGAATCGCATTTGCTATCTGCGCCATCGTCGAACCTGGGTGATTAACTCTAAGTTCACCAATGACCTCTGACGCTTCATCAACTTTCCTGTTTCGAAGCAGGACATAGCCGAGAGACCACATGGCAAAGGGGTTGTATGGATCCATTTCGAAGAATTGGCGGTAATGCGGCAACGCGTCCGAATTACGGCCTTCCAATAGAGCGACGAAACCCGGCATGCAATGGTTAAACGGGGTGAGCGGGTCAATTGCCAGCGCCTCGTTAATCAGATTTAGGGCCTGTTCGTTGCGACCGATCAAGGCATACAGATACCCCAACGTACTCAGCGTGTCGGGGTCGCTCCGATTGACGCTGAGCGAGCGCTCAAGTGGTGCCCGCGCCGCGCGAAGCGCGCCGGAGAAAAACTGGACGATACCGCGAAGCGCGTGCCCGCGGGACGAGTTCGCGTCCAGTTTGAAGATTCTATCCGCACACTTGGCCGCCTTTCGCAGTAAATTACCGTCCCGGTCAAGACCAATTTCACTATACCTCGCATACACATGTCCGAGAGTGGCGAGGAGACGGACATTCGGCCCTACAACGTCCAGCCCGTTCTGTAGATGTCGTTCGGCTTGCTTAAGACTAGGCGCGGAGAATCTCCACAATTGATATCGGGCCCGAAGGTAGGATTCAACAGCCCGGGGATCCTCGAGCCTTTCTTTGTTCACTCGTTCGGGCGGAGGCAAGCGCTCGGCCAATTCTTCCGCGACAGCCCGAGCGATTTCGTCGTTCATTTCAAACAGGTCAACCAGGGTGCCATCGAAACGTTCGCTCCACTTAACATCGCTGGCATCCAGGTGGCTCAGTTGCAGGGTGACACGAAACTCATCGCCTCTCCTGCGAATCGACCCGTCAAGGATGAAATC
>JBFELT010000150.1:0-8150 GCA_041552015.1 Woeseiaceae bacterium
AGTCATTCTCGAGTACCGCCAGCGAGAATCGCCCTGCCGCGCTGCCGATCGGTAGCGGCACATTGTAGCGATCATTGAGTGCCGGCAACTCGAGCAGAGTGGTGCTGGTGGGGTCCTGCAGGTTCTCGAGATAGGTACCGATCATGTTGTCCGTACCGTTACCGGTGCCGCTGATGGTGGTCAGGCCAGTATTGCTTTCCCTGAACGCCGTGACGCCAAGCCGAACGCCGAGATCGCGACTGAAGTCGTCGTTGACGACGACGATGCGTGACTCGATCAGCACCTGCTTGATCGGGATGTCGAGGGCGCGAACCAGCCTGCGAATGCTCTGCAGGTTCTCAGCCGTATCCTGGACCAGCAGCGTGTTGGTGCGTTCGTCCACGCCGACGCTGCCGCGATCTGAAACCATCGCGGTGCCTTTGGCGCCAGCCTGTATCAATGAGGCCAGATCACCCGCTTTTGCGTAGTTCACCTGCAGGAACTCGGAATACAGGGGTTCGAGTTCGCTGATGGCTAGTTTCGCCTCCAGGTCCGCCGTCTCGCGCGCCGCAATTTCCTCGGCCGGTGCAACGATGATCACGTTGCCGTTCTGTCGCATATCCAGACCCTTGGTCGTCATGACGATATCCAGGGCCTGGTCCCACGGGACGTTGCGCAGACGCAGCGTTACGCTGCCCGAAACCGTATCGGAAACAACGATGTTCTTGCCGGACGTTTCGGCCAGCAGCTGCAGTACCGCCCGCGTCTCGATGTCCTGGAAATTCAGCGTCAGGCGCTGGCCTTCGTACTCTTTGGTCTCCGAGAACAGGCTGGATTCTTCTGCGCTGTCTTCCGCAGCGGGATTGATTTCGATCGAAAACTCGTTATCCGACTGATAGGCAAGCTGCTCATACTTGCCGTCGGCGGAAATGACGATGCGTGTGTCGAGATTTGTGCGCAAGGTATCGACCGTTGTAACCGGTGTGGCGAAGTCCATGACATCGAGCCGGCGCATCAGTTCGGCCGGAAGGCTCGTATCCTTGAAGATCGCGACGACGCGTCCGCCTTCCTGTCGAATATCAACCGGCGTCGAGGGATCCGTGAGGTTGACGATGACGCGGCCGCCGCCATCGCGGGTGCGACGGAAATCGACACTGGATATCGCCCGGCTGCCCGGGGCGGCATAGGAACGGCTCGTGGCTGCAGGTGCGCTGGCGAACTGGGTGGTATCAGCGCTGTAGTCGCCACTCTCGCCGAGGACGACCGTTATAGTGTTGCCACTGCGGCTCGTCTGGTATTCGACCATCGAGTCCAGGTTGAGGACGACGCGCGTGCGGCCATTGGCCTCTGCCGTCAGCACCGTGTCCAGGGGACCGAGATTGACGTCACGCCGACGCGAGCTCAGGCCCAGCGTCGTGTTCGGCAGGTCGAGTGCAATCCGCGCGGGACTGTCGATCGTGAACGCCAGTGGCTCGGGCGCCACGTCACTCATGACCAGCTTCAGTTCAACGCGCTGACCAGGCAGGCTCTGCACCTGAATGTCCTGCAGTCGGTTACTTTCCTGTGCGCTTGCGCTAACGCCCCAGAAAAGCAGCAACGCTGCCTGTGCCATTGCGGCCAGTTTTAGCACCAGTGTGCGACGACCGGCCGTCGGTTCGATTTTGAGCATCATTCCAATTACTCCCAGTTCCATTCAGGTGTCAGTCCGCAAGACCGACCGCGGCATCTCTCTCGATATAACCGCCGATTCCGTCAGAAATAATTTCCACCAGGGCGATTTGTGATTCAGAAATTTCAGTGATTCGTCCGTCATTTTGCCCGAGGTAGTTACCGGGAACGACGCGGTGGATCAAACCGTCGGAAGTCCGTACCAGACCGAATAATGTACCGCCGATGTCGAGTGTTCCAACCATCCCCAGCGAATCCAGGGGAAAACTCTCGAGGTACTCGCGGCTGCGATCGCGATCCGGTCGTGCTCCGCCGGAACTGCCTGAAGCCTGTGGCGTGTCCGGCACGAACGGCGAACGCAGGCCCTGCGCGTCGGCAACGTAGGTGAAGACCTCGTACGGGGTAATCTCGGGGAGCGGCTCGATTCGACCGCCCGGCCTTGCCTTGATTTCGTTGATGTACTTGTCGAGATCGTCCATGTCGCCGCTGCAGGCCGACAGCATGCAGGTCGACAGGAACACGATTACGGATTTTCTGATTAACAGGGAAGCGCGCATCAGTTTGCCTCCTCGTCAAGGTAACGGTAGGTCTTGGCCGTGACCTCAATGCTGAGCTTGTCAAAGGTCTGTTGGTCGTCACGCGTAATGTTGATGTCATGCAGCGTGACGATTCGCGGCAGTGCCGCAATACCGCTGACAAAATTGCCGATCTCATGGTAGCTGCCCGTAAGGCGAATCGAAATCGGCTTCTCGGCATAGAAGTCTTTCGGCACCTCTCCGCGCGGCACGAACAGCTTCTCCTGCAAACCCGCCGCGAGGCCCGTCTGGGAGATATCCACGATCAGGCTCGGGATCTCGGTTTCACCCGGCAGCTGCCTCAGCATCGTGCCGAACGACTGTTCGATCTGGGACAGCTGCGCCTTGTAGGCGTCGTAGTTCGCCGCCTTGCGCTGCTTGCTCTCGAAGGTGACACGAAGTTCCTGTTCTTCTTTCTGCACGCGCTCGAGCTGTGGAGCCTTGTCCTTGACGATGAACCAGTACACGCCGAGTCCGAGCACCAGCAGGAATACGACCGCTATGACGGCTACGCGGAAGACCAGCGGCCAGCGGCCGACGTCATTGACATCCAGAGTCCGAAGTTCTTCGACAAGATTCATTCTGCCTCCTCCGTCTCTGCGGCCGATCTCTTCTGTCTGAGGTAGAGAACAAACTGGGCCTGGCGGGACGCCCCGGACTGCGTGGTCTCGACTCGCTCGACCTCCGGATCGCCCAGCCATTCCGACGCGTCGATCTGGCGCATCAGCGCCGATACGCGCGTGCTGGACTGTGCCACGCCGCGGATTTCAACGCGCGAGCCGGTTTGTTTCATGCCGGTCAGGTAGACGCCCTCGGGAAGCTGACGGACCAGCTCGTCGAAAAGATGTACGATTTCGGGCCGACTTTTCTGCAGCTCCTCGATAATCTCCATGCGCGCCAGCAGGCGCTCTTTCTGGCGCTCAAGACCATCGATTTCCTTGATGCTTTTTTCAAGCTCGACGATTTCGTTGGTGAGCCGCTGATTCCTGCTTTTCTGGTCGGATATCATTTGCGAGTAAGCGAATATCGTGGCCATTACAAGTGCAATTCCAGCGACGACGGCGCCACCCGCGGCAACACCAAAATCTCGTTGACGCTTCTTGCGTTCTTCCTCGCGCCACGGGAGTAGATTAATCCTCGGCATATTAGTCGAAGCTCCTTAGTGCAAGGCCGCAGGCGGTAAGCAATGCTGTTGCATCTTTACTGACACCCTGTGATTTAGCCTTAGATGAAATCTTCATTTGTCCGAGCGGATCGCCAACCTCGGTCGGTATTCCCACGCGGCTGGAGATGACGTCGGCAATACCCGGGATATTGGCGCAACCGCCGCAGACGAGAATCATGTCCGGCTGCTCCCGGCCGCCGCCAGAGGCAAGGTAGAACTGCAGCGAACGACTGACCTGTTGCGTCATGTCATCGATAAAAGGCTCCAGCACTTCGGGCTGGTAGTTACTCGGCAGGCCGCCCTGCTTCTTCGCACGGCCGGCATCTTCCATCGACAGGCCGTAGGTGCGCATGATTTCTTCGGTCAGCTGCTGCCCGCCAAAGTTAAAGTCACGCGTGTAAACAACCTTGAGGTCGTAGAGCACACTGAAGGTCGTGCTGCTCGCGCCGATGTCGACGACGGCAACCGCCTGGCCGATACCGCCGTCGGGAATCTGGTGGCTCAGAAGCCGACAGGCGTTTTCGAGAGCGAAGGCCTCGACGTCGACAATGTGGGTTTCGAGCCCCGCTGCCCTGACCGCCGACTGGCGTTGCTCCACATTCTCCGTTCGCGTTGCTACCAGCAACACGTCCAGCAGTTCCGGATCCTTTTCGTTGGGGCCGATGACTTCGTAGTCGAAGCTGACCTCTTCCATCGGGAACGGAATATACTGGTCTGCCTGGATTTCGACCTGTCCCTCGAGGTCTCTCGCGGAAAGGCTCGACGGCATCTGAATGACCTTGGTGATGGCCGCATCACCACTTATCGCGACAGCCACGTCGCTCGCCTTTGCCCCTGCGCGTTTTACGGCACGACGAATTGCCTCGCCGACGGCTTTCGCATCGACAATGGCTTTTTCGCTGACCGAACTGGGGGGCGTGGGCTCAGCTGAATAGGACTCGACCCGATAGCGCTTTCCGCTCTGCGACAGCTCTATCAATTTGACCGACGATGTCGTGATATCGAGGCCCAGCAATGGCGGTTTCTTATTGCCAAATAGCACGTTTTTTTCCTTCTAAGTCGGTAAGTTGCGAGTCAAACGTAGTTTGGACCTGAGCAAGTCGATTTAACTATATATCAATAAAATGTTAATTAAAACGTGACTTTGCTCACGATCCACCGATCCCTATAGTACTGCCCTCATCAGCCAACATTCCGTGAACCAGTCGGCGCCTGTGGATGAGACTCGTTATTGCAGCATTCAGCAATGCGCGTCTATCATCGGCCGCCAATCTTCAACAGCCCGGGCCCTTGCCCCCGAAAAGCCATATTTCCGGCACCTGGCGACCACGACAATACTCTCTACTAGGGTCGGCTAGCCCCCGGGAATTCAGGATATTCGGCGGAAAACGCCAGCAACTATGCATAAAGCACCGAAAACAAACAAGAATCTACGTCACAAACGGCGGCGCCGTATTCTGCGCGGCCTGGTCCTGTTGGTGGGGCTGGGCACCACCGGGGCGATCGGCGGGGTTGCGGCCGTAATCGGCGCCTATTATTTCGTCGAGCCCGGATTGCCCCGGGCGGAAACCATTCGCGACATCCCGCTGCAAATCCCGCTGCGCATATTCAGTCGCGACGGCTACCTGATTTCCGAGATCGGTGAGAGGCGGCGCATCCTCGTGAGTTTCGACGACCTGCCACCGCATGTTGTGCATGCGTTTATATCGGCTGAAGACCGGCGCTTCTTCGAGCATCCCGGGATCGACTACCAGGGCATTCTGCGCTCCTTTGCAAGGATGCTGCAGAGCGGCGAGATCAGCGGCGGCGGCAGTACGCTGACGCAGCAGCTCGCCAGGGACTACTTCCTGACACGCGAACAGCTGTTCACGCGCAAGCTTCGCGAGGCGTTTCTCGCCTACAAGATCGAGCAGGAATTCACCAAGGAACAGATCATGGCGCTGTTCCTGAACAAGATGTTTTTCGGACAACGCGCCTACGGCGTCGCCGCCGCCGCACAGGTGTATTTCAACAAGCCGCTGCAGGCCATCAACGCGGCAGAGGCCGCGACGCTTGCCGGTGTATTGCCGGCGCCCTCGCGTTACAACCCGGTATTCAGTGCTGCCAACGCGACGGTGCGGCGCAACTACGTGCTCGGCCGCATGCATGACCTCGACTATATTGACGATGCGCTGTACGAACAGTCGCTGGCCTTGCCGATGGAATCGCAGCTGCACGGTGCCGCCATCGAGTTGAACGCGCCCTACATCGCGGAGATGGTGCGCAGCGAAATGCTGCGGCGTTACGGCGAGGACACCTATACCGGCGGTTACCAGGTCGTCACGAGCCTGGACTCGCGCCTGCAGAACGCCGCCAACTACGCGTTGAGAAACGGCCTGCTCGAGTTCACGAGGCGACGCGGCTATCGGGGTCCGATCGCGTCAACGGGTTACGACGAGGCGCTGCTGGGGTCCCCGTTCGAGGAATGGCCGATCGAGCTTCGTGAGTCGCTCGAACAGTATGCGCCCGGCGGTCTGTCGGTGGCACTGGTCAGGGCCGTTGCCGAAAACAATACGGCAAGCATCGTATTCAGCGGCGGAGTGGAAGCGACGCTGCCGTGGTCCGGCATCAAGTGGGCCAAGCCGTTTGTCGATCGCGAGACGACCGGACCGGCGCCGGAGAAAGCGAGTGACGTGCTGTCTGTCGGAGACCTTATATACGTGATGCCGACCAGCAGTGGCGGCTGGGCACTGGCACAGGTTCCGGAGGCCCAGGGCGCGGTCGTATCCCTGGACCCCTACGACGGCGCCGTCGGCGCCCTGACGGGCGGCTTCGACTTCACGATGAGCAAGTTCAACCGCGCGCGACAGGCTTATCGTCAGCCCGGTTCGTCTTTCAAACCGTTTATCTATTCGGCGGCCCTGGAATACGGCAACACGCCGGCCACCGTAATCCTGGATGCGCCGGTCGTCATCAATTCCTCGGAACTCGAGGCTGTCTGGCGCCCGATCAATTACAGCGGCCGCTTCTACGGTCCGACGCGCATGCGCGAAGCGCTGGTCCGATCGATGAACCTGGTCTCGGTCCGATTGCTGTTGTTCGAGACCGGCGTAGGCAATGCCGTGCGCCACATCAGGAAGTTCGGCTTCGGTGACGACGCGCTGCCACGCAATGGCTCGTTGGCACTGGGCGGCGGCGCAGCGTCGCCTCTCGATATGGCGCAGGGCTATGCCACCATTGCCAACGGCGGCCACGCGATAAAACCCTACGTCATCGATGCGATCTATGGGCCCGAGGGTGAGGTCCTGTACCGCGCGGAACCTGCGGTTGTCTGCGATGCGTGCGTTGCACGAGAGGAGGCCGACTTTTTCGAGCCTGCCCCGGCAGCCGCGATGACCCTCGAGGAAATGGCCGACGTCGCGATGGATTACCGGCCGGATGCCAGCATTGAGCCGCAGCTCTTTGCCGGCATCAACGCGGCGCCACAATCCGTCAGTCCGCAAAACATGTATATCGTCCAGGACATGATGCGCGACGTCATACGACGCGGCACGGGCCGGAAGGCGCTGGTGCTGGGACGTCGGGACCTTTCCGGAAAAACCGGCACCTCGAACGACCGTCGGGACGCCTGGTTCGGCGGCTTCAACGGTGACCTGGCCAGTATCGTCTGGGTCGGCTACGACGACGATCTGCCACTGGGTCCCGGCGAAGAAGGATCGCGGACCGCGCTGCCAATATGGATCAATTTCTCTCGGCTGGCGCTCGCCGGTGTCCCGGAGAACCAGATGCCGATGCCGGAAGGAATCGTCTCGGTCAAGATCGATCCCGTATCCGGCTGTCCGGCGCGTGCCGGTCAGCGCAGCGGTATTTTCGAGGTGTTCATGGCCGATAACGTGCCGACCTGCGAGATCGTCGACGAGTTACCCGACATCTTCAACGATGCGGCGGGCATAGACCCGGCACCCGGGGAAGAGGCTGACGAGGAAAACGACGAGTCGCTCTTTTAGAAACGGGAAGGAGCCCCTGATCGATGGCCAGGCAGAAGAACAGCGACAGTGAGCGAGCGCGCAAGCTCGTCGCGCAGGAGGCGGCAAGAATCATTGTCGATCACGGGGTTCGCGACTACCGCCTCGCGAAGCAGAAGGCCGCGGATCGCCTGGGCATCATGAGTCGCGGCGCACTGCCGGGCAATACGGAGATCGAGGCGGCCGTCGCCGAACACCTGGAGATATTCGGCCGCGAATCCCATGCCGACCACCTGCGCCTCATGCGGATGGCGGCCCTCTCCGCCATGGAGCTGCTGGTGTCGTTCACTCCGCGACTCGTCGGCCCCGTGCTCGTCGGCACCGCGGACGAGAATTCGGCCGTCAACCTGCACGTTTTCGCGGACAGCGCCGAAGCGGTGGCGATGGAACTCTCGCAAATGGGCATCAGCTATCGGCCCTACGAGCGCCGCCTGAAAAGCCGCCGCGACCGCGTCGAAACCTATGCCGGTTTCGAATTCCATCACAGCAACAGCGCAATCCAGGTAACGGTGTTTCCGGTCGACGGCATTCGTCAGGCGCCCATGAGTCCGATCGATGGAAAACCGATGAAGCGCGTCGCCGCCGAAGCCGTGCAGCTGCTGCTGGAGCACGTATAAAGGCCGCTGGCCTGTCTGTTAGATTGCGGTGCGAGTTGATTGCGGTGCGAGTGCGCGGATGTCTCACCAAGCGAGTTTGCGAACCTCGGTCCCGCGTGACGGGAGCACTGTCCGAGCGACTGGGATACCCCCGCGATCGCCG
>JBFELT010000151.1:0-8114 GCA_041552015.1 Woeseiaceae bacterium
CGCACTCGAGACGACCGTTCCGCCGGTCTCACGTGAGTAGAAGAACTCCTGTTCGTCCACCTCCTCGGCTTTGGTGTGATGCCGAATGAAGACCACGTCGATCTTGCCGTAGTGGCGCTTCAGGAACATGTGCAACAGCACGAAAAAACGCTTGGCCAGATCCTTGATGTCCTGGGTCATCGACCCGGATACATCCATCAGGCAAAACATGACCGCGCTGGTGGTCGGGGTCGGCTGGCGAATCATGTTGTTGTAGCGCAGATCGAAGTCGTCGAGAAACGGAATCTGATTGAGGCGGCGCTGCGCGCGGTCCAGCTTGTTGACGATTTCCGAGCGGCGCTCTTCGGCGTCATCCTGCAGCGACTCGAGCTCGTCCTCGAGCGCCTTGATTTCACGACGGATGGCGCCGCCGAGCGCAATGCGCCGTGCTTTCGCGCCGCGCAGCGATTGCACCACGTTCAGCCGCGCCGGAATACCCTCGTGGGTATAGCCACCTTTGACGAGCTTATAGGCATCCGAATCCTTGAGTTGTTTGCGCACCAGGTTGGGCAACTCGAGGTCCTCGAACACGAAGTCCAGGAACTCCTGCTGGTTGATTTCGAAAACGAAGTCATCCATGCCCTCGCCCTGGTTGCTGGCTTTGCCACCGCCTCCGCCGCTGCCGCCCTTTGGCCGGTCGATTCGATCGCCGCGAATGAATTCCTTGTTACCGGGCAGCACCCTTCGCTGACTGCCACCCCGACCATGATGAAAAACGGGCTCGGAAATATCCTTCCTGGGGATGGAGATCTCCTCGCCACGCTCCATGTCGGTGATGCTGCGCTTGCTGACGGCATCCGTGACAGCCTTCTTGATGTGCTTGCGAAATCGTTTCAGAAAGCGCTGTCGATTGACCGCACTCTTCTGTTTCCCCTGCTGGCGACGATCGATGATTTGCAGCGCCATGACAGACTACTGCGACTTTCGGACTCTCAGGTACCACTCGGACAACAGCCGGACCTGCTTGTTCGTATATCCGTACTCCATCAGTCGATGCACGAAATCCTCGTGCTTCTTCTGCTCGTCTTCCGATGCCCTCGGGTTGAAGGAAATGACGGGCAGCAGGTCTTCGGTGCTCGAGAACATCGTCTTTTCGATGACCAGGCGAAGCTTTTCATAGCTGGTCCAGGCCGGATTCTTGCCCGCGTTCGAGGCTCGCGCCCGGAGTACGAAGTTCACGACTTCGTGGCGGAAATCCTTCGGGTTTGCGATGCCCGCGGCCTTCTCGATTTTCTCCAGCTCGTCGTTCAGCGCAACATGATCGAGGATTTCGCCCGTTTCGGGGTTGCGGAAATCCTGGTCCTGGATCCAGAGGTCGGCGTAGGTAATATAACGGTCAAAGATGTTCTGGCCGTATTGCGAATACGATTCGAGGTAGGCCGTCTGCACTTCCTTGCCGAGGAAGTCGACGTAGCGTGGCGTCAGGTATTCCTTGATGAAGTTGATATAGCGATCCCGCGTATCTTCCGGGAACTGCTCCTGCTCGATCTGTTTTTCGAGGACGTACAGCAAATGCACCGGGTTGGCCGCGGTTTCATCGGGGTCGAAATTGAATACCTTGGAGAGGATCTTGAAAGCGAATCTCGTGGACAGGCCGTCCATGCCCTCGTCGACGCCGGCATTGTCGCGATACTCCTGTATCGACTTCGCTTTTGGATCGACATCCTTGAGGTTTTCACCGTCGTAGATCCTGAGTTTCGAATAGATACTGGAGTTCTCCGGCTCCTTGATACGCGTCAGGATCAGGAACTGAGCGAGCATTCTCAGGGTGTCCGGTGCGCATGGCGCATCCGACAGCGAGCTGTTGCGCAGGAGTTTCTTGTAGATCTCGACTTCCTCGGTCACCTGCAGGCAATAAGGCACCTTTACGATGCAGACACGGTCGATGAACGCTTCGTTATTTCGGTTGTTCTTGAACGATTGCCATTCCGCTTCGTTGGAATGCGCGAGTATTACGCCCTCGAACGGAATCGAGCCAATCGATTCGGTGCCGTTGTAGTTGGCTTCCTGCGAGGCGGTCAGAAGCGGATGCAGAACCTTGATAGGCGCCTTGAACATCTCGACGAATTCGAGGATGCCCTGGTTCGCATGGCACAGGCCGCCCGAGAAACTGTAGGCATCCGGATCGTTCTGCTTGAATTCCTCCAGCTTTCGAATATCCACCTTGCCGACGAGCGAGGAAATGTCCTGGTTATTCTCGTCACCCGGCTCCGTTTTGGCGATCGCTACCTGATTCAGTATCGACGGACGCAGTTTTACGACACGAAACTGGCGAATGTCGCCATTGAATTCCCGCAGCCGTTTCGAGGCCCAGGGCGACATGATGCCCTGCAGGTAGCGCAAGGGAATGCCGAACTCCTCTTCGAGGATTTTGCCGTCCTCCTGCGGATTAAACAGTCCTAGCGGCGACTCCTGGATCGGCGATCCCTTGAGCGCATAGATCGGCTGCTTCTGCATCAGCTCCTTGAGCTTTTCCGCCAGTGACGATTTGCCGCCGCCGACCGGGCCGAGCAGGTACAGAATCTGCTTTTTCTCTTCGAGACCCTGAGCGGCATGCCGAAAGAACGACACGATCTGCTCGATGCATTCTTCCATGCCGTAGAAATCGGTGAAGGGCTTGTAGCGCTTGATGACTTTGTTCGAGTAGATACGCGAGAGGCGCGGATCCTTGGCCGTGTCGATGCGTTCGGCCTCGCCGATAGCAAGCAGCAGGCGTTCGGCTGCGGACGCGTAGGCCGATGGATCTTTCTTGCATATGTCCAGGTATTCTTCGAGGCTGTATTCTTCTTGTTTTGTATCTTCAAAGCGGGACTGGTAGGTACCGAAGATACTCATAACAATACTCCTGCGTTAGCAAAACTGTCTTAGTGAACTTGTAAGTCGAAGTTTCCGTTTCTGCCTGCTACCTGAATCATTTCAGCAATAGGTCCGTTTCCGGCGCCAATTCAATTTCTGGATGTGCCGGTTAAGGCTACCCGTACTCGCGGATCGAGAGTGTGACAGACCTAACATTTGTTAACATAAGTCGGAACATGGCCTTTTTGTAGACCCCCGGTCTGTCCGAATAATTCCATCGGCCCGCCGGCCAAAGGCAGCACGACCCGACTGGCCGGACCAGCCGCCCCGCCGATCCTTCCCCGCGTTGGGAACCCACTTGCTAACGCGGGCGGCAAGCGCTCCGGGTTACGCGGAAAAATCCTACAGGACCCTTTATATCAAGGAGTTACCGGCATTCATGGCGCGCAAGTGGCAGGACGGCGGGGTTGCGGCGGCGCTAGTTTCCCAGCCGTCTTCGCGGCCGGTACTGATCGCACCCTGACCGGCCGACGACGTCGTAGTGATGTTCTGTTGAAGCGGTTACTATCAGCGGCCGCAGTGTGAGACCCGCATCGGAGCGCTCCATGAAGAAAGACGATCAGGAATGGCTGGAAGACCTGCCGGAGGCCTTCAAGATCTACCGCGACGGCCACGATGTCGATGAAGTCGAATGCATCGTGCCTGATCTCGCCGGCATGTCTCGCGGCAAAGCGATGCCGGCACGCAAGTTCAACCCGCAGCATGAAACTTACCTGCCCGTTTCGATCTTCTACCAGACGGTCACGGGCGCGGACGTGGAAATGGACATCGACAACCAGTGGGCAGAAGGCGACCTGGTGCTGAAGCCGGATATGGCAACGGCCAAAGCGGTGCCCTGGGCCAAGACGCCGACCCTGCAGGTCATTCACGACCTGTACACCCGCGACGGCAAGCCGGTCGCCATCGCACCACGCCAGGTCCTCAAGGAGGTCGTGGCTCTGTATGCACAGCAGGGCTGGAAGCCAGTGGTTGCTCCCGAGCTCGAGTTCTACCTGATCAAGCCCAACCTGGATCCCAATGAACCTATCCAGGCACCGGTCGGGCGAACCGGAAGACGACGGGCCGGCAACCAGTCCTACTCGATGTCGGCGGTCGACGACTACGGGCCGGTGATCGATACCATTTACGATTTCGCGCAGGACGCCGGTTTGGCCATCGATACCGTCATCCAGGAAGACGGCGCTGGCCAGGTGGAGATCAACCTGACGCATGGCGATCCGGTATTGCTGGCAGACCAGGTCTTCTACTTCAAACGCATCATTCGCGAAGCGGCCCTGAACCACCAGATGTTCGCTACCTTCATGGCCAAGCCCATGCGTGACCAGCCCGGCTCTGCCATGCACGTTCACCAGAGCGTCGTCGACATCGCGACCGGCAAGAACATCTTCAGCGATACAAGCGGCAAGGTCAGCAGGCGCTTCCTGCACTTCATCGGCGGCAGCCAGAAGTACCTGCCGCAATCCCTGCCGCTGATGGCACCCTACGTCAACAGCTATCGACGCTTCGAGGGCGAGACTTCCAGCGCGCCCACCAATTTCGCCTGGGGCTATGACAACCGCGCCACCGGGCTGCGCGTGCCCAACTCGTCGCCGCAGGACCGCCGCCTGGAAAACCGCGTGGTTGGCGTCGACTGCAATCCCTACCTCGCCATCGCGGTCGGGCTCGCTTGCGGCTACCTTGGCATGATGAAAAAGATCAAGCCGGGCGAGCCGGCCGCCGGCGAGCTGGACGACGAGGCCTGGTCCATTCCCACCACCATGGATGAAGCGCTGACCCTGTTCGAGGCAGCCACCGACGTTCACCAGGTCCTGGGGCAGGAGTTCTGCATGATCTACGGTGAAGTGAAGCGCGAGGAAATGCGCCTGTTCCACCGCGAAATCAGCCCATGGGAGCGCGAGCACCTGCTGCTTAACGTTTGAGGACGCACGCGGGCGCCACCGGATCGTCACAGCTCGTCTCGTCGTCGAATCCGCCACTCTCCAGCTGCTAGAATGTGCCACTGGCCATCAATAACGTGAATAACAATGGCAAAACCGGCTGATCGCCTCAGCGAACTCAAGATCGATCGTCACTCCGCCGATGGCGGCGGACGCGGCTGGCTGTTGCCGGTACTGGTCATCGCCCTGCTCGCCATCGTCGCCGTGGTCTGGCTGTTGCTCTCCAACATGAACGGCGCCGTCGAGGTCGAGACCGAAATCGCCCGACGCCCGCCGAGTGCCGCGGCGGCCAGCAGCGTGCTCGATGCCTCCGGTTACGTAACCGCCCGCCGCGAAGCAACCGTGTCCTCGGAGGTTACCGGCAAGGTGATCGAGGTACTGATCGAAGAAGGCATGAGCGTCGAGGCCGGCCAGGTCGTCGCGAGACTCGATGACAGCACGCAGCGGGCAAGGCTGGCGCTGTCCGCCGCGGAATTGCAGTCCGCGCGCGCCGCGCTCCTGGAGATCGAAGCGCAACTGCGTGCCGCGCGCCTGGAGCGCGATCGGCTGCGCGAGCTGGTGGCGCGAAAACTCGTCAGCACCTCCAGCGTGGACGAGGCAGAGGCCGGTTACGATGCCCTGGCGGCGCGTCTCGCGACCGGCCGCGATAACGTGACGGTCGCTGAAAAGGGCCTCGCGCTGGCGCAGGATGCGCTCGATGACATGACCATACGCGCTCCTTTCGGCGGCATGGTGGTGTCGAAGAACGCTCAACCCGGCGAGATGATATCGCCCATATCGGCCGGCGGTGGGTTCACACGCACCGGAATCTGTACGATCGTCGACATGGATTCGCTCGAGATCGAAGTCGACGTCAACGAGGCGTATATACAGCGGGTGAAGCCCGGGCAGGCCGTCAGCGCAACGCTGGATGCGTACCCTGAGTGGCAGATTCCAGCGGACGTTATCGCGATCGTGCCAACGGCGGATCGCCAGAAAGCCACGGTGCGCGTTCGTATCGGCTTTCGCGAACGCGACGAGCGCATCCTCCGGGACATGGGCGTCAAGGTGGCGTTTCTCGGCAGCGAGGCGCCGCCGCAGACCGGTGGCGAACAGCCGGGCGTGCTGATCTCGGGAACGGCGCTCAGGCAGGATGCCGACGGCGACTTTGTCTGGCGGGTCGCCAATGACAGGGTCGAACGCCGCCGAATCGAATTGGGCAGCCCCGCGGATCGCGAACGGGTACTGGTACTGGAAGGACTGCAGCCGGGCGACACCATCGTTCGCTCGGCGGCCGCCGCACTCAGTGCGGGTCAGGAAGTTACGACAAAATAGCAGGGGTAGAACATGACAGAAATACTGGCCAGGCTGAACGGCGTCAGCCGCGTCTATCAGAAAAGGCAAGGAGCGGGTTGACGTGCTGCACGAACTCGACCTGACGATCGATAAAGGCGACTTTCTCGCATTGATGGGGCCATCCGGCTCCGGCAAGACCACCCTTCTCAATCTGCTCGGCGGGCTTGACAAGCCGACCGCCGGTACGGTCAACGTGGGCGGCGCCGAGCTGTCATCCATGAGCAATAGCCAGCTCTCCAAATGGCGGGCGACGCATGTCGGCTTTATTTTCCAGTTCTACAACCTGCTGCCCGTTCTTACGGCACGCAAGAACGTCGAATTGCCATTGCTGCTGACCAACATGTCGAGCAAGGAGCGTGCCCGACGCGCCGGGATCGCGCTCGAAATTGTCGGTCTGGCCGATCGCGCCAAACATCGTCCACGCGAACTGTCCGGTGGCCAGGAGCAGCGCGTTGCTATCGCGAGAGCCATCGTCTCCGACCCCGAACTGCTGCTCTGCGACGAGCCGACGGGCGACCTGGACCGCGCTACGGCTGACGAGATCCTGAACCTGTTGAAGGTACTCAACACCGAGCACGGCAAGACCATCATCATGGTGACGCATGATGCGCAGGCGGCCGAGTACGCCCGGCATACGCTGCACATGGACAAAGGCAAACTGGAAGTCAGGACGGCGGCATGAAGTATTTCGGCCTCATCTGGAAAAATGCCTGGCGCAAGAAAATCCGCACGTCCCTGACCGTGCTGTCGGTGTTGGTCGCGTTCCTGCTGTTCGCCTTGTTGAATGCGATCGGTTTTGCGTTCCGCTCCGGCGAGGATGTCTCCTCCGCCGAACGGCTTGTCGTGCTAAACAAGATCTCGCTGATCAACCCACTACCAATCAGCTACCAGGCCCGTATTGCGTCGACGCCGGGCGTGGCGGCTGTCACGCATGCCTCCTGGTTCGGCGGCTACTACCAGGATCCGCGCAATCAGTTCGCTCAATTCCCGGTCGACGCAGAGGATTATTTCAAGCTGTACCCGGAGCTGATCATCGCGCCGGAACAACTCGAGAGCTTTGCGAAAAATCGTATTGGCACGGTGGTCGGTCACGAACTCGCGGAAAAATTCGGCTGGAAGGTCGGTGACCGTATTCCGATCCAGGCCACGATCTGGACGAAAGCCGATGGCGGTCGCAGCTGGGAGTTCGACCTGGAAGGCACCTTCCGTACGGACGATCCGCGCGGCAGCACCGCCTACATGCTTTTTAATTACGACTACTTCGAGGAGGCGCGCGCTTTCGGCAAGGGCACAGCGGGCTGGTACATCCTGCGCATTGCGCCAGGCGCCGACCCCGTCGAGGTCGCCAACGCGGTCGACGAACAGTTCGCCAACTCACCCAACGAAACCGAAACCAGCACCGAGGCCGCGTTTGCGGCGTCCTTCGCGAAACAGTTCGGCAACATCGCGCTGATCGTGCAGCTGATTCTGAGCGCCGTGTTCTTCACGCTGCTGCTGGTCGCGGGCAACACCATGTCGCAGTCCGTCCGCGAACGCATACCGGAACTGGCCGTGCTCAAGACGGTCGGTTTTGGCGACGTTGCGGTCCTGGGGATCGTGTTGTCGGAATCGATCCTTATCATTGTAATGGGCGGCTTGCTCGGTCTTGCCATCGGATGGGTGATCGTGCAGGGCGCGGCGCAGTCGATGGGCGCCACATTGCCCGGCATATACCTGTCACCCCAGGCGATGCTCATCGCGGCCGCGATCATGGTCGGCGCCGGTATTTTTGCCGGCCTTTTTCCGGCGCTGAAGGCGATGCGGCTGTCGATCGTCGATGCGCTGGCGCGCGGCTGAGGTCTGCTCTCGTGCTGCCGCGACTGAATTCATGCCGAAAGATGCACCAGGACACCGGGGACTCTCATGAAACTGCTTAACCAGATCGCAGCGGTTACCGCGCTCAACATC
>JBFELT010000152.1:0-8052 GCA_041552015.1 Woeseiaceae bacterium
GGCGCCGGGATCCCGTGCGTATACCGTCTGGTAGCGCTCGACATCAAGCTCGCCGGCCTCCCTGTTGAGGTATGGCGGCAACGGCACCTCGCCGTGATTATCGAGGAATGGCATGAGGTCGACCGTGAAGCGCAGGTCGAACAACTCACCGTCCCGACCGGACACCGTCGCCTCACCGGCGCCATCCAGCCGCAGACGCCCTCCCGGCTTCGGCGGTTTGCTCGCCCGCACGTGTGCCAGCGCACTGCGCCGTCCGGTAACGCGCTCGATGAGTATCTCCGCACGGCCGCCCGTAGCCTTGGTGGCCCTGAGACGTGCCTTGATGACCCGGGTGTTATTGAAGACCAGCAGGTCACCGGGACGGAGCAGCTGCGGAAGCTCGCCAAACTGCCGGTCCTCAAGGTCATCCCTTACGGCGAGCAGGCGACTGTCGCGACGCGACGCGGCGGGGTACTGCGCGATCAGTTCGGCGGGCAGCTCGTAGTCGAAATCCGAAATCAACATGGGCGCGCATGGTAGCAAAGCCATGCGCGCCGCGTTTCGTTTGATCGACGGGGATCCGGACGGCGTCGCAGCCCTGCGTGCCGCGACTGCCTGTCCGTGTCGCGTCAGGTACGCGTTGTCGGCAGCGGCACGCTGGTCGGCAAGGGCGCCCTGGCCGGACGCGCCGGCTGGAGCGGTTCCTCGAACAGGGCGCCATGGGTGTCGGCCGGAATCTCGATCTCGAGCGTCTTCTTTTTCTTGTCGCGCATGATACCGAGCTTGAGTTTTTCGCCGCCCTGGTACGAGCTCAGGATGCGCATCGCGTGTCGCACATCTTTCGGCTCGCGCCCGTCAATGCTTTGAATGACATCGCCCTCCTGTATCGCGAACGCATCGGAGGCCGGCGCCTTGACGACCAGCAGGCCGCTGTCGGTGCCGAAGTAGCGGCCCAGGCCTTCGTTCAGCTCAACCAGCTCCAGTTCGCCGAGGCCGCTGCCTGCCCATGGAAAGGCGAAGTCCATCTTGAACTCCTTGATTGCGTCGGGCGCGCCAGGCGCATGCGGCATCCTGAAGTGCTGACCGCCGTCGCCTTGCCAGGCGAACATGTTGCGCTCGAGCCGCCGCGGTTCCACCTCGACCGAGCCCACCTTGCCGTTACGCAGGTATTCGACTTTCAGCACGTCGCCTTCCTCGACGCCCTCCATGAAATCGAGCAGACGACGATTCGCCACATCGGAACTGTCGGCGCTTAGCGACTCGTCGTTGACGGCGGTAATGATGTCGCCAGCCCTCAGGCCGGCGTCGCTGGCAGCGCTTCCCGGCGACACGCCGATTATCGCCACGCCCTCGACGGGGCCGTTCTGTCCTTCTCCGTCAATCGAAACGCCGAGGCGCGGTTTGGTCGAGAATTCAAAACGTCTCTCGATTTGCGCCATGCCCGGCAGCCGGCCGCTGGTAATTTCCGCAATCTGTCGGGCCGCCTCGGCCATGCGCTCTTCCGCCTCCCGCAGCTGTCGATCCAGCTCAGCTTCCCTGGCCTCGGCCGCGCGCAGCGTCTCGTCTTGCTCACTCTGCGCGAGAGCCGTCGAGGCGAACAGCAATACGGCCGCCAGCGGCAGGACAACTTTCAGTACTTTCATCGTTCGCAACTCCTGCATTAGAAAGCTGCCCGTTGCGCTTGCGCATAACGCAACTGCAGCAGCGAATTCATTAACCTGACGCGTTCGCGCCAGAACAGCTCTCTGTCGCTGGACGTCATCTGCACGTCAGGGTCATTCAACTGGTAATCGATCGCGGCAATGCGGTCTTCCAGGTCGGAAATCGTCGCAACCGTGCTGGCCCGCATGACGCGCGGCTCATCGGGCAACGACCTGAGATCATTCTCGATCTGCCTGGACTGCACCATCAGTGTTTGCAGTGTCGTTAGCGCCACCGTGTTGCTTGGCAGGCCCTGTGGAACGGTGACAGCCGGTTCCAGCTGCGGTTGCATCAGCGTCATCGTCATAACGGCCGCCAGTATCGCCGCCGCCAGGCCTGCGCCTCCGAACCACATTCCGCGGGTCCGCGCAGACGTGTGTTGAAACAGACCTTCCGCTTCAGCCTGCTCGCGAATCCTGTTCCAGACGGCACGCGGCGGCATCGTCTGCGGCAATCTGCGAAGCTCGCGCTGTAATGCACCGCGCTCATTCGCTGATAAGGTGCAAATCATTTCCTCGTCCTTTTGTGTACTTTCCGTTTCCGTCTTGCCCATTTCTTCGTTGCTCATTGTCTCATCGTCCACCTCAGCAACTCCTCGCGACAGCCCCGGCCGGCTCGGCGTCTTCTTCCGGAACTTCGAGCATCGGTCGCAGGCGCATGTATGCGCGCGATAACTGCGACTTGGAAAAACTCTCTGTCTTGCCCATCAGCCCTGCTATTTCCTTGTGCGTAAATCCTTCGACGTCGTGCAACCACACGACGGCTCGCGCGACGTCCGGCAGGTTCGCCAGCGCCGCATCGAGATCGATCGCGTCATCGGGGCGAGCCGACACGCCATGGCTCTCGACGGCACCCTCGGTCACATCGTGCCAGTCGTCCGCAAGCGACTGGCCACGCTTTGTCCACGCGGAGCGCAGGAACATCAGCGCCTTGGTCACGGCGATACGGCGAATCCAGCTGCCGAGCGCTGCCTCGCCGCGAAACCGAGGAATGGACCGCATCACCTCGATGAAGGTTTCCTGCACGAGATCCTCCGCATGCGCGGGCACTTTCGTGAATCGCAGACAAATCGAGTAAACCGGCGTCGCGAACGAGCGATAGATGATCTCGTGCGCGCGAGCGTCGCCGCGTGCGGCCCGCTTCACGATGCCCGGATCGATCTTGATGTCGGCGAACTTGCTCATAACTCAGCTCTTAGATGCCTGCGCACCGCAAAGGGTCGCACAGATGCACATGCGCGCATATACTGTGCGCCTTTCAGGCGGGCGATGTTCGGCAGGGCCCGCCAGGATCAGCATGCCGGGATGGCGGAACTGGTAGACGCGCCGGATTCAAAATCCGGTTTCCGAAAGGAAGTGGGGGTTCGATTCCCCCTCCCGGCACCACCTTGGACAATGATGAAATACTGCTCGAAATGTAGCGGCCGTGTCAGCCGCAGGACGCCCGAAAAAGACACCCATGAACGCTGGATCTGCGACGACTGTGGCGTCGTGCATTACCAGAATCCATTGATCGTCGTCGGCTGTGTTGCGGAACGCGACGGTAAAGTCCTGCTATGTAAACGTGCCATCGAACCGCGTTACGGTTACTGGACGGTGCCGGCGGGCTTCATGGAACTCGGTGAAACAATGGCCGGCGGTGCCGCACGCGAAACGCTCGAGGAAGCTTGCGCTACGGTCGAACTCGGTCACCTGTTTGCCGCTGTGGACGTGATAGACGCGGGCCAGGTGCACATGTTCTTCTCCGGAAAACTCGTCGGCGACTACGGTGTCGGCGAGGAGAGTCTCGAGGTCGGCCTGTTCAGCCAGCATGAAATCCCGTGGGACAACCTGGCGTTTCAGAGTGGCCGCTTTGCGCTAGAGAAGTACTTTGAAGATCGTGGCGATAACAACGGCGTGCATTTCCACGAACTGCGTCGCTCTCGCTCCTGACAGGCGTCAGTCAGCCGCGAATGACTTCAGTCGCGCGCTGAGCTGTGCGGGCGGCAGGTAGCCGCCGATCAGCGTGCCATCTTCCAGCACGATCGCCGGCGTGCCGCTCAGGCCAATGTCCCGGCCCAGGCTGTAGTGCTCGCTGACGACGGAGGCATCGCACTGGGACGACTTGAAGGCCCGGTCGTTCTTGGCGTCGGTTAGGGCCTGGTTGCGATCTTTTGCACACCAAACCTGTTCGGACTTGGTCCATGCTTTCGATGCCGGTCCGTTCCTGGGATACAGCACGTAACGAACCTTGATTCCCTGATCCATGTACTGGTTGATCTGGCTGTGCATCTTGCGGCAGTAGGTGCAATCGACGTCGGTAAAGACCGTCACCGAATACTTGGTTTCGGACGGCGAAAAGACGATCGCATGATCGTCGGCCAGGCTGGCTATCAGTTCCTGGCGAGCATGATTGCGGCTCTGCTCGGACAGGTTCAGCTGCTGCTCCAGGTCAATCAGGTCGCCCTGCAGCAGGTAGCGCCCATCCGCGGAAACGTAGGCGACAATCGAACCCTGCTGAATTGTGTACCAGCCGCCGATCGGGCTGGCCGTAACGTTTTCGGGCTCGATAGCCTCGAACCTGTCTGACATCTTGGCACGCACCGCCGCGAGCTCAGCGTCGTCAGCCCAGGCAACGGTAGCCGACAGGAAGATTGCCAGCGCCATCGCCAGCGATTTCGAAATAAAACAGAGCTTAGGACTCATCACGCATTTCCTGAAAAGGCAGCTGCCGAATGGGGGAATGGACCTGCTTTGTCGGCCCCGGTTCCGTGCAATGGTGGAAGTCTAGCAAAACTGCCGGTCGCCGGCGCGAATTGTCGGCCGGCAACGCTAGCCGCGGGGATGGTGCTCGCCGTGCAATTCCTTGAGGCGCTCCCGCGCGACATGGGTATAGATCTGGGTCGTCGACAGGTCGCTGTGACCAAGCAGCATCTGCACCACGCGCAGATCCGCGCCGCGATTCAGGAGATGCGTGGCGAATGCGTGCCGGAGACTGTGCGGCGACATCTTTTGCCGTATGCCGGCTTTCTCTGCGTATCGTTTGATGATGTGCCAGAACGCCTGGCGGGTCATTCGATCGCCGCGGCGCGTCGGAAAAATGTAGTCAGTCTGCCGCTCCAGCAGGATCTCCATGCGCGGGCCATCGATGAATTCCTGCAGCCAGCGCTGCGATTCCTCGCCCAGCGGAATCAGGCGCTCGCGATCGCCCTTGCCAACAATACGCAGCACGCCCTGATTGAAGTTGACCTGGGACTGGCGCAGGTTGATGAGTTCGGACACGCGCAGACCCGTGGCGTACAGGAGCTCGAGCATGGCCCTGTCGCGGTGACCGAGCGGCTCGTCCGTATTCGGCGCGTTGAGCAGGGAATCCACTTCGTCTTCGGACAGGGACTTCGGCAGTGACCGACCGATCCGCGGCATGTCGATATCGGCCGTCGGATCCGAGCCTCGCATGCCCTCGCGCATGATATAGCGGAAGAAACGGCGGAAGCTCGACAGTTGACGCGCGGTGGATCGCGGTTTGGCCCCGCCCTCCACGCGCTTGGCGATGAAATCCAGCAAATCCGCTTTGTTCGCCTGCTCGATCGACTTGTCGATCTCCGAGAGTCCGCGCCCCAGCGTCATGAGATCGGCACGGTAGGCGCCGAGCGTATTTTTCGACAGCCCGCGCTCCATCCAGATAGCGTCAAGGAATCGATCGACAAGCTCTTCCGAGCGTTGCACCGTCTTCTCTTCCGACGTGCTTTTCTTGTTGCTGCTGCCCATAACGTCCAACTTGTTTGTCGCGCAATCCCTTGCTGCGAAACCCGCGCCTGTGCCACCTTTGTCGACAGACTGTTAGCATACGCACTTCCGGTCATCGGTTCTTCGTGCGCGTCTTGCCAACCGGACAAACCGGGTAATCGCCAAGCGACGGATTTTCCAAGGATTCTGAGTATGCGGTCGATGCACGCAAGCCGGCGTGACCGCTGTCACAGATTAATCAAGGCGTTAACATAAAGTGAACTGGGTCACACGCGTCGTCCACGCCCTCTGGGGCCTGTTTGCCTGGCTGTGCTTCGCACTGGCGGTCGTCTTCACCCTGCTCGCG
The DNA here is from genome assembly GCA_041552015.1 of Woeseiaceae bacterium. Classification (GTDB taxonomy): domain Bacteria; phylum Pseudomonadota; class Gammaproteobacteria; order Steroidobacterales; family Woeseiaceae; genus UBA1847. Next base: position 5,752 of record JBFELT010000152.1, read on the forward strand.
GCATTGCTGGTGCCGGGCACGGAGCGTCGCCAGCGGCTGGCGGCCCTCGCTTCGAGAGCGGTGTTCGTTTTGCCGCGCATCCGTGTCGACGCGACCGGTCTCGAGAACCTCCCCGACGAGAGCTGCGTGGTTGTCGCCAATCATGCCAGCTACATCGACGGTGTGCTTCTCAAAGGATACCTTCCCGCACACTTCAGTTTTGTGATCAAGGGCGAAATGCGCGACATTCCGATCGCTCATTTCCTGTTGCGCCGTGCCGGTGCGAAATTCGTCGAGCGCAACAAGCACTCGCGCAGCGCACGCGATGCCCGCCAGATTGTCAGGGCCGCGCAGGGTGGAGAATCACTGGCGTTCTTCCCGGAGGGCACGTTTCGCAAGGAGCCCGGCGTCGGTCAGTTCAGGCCCGGTGCCTTTGTCGCTGCGGTACGGGGCAATATGCCCGTGGTGCCGGTGGCCATCAGCGGCACGCGCGAGATGTTGCCGTCGGGACAGGTGCTGCCGAGGCCGGCAGTGCTGAAATTCGAGGTTCTGCCCGCCATCAGGCCCGGCGGTCCGGATTTCGAAAGCAGCCGTGCGCTGGCCGAAACCGCCCGCCAACGGATTCTCGCCGTGCTCGACGAACCCGATCTGCTCGACGCATCCGACGACCCAGGGCTAACTGATCCGTAGTATTGCGCCGCATGCCGTTTTGCAGGAAAGTACCGATCCCTGGCGCGAGACGCTGCCCTTTACCCGGAGGCAATCATGAATTCCGATCCCGTAGTCATCGTCGCGGCCAAACGCACGCCGATCGGCGCCTTCCAGGGCGCGCTGGCCGGTGCATCGGCCCCGCAGCTGGGGTCGGCGGCCATCGGCGCGGCTATTCAGGAGGCAGGCATCGACGCCGCCGATATCGACCGGGTCCTTATGGGCTGCGTCTTGGCGGCGGGCCTGGGGCAGGCGCCCGCACGGCAGGCTGCGCTCGGGGCAGGCGTTCCTGACGGGGTGCCCTGTACCACGGTCAACAAGATGTGCGGCTCCGGCATGGAATCCATCGTTCTTGCGCATGACATGATCATGGCGGGCAGTGCAGCCGTCGTCGTGGCAGGCGGATTCGAGTCCATGAGCAACGCGCCGTACCTGCTGCCCAAGGCGCGCAGCGGTTACCGGATGGGGCACCAGGAAGCACTGGACCACATGTTTTACGACGGCCTGCAGGACCCGTATGAGGGACAGATGATGGGCCACTTCGCCCAGGTCACGGCCGATCACTACGAGTTCACGCGTGAAGAAATGGATGCCTATGCCATCGAGTCCGTCACGCGCGCGCAGCGAGCCGTCGCCGGGGGCACCTTCTCGGCGGAAATAGCGCCGGTGACCATTCACGATCGCCGCGGCGACATCACGGTCGAGAGCGACGAAACACCGGGAAAAGTCAGCATTGACAAGATCGCGACGCTGCGACCTGCGTTTGCGAAGAACGGCACGGTCACGGCGGCGACCTCCTCATCCATCTCCGACGGTGCCGCGGCCGTCGTCCTGATGCGCGAATCCGAGGCGCGCGAGCGAAAGCTGAAGCCGCTGGCGTCGATTGTCGGGCATTCCGCCTTTGCGCATCAGCCGGCCTGGTTCACGACCGCTCCGATCCATGCACTCAAGAAGCTGCACGACAGCCTGGGCTGGTCTCCGGAAGACGTCGACCTCTACGAGATCAACGAAGCGTTCGCCGTTGTAACGATGGTCGCTATGCGCGACGTCGGGCTCGACCATTCCAAGGTCAACATCAACGGCGGCGCATGCGCGCTGGGTCATCCCATCGGCGCGACGGGCAGTCGAATTTCCGTGACCTTGCTTCATGCGCTGCGTGCGCGCGGTTGCAGGCGCGGCATCGCGACGCAATGCATCGGTGGGGGCGAAGCCACCGCTATCGCCGTCGAAATGCACTAGAGGAGACTGGCATGCAACTATCGAGCGCAAAGGCCGTTATCACCGGGGGTGCGTCCGGTTTGGGTCGGGCAACCGCCGAGCGCGTCATTGCCGCCGGCGGTCACGTCGTCATACTGGACGTCAACGACGAGTTGGGAAAGGCAAGCGCATCACAACTGGGCGCCAACGCCAGCTACGTAAGAACCGATGTAGCGGACGAAGACTCCGTAAGAGCGGCGATCGACACAGCCAGCAAGTTCATGGGCGGCATTACGCTGGCCGTGAACTGTGCCGGCATCGCAACCGCAGGCCGGACGCTCGGCCGTGACGGACCGTGGCCGGCCGAGAATTTCAATCGCGTCATCCAGGTCAACCTGGTGGGCTCCTACAGCGTCA
>JBFELT010000153.1:0-8023 GCA_041552015.1 Woeseiaceae bacterium
GCCAGTACCTCGCGAAGCATGCTCTGTGCCTTCTCCGCGTCCGATTCCGCGTGGCCCGGGGTGGCGAGCACCAGCGCAAAGCGCAACTCGGTATTCGGTCCCGGCGTCAAGACGGCGCCCGACTCGGCGTCAGCGTATATTTCGGCCTGCCGGGCCGGATCGCCAGCCGCAAGATCGCTCAGCTCCTTAAGGTAGGAATCGGCCTCCGGGGCTCCCAGGATGATCGTGTCGCCTGGCCTGGCTGTGCGCCGGCCTTTCAGCCAGTCTGTCGTCTGCGTACAGCCGACGACCATGGCCAGTATCACGCCCATCGCGGCGATGCGTTGAACCTGCTTTTTTCGCGAGCACTTATCCATTCGCTGCCAACTTCTGTTGTCTTACCGCGCGCTTTTGCGGAATGTGAATCCGAAAATGTGCGCCCGGAAATTCGTCCGTATCGATTAGTTCCACCGAACCGTCGTGTGCCTGGATGCACTCAAGCACCACCGACAATCCGATACCGGTGCCTCCCACCTGTCCGCCCTGTTCACGCCGGCCCTGGAAAAACGCCTCGAATATTCTCGGGCTTTCGTCGTCCGGAATGCCGGGCCCGGTGTCGCCGAACTCCAGCAAGAAACTGGCGGGGGTGGCGCTGGCCCGAATCGTAATCAGGCCTCCGCGAGGCGTGAACTTGACCGCATTTGACAACAGATTATCCAGCACGGTGCGGATTTTATCCTGATCCGCGTTCACAATAATGTCGTCGACTTCCAGTTTTAGCTGAATATTGGCCGCTTTCAGCGCCAGTCGCTGCGACTTCGCAACGGCAATCACCTGCGCGCGCAGTGGAAAGTCGGAAAGCGACAACACCTCGCTCTTGGCCTGCCAGGCACTGAAGGACAGCAGATTCTCGATGAGTTGCTGCAGCTTCAGGCCGTTCATGCGCAAGATATCGGTGACTTCGCGCTGCGGCCCCTCGAGATTGCCGACGGAGCCATCGAGCAGGAGCTCGGTGCCTTCGCGGATGTTGGCCAGCGGCGTCTTCAGCTCGTGGGACATGTGGCGAAGAAACTTGTTCTTTTCCTGGGCCAGCTCGAGCAGGCGAACGCGCAGCCATTCCAGCTGGCGTCCCAGTCGTTCGAGGTCGGTCGGACCCTTGATCGCAATCGGCTTCGAGAAGCCGCTTTCTCCCAACTGGCCGATTGCCTTGTCGATCTGGCGTATGGGGCGCGCGACCAGCACGGTGAAAATCGAAACGAGAATGATCGTGCCCGGTATCAGTGCGGCGACCTGCCAGGCCGAAAAACGCTGTGCGTTGCGCGCGGTTGCCTGCAGATCGCCGAGCTCCTTGTCAACGTAAGCGGTTGTCGCGCTGGTCAGGCGCATGACGCGCTGCCGTAGCGGGGTGAACATGGCGAGGGTCGCCTTGGCCTCTTCCTCGCTCAGGCCGGTGTCGGACAGCGCATTAATGATTCGGCCAGCGCCAGAGCGAATCGAAGCGGCGAGGCGAGTCGCGTTCGCTTGCTCGAGCAGCGGCGCCATGTCGTCGAGTTGCGATTCCAGTGAGGCAAGGTCCTGCGCCATTAATTGCAGGAAGTCCGGATTTTGCAGGACTAGGTATTGTCGTGCGACGCGCTCCAGCGAGCTGAGCTGCTCGGTGAGTCGTCGATTATTCTCGCCCGCCGAGATGCCGGTGGTCACCAGGCGCTCGCTTTGTTCGGCGACGCGGTCGAGATTATAAAGCGCCCCGAGCACCGCGATGAGCAGCGGCAGCGCAACGAAGCCAAAACCGACCAGAATCAGTCCGTTAAGCGATCTTGGGCGGTGAAATCTCATAGCGAAAGTGTAGCACCGGCGTGCCGCGAATAGTCCTCAGGCGCGCCAGTATGCCGAGGCGTCTTTCGCCGCGATCTTGCGTTCCCAGGCGAGGCTGGTCTTGACAATCGTGTCCAGGTCGTCGAAGCGGGGCTTCCATCCGAGGACATCCCGCACACGATCCGCAACGGCGACGAGTTCCGGCGGGTCGCCGGCACGGCGGGGTTCTTCCCGAATTCGCAGGGGTGCCTCGTTGGCTTTTTCCACCGCCGAAATCACTTCACGAACGCTGTAACCATGTCCGTAACCGCAGTTCAACACCGCAGGTGCTCCGCCATCGCGCAAATAGCGCAGCGCATCGAGGTGTGCCGCGGCAAGGTCCTCGACGTGGATGTAGTCGCGCAGCCCGGTGCCATCAGGCGTCGGGTAGTCCGTGCCGAAAATCGAAACGCCGGGCCGGCGCCCGGTCGCGGCCTCACAGGCGACCTTGACCAGCAGCGTGGCCTTGGGCGTCGACTGGCCGATTGTGCCGCTCGGCTCACAGCCCGCGACGTTGAAGTAGCGCAGTGCCACGTAGCCGGGTCCGCCGGCCGCCGCGAGGTCGCGCAACATCCACTCTGTCATCAGTTTCGACGTGCCATAGGGGTTGATCGGCCGGGTGGGGGAGTCCTCGGAGGCCCTGCCGCTATCCGGCATGCCATACACGGCGGCTGTCGACGAGAACACGATGTTCTTCACGCCGTTGTTGGCCGCCGCTTCCAGCAGCGTTCGGCTGGATGCCGTGTTGTTGCGATAGTACTTCAGCGGGTCAGCCACCGATTCCGGCACGATCGTGTGGGCCGCGAAATGCATGACGGTATCGATGTCGTGCGTCGTGAAGATATCCCCGAGCAGCGCCGCGTTGCCGGTATCGCCGATGATAAGTTCGCCCGACGTAACCGCGGCCTCGAATCCGGTCGAGAGGTTGTCGAGCGTAATGACCGACTCACCCGCGGCTCCGAGCTGACGAACGACGTGGCTGCCGATGTAACCCGCGCCGCCGGTCACCAATATCTTGCTTTTTTTCATGCAGTTTCAACCTGAAACACGTCTTTACCCCGAAATTGTGAACCTTGCGGTAGCCGGGCGGACAAAGTTTAACAATAGTCGGCCTGGAGAATATGGACCTGCATCGCACTCTGCTGGCGGAATTTTACTTTGTACTGTCGCCATACTCGCACACCCGGGGTTCTGTTCCCGTTCAGTCTCGCTCGTTAGAATAGAAGCGGTCCAGGCCGGGCGAGCCCGTTGCCGTTCGTAAGGAGTAGTCGCAAAAACCATGAATCCCGTGTCAATCAGAACAAACCTCGTGTTGGCGGGCTCTCTGCTGGCATTGGCGGCCTGCGGCGGCGGCGGCTCGGGCATTACGGGCGGCGGCAGCACGAACGCGGCGCCGCTCGCCAACGCGGGTGCCAGCCAGGTAGTCGACGAGCAGACGACGGTGACACTCGATGGCTCTGCGAGCAGCGACCCGGATGGCGATGCGCTGAGCTACAGCTGGACGCAGACGGCCGGTGCGTCAGTGATACTGTCCAATGCGAGTGCAGCACAGGCAAGTTTCGAGAGCCCGGATGTTGGTATCGGCAACAGCACGACACTGACATTCCAGCTGCGTGTCGGCGACGGCAACGGCGCCTTCAATACGGCAACCATCGACGTGGCCGTGAACGGGGTTAGCAATACCGATCCGGTCGTCAACGCAGGCAACGATCAGTCAAGCACAGAACAGGCCACGGTCGGTCTGTCCGGGTCGGCGTCCGACAGCGACATCGGCGATACCTTGAGCTATTCATGGACTCAAACGAGCGGCACCAGCGTGACGATTAGCAACGCGGACCAGCCGCTTGCGAGTTTCCAGTCGCCTGCGGTTGGCGCGGCGGGCGAGACGCTGATCTTCCAGCTGGCCGTCACGGACGGCACGTCCACCGTTACCGACACGATTGCAGTCTCGGTGTCACAGGCGGCCACCGCGGTTACTATCTCGGGCAAGGTGCAGTACGAGTTCGTGCCGCCGCTAGTACTGGGTTCCGGCTGCTCACTGGATTTTGCTTCAACACAGACTCGGCCCATTCGCGCGGCGACGGTACAGCTCATCGATGACGCGACCGGCAGTGTGCTGGACTCGATAGTGGCCTCGAATACCGGTGACTATGACTTTAGCAATGTGCCACCCAACCGGCAGGTGCGTGTCCGAGTACGCGCCGAGTTGAAGCGCAGCGGGGCGCCGAGCTGGGACGTGGAGGTTCGCGATAACGTCGATACCTCGGCTAACCCGCCACCGCTCGGCAGCCGCCCGCTCTACGTATATGAGGAAACGTTCAACTCGGGCGGCGCCGCGAACCTCGTGCGTAATGTGACGGCAACGACGGGATGGGGAGGACTTGCCTACACCGGCACGCGCGCGGCAGCCCCTTTTGCCATCCTCGATGCAATCTATTCCGGCATGCTGCTCGTCCTTTCCGCTGACGCTACGGCGAACTTCGGTCCGATGGACGCTTTCTGGAGCGTCAACAACACGCTTACCAGTCCGTCCGATATCGATGCCGGCGAGCTGTCGTCATCGTTTTACCGCGGCGATCTCGATTCGCTGTTCCTGCTCGGTGACGCGAGTACGGATACGGAGGAGTTCGATGATCACGTCTCGATACACGAATGGGGGCATTACTTCGAAGACGTGTTCTCGCGCTCCGATTCCATCGGTGGCTCTCACTCGATTGGCCAGAGCCTCGATGCCCGCCTTGCTTTCGGTGAAGGCTGGGCTACGGCACTGGCGGCTATGGCACTCGACGAACCGATTTATTGCGATACGAACTCCGGTACGGGATTTAACATCAACACCGAGACAAACAACTCGGGCCCGCAGGGCTGGTTCAACGAGATGTCGGTCGCTACCTTCCTTTACGATCTCTTCGATACCAACACGGACGGCACGGACAGCAGTTCGATAGGCTTCGGGCCCATCTTCGACACGATGGCCGGACCGCAGAGCAATACCGAAGCGTTCACCACGCTGTTTTCGTTTGCAGCGGAGTTGCGCCCGCAGCTGAATGCAGCCGACCAGGCATTCCTCGACTCGCAGCTGCTTCGCGAAAACATAGAAACGACCGGGCTCGACATCTGGGGCTCAAGCCAGAACAGCATCGTGACGTCGCCGAACCAGGCGCGCGACGTGCTGCCGCTCTACACCACGATGCCGCTCGACGGAAGTACCATCAATATTTGTACGAACAGTGATTACGATTCGGGCCGCGACGGCAATAAATTGGCCCAGTACCGCTACTTGCGATTCACGACGACGAACTCGCAGCGATACACCGTGACCATGACGACGACGACGCCAACGCCGGTGACCGCGGACACTAGCGACCGCGACCAGAGCGATCCGGACATCTACATCTTCAGTCGCGGGCAGGTAGTTGCGGCCGGCGTAAGTGTGGTCGAGAACTCGGAGACCTTTACGACACAGACGCTGGCTCCCGGCACCTACGTGGCCGACCCCCGGGACTATCGGTTCGAGGATGAGGACGGCGCACCTGCCAACTATCCCGGGCAAATATGTTTCGACATTTCCATGACGCCACTATGAGCGCCCTCGCAGCCGGTAATTCGGCCACCCATTGGATGACAACTATGAAGACAGCGAAAAAACTCGTTCTGTCCACCGCAATCGGCGTTGCGCTGGCGGCCTGCGGCGGCAACGAACAACAGGCCACCGTCGAGACGGACGCCGCGGCTGAAAATACTGCGCAAGCGATCGTCGCGAAACCGGCGCCCGAGTACGACGGCACCATTGCGAAGCCCGGCGCACCGTTCACCCTGAGTTACAAGGTCGTCGGCACACCGATTGTCGGCAGCCCGGTGACGGTCAACCTGCGCGTAACATCCACACTCGGTTCCCGGCCGTTAAGAGTCAGCTACCGAATAAACGACGCGTCGGCGATGATGTTCCACGAGGCGCAGCCGGCGGAGATACGCATGACGCCTGCGGACAACGAGGATTTCATCGTGCAGCAGGTGACAGTCATTCCGCAGCGGGAAGGGCGCCAGTATCTCAACGTCAGCACCTCTGTCGAGACGGAGGACGGCTCGATGTCGAGCATGATGGCCATACCGATCCAGGTTGGGCGTGGCGGTCGCATGCTGGAGGAGCAGGGTGAGGTGCAGGTCGATGAGAACGACGAGGCAATACGGGTGCTGACGCCCGAATAATCAAAGCGTTGTGGGCGTTCTGCGCCTCTCGCGATCTGTGCAGGCAGCAGGGCGCCAAAGCCGGGGATTCAGGGGCTAGCCCAGATTTCCGGGAAAACTTTCCCAAAAATTTTTTCAAAATTGAAGTCGCGTCACAGACTTGAATCCGGCTTCTCTCTACTGTATGTGGCCATAGCTACAGGAATAGCTGGCCGATGCAACAAGACTTGCGGGACAAGATCAAGGCTGCCACAGAGCAGTCCGGCATTTCCAAGCCGGACTTCATCGAGCTGCTGAAGCTGATCGACCAGCATTATGACAAAATGGAAGCGACCATAACGCAGTCAATTCAGACGCGTACCTTCCAGGACAACACCCCCATCGAGGCAATCTTCGACAGCGTCACCGAGGCGCTGATGTCGGTTGGGGCCGACGGCAGGATCCGCAATTGCAACAAAGTCTGTCCGCGCTATTTCGACACCGAGAAAAGCCGGCTCATCGGGTCGCATATCGCGACTATCCTGCCGGGCGCAAAAAACAAACCACTCGCTGAATTCCTTGCACCGTTCATGTCGGACCTGGATGACACCCAGGTCGACCTGGTCGGTGGCGAGGTGAGTGCGCTGCGCGCCGGCGGCCAGTCTTTCATTTCCGAGATCAACGCGACCGAGCTGAGCACGCCGGCTGGCCCGGTTTTCGTCATCAGCCTTCGCGACGTTACCGGACGCAATGCGGCGGAGAGCACGCTTCGTGAGAACGAGGAGCGTTACCGGGCCCTGGTTGAAAACGCGCCCGAGGCCATTATCGTGTTCGATGTCGACAACAATCACTTCACCGATGCGAACGACAATGCCTGTTCGCTGTTCAACCTGTCCAGGGCACGCCTGCTGACCGTTGGGCCCGAGGCGATCAGTCCGAAAATGCAGCCCGACGGCACGCCGTCTTTCGGCGTGCGCCGCGGCTTCGTCGACAGGGCGCTGGCTGGCGAGCACCCGACTTTCGAATGGATGCACAAGGATTCGACCGGCAAGGAGCTGCCCTGTGAGGTCCGATTCAGCCGACTGCCATCCGATGAGCGGCGGCTGATTCGCGTCAGCATCACCGATATCGCCGAGCGCAAGCGCAACGAGGACTTGTCCTTTGCGCAAAGCAAGGTGCTGGAGATGATTGCCTCGAGTACGCCGCAGGACAAGACATTGCGGGCGATCTGCCGGGTCGTGGAAAAAATCGGCGATAACTTCAAGGCAGCAGTCATGCAGCTGGACGAAAGCCGTCAGTCGCTGTCGGTCGTACAGGCGCCCAGCCTGTCCGATGCCTTCAAGCTGCACCTCGATTTCGTAAAGATCAGCGCGGACAGCATTTCCTGTGGCGCCGCGGTGCACCACGGTCAGGATCGAATCACGCGCAATCTCGTCGACGATGCGCGCTGGTCGGCGGCGTCGAGGGAAGCGGCGAAATACGGCATCCAGGCCGCCTGGTCGTTCGTCGTCAACGGTGAAGCCGGCCGTATCATCGGTACGCTGGATGTCTACCTCGACGAAAGCCGCGGACCGACGACCGACGAGCTCGATCAGCTCAATCGCATGGCGCACCTGGCTGGAATCGCCATCAAGCGTCAACAGGACGAGGCGCGACTGAAGGCAAGCGAGGCGCGCTACCGCGACCTGTTCGAAAACGTCGTGGACGGCGTATACATTGCCACACGCGAAGGCGAGATCATCACGGCCAATCCGGCGCTCGTCGAGATGCTCGGATACGACGATGTCGATGATCTTCGTGCCGCCGGACCGACGCCCGTGCTGTACGTCAATCCGATCGACCGGGAGCGCGTGCTGGCCAGGCTCGAAGCCGAGGGTGTCGTCAAGAATTTCGAAGACCGCCTGCGACGAAAAGACGGCAGCAAGATAGTTGTGCTTGAGAACTCGCGCGCGATCTATGACGAGACGGGCGTGTTGACGGCGCACGAGGGCACCATCACCGACATTACCGATCGCAAGTACGC
>JBFELT010000154.1:0-7978 GCA_041552015.1 Woeseiaceae bacterium
AATGCTTGGGCCCGACAGCGATTTAACGTAATCTGCCGGTACCGCGACGTACCGCTGGCCGGTTCTTCCCCGGCCTCATTATGTTTAGGAAATACGGGCATTTGTGACGATTATCACGGCCCTCCGCGGCCGCGACTGTCACTATTCGGCCTTCAACGATGCCGCGACAGGCTCGTTTCAATGGATGAAACAGGGCGACTTCAACTCAAGGAATGGACGGATGAAAATCAGGAACATAATTTTTGGTCTAGTTGTGAGTATCTTTGCGGCGAGCAGCCTCGCGTCTTCGGGGATGGAGGGCCGGCCCGCGCCTGACTTCGCACTGAAGAGTTCGACCGGCGAGAACCTGCGTCTGTCCGAGTACCGCGGTGACGTTGTCATGATCAATTTCTGGGCCACCTGGTGCGGCCCCTGTCGGCAGGAAATGCCGCTGCTTGACGAACTATATAACCGCTACCAGCGGGTTGGGTTCAACCTGCTCGGCGTCAATATAGACGACGATTCGCGCCGTGCGATGAAGATGATCGAGGAGCTCGGTGTCAACTTCCCGGTACTCTTCGATGCGCGCAAGGAAGTCAGCAAGCTGTATTCCGTCGAGGCCATGCCGGTGACCGTCCTGGTCGATCGCGAGGGCACAGTGCGTCATGTCCATCACGGCTACAAACCCGGGTACGAAGAGAAGTACCTGGACCAAGTTCGCTCCTTGTTAAGAGAGTAAATCAGTGACCAGAACACTTACAACGTTGCTTGCAGTACTGTTGTTCGCGATTGGAACTCCGGCAGCCGCCGAGGACGTCGCGCCAATGGAGGCGGAATCCGCGATGGTGGCCGCTATGAGCGACGAGGCGGCGGAGTCGGCGTCGCGTCAGGAGTTTCGCAGCCTGGACCAGGATGTTCAGAGCCTGAAGAAGGAGGTCCTGGATCTGAATCGCGACCTGTTCCTTCTCGAGGAAGAGCTGCTGTTTCCTGCGAACTCACAGGTTGCCTTCTTTATTTCAATGGACGTCGGCGAATACTTTGAGCTCGACTCCGTGAATATCAAGATCGATGGCAAAGAGGTCGCCAACTACCTGTATACAGAAAGAGAAGCGGATGCACTGGTTCGCGGCGGCGTGCATCGCGTGCACATGGCCAATCTCAAAACCGGCGATCACGAACTCGTCGCTATCTTTACGGGAAAGGGACCGCATGTTCGCGACTATCGTCGCGGCGCGACGATGACCTTCGATAAGGGAATCGGCGCCAAGTATCTGGAACTGGAGATCACCGACCGGGTCAAGAAGCAACAGCCGGAATTTGTCATCAAGGAATGGGAGTGATCTTTGCCGTCAGGTCACTCATTAGGTAGGTGCCTCTGCCTGTTGTTGGCGCTCTCGGTGCTAACGCAGGCGACCCGGGCCGCCGACGATGGTCGAGATCCGATAGTCGTAAAGGACCCGCACTACGGCGAGGTCCTGTTTTACTTCTATCAGGACGATTACTTTCCAGCGATCGTTCGCACACTGGCCGCCAAGCAGAATCAGCAGCTTGAAGAGCACACCGATGAAGCGGAGTTGCTGCTCGGCGGCATGTACCTGTCTTACGGGCATCATCTCGAGGCGGCCGCGATCTTCGAGCGGCTGCTGGCCGACAATGTTGCGCCCGATATCCGCGACAGGACCTGGTTTTTCCTCGCGAAAATCTGGTACCAGCGCGGTTATCTAGACAAATCGGAGGCGGCGTTAGGCTATATCGAACGAGAGTTGCCGAAAAATCTGCAGCGCGAAGCGCTCATGTTGCAGGCACAAATCCTGATCGCCCGCGGCGAATACGATGCCGCCGTGGCGAAATTGCAGGACTGGAAGGGCAGGACCGAGTGGGCGAGCTATGCGAAGTTCAATATCGGCGTGGCGCTGGTCAGACTCGGCCGCATCGATGAGGCGGCAAAGCTGCTCGATGACCTCGGCAATATCGATCCGTTCAACGAGGAGCTGACGTCGCTTCGTGACAAGGCCAATCTCGCACTTGGTTATGCGTTGTTGCAGGACGGGCAAGCTCGCGCCGCGAAGGATCCGCTGCAACGCGTTCGCCTTGAAGGGCCATTCTCGAACAAGGCGCTGCTGGGTGTTGGATGGGCCGACGCGGAAATGGAAAACTACCAGCGTGCGCTGGTGCCCTGGATGGAATTGCGTGGTCGGGACCTGCTGGATTCGGCTGTCCAGGAGTCGATGCTGGCGATTCCTTACGCGATGGCAAAACTTGATTCGATAAGCCAGGCTGCCGATCACTATCTGAACGCGATCGAAGCGTTCTACGAAGAAACCAACCGCCTGGACCAGGCAATACAGAGGATTGAGTCGGGTCAGTTTTTCGACGAGTTCGTTGAGGACGATCCGCTCGACAGCACAGGTTGGTACTGGCGTCTCGAGGCACTGCCCCAGGGCGCCGAGGCTCGGTATCTTTTTCACCTGCTTGCGCAACATGAATTCCAGGAAGGTCTCAAAAATTATCGTGACCTGAGTTATCTGCATCGCAACCTCGACGAATGGCAGCAGAATGTGGACGTGTACGCCACCATGCTGGAGACGCGCAAGGAAGCCTACGCGCAACGACTGCCTCGCGTGCAGGATGCACTGGCGCGTGCCGACATTGATGGCATGGTCAATCTCAAGCTCGAATTCGATTCGACGCTGAACAATATCGAGGAAAGCAACGACTGGCTGGCATTGGCGACCGAGTCCGAGTTCGAAATGTGGGGTGAGATCACCGGCCTCGAAGGCACGCCGGCACTGCAGGCGAATATTCCCGAAGCGGAGGAGGTTCGCGACAAGATCCGGCTGTTGAAGGGGGTCCTGCAATGGGACCTGGAGCGAGACTTCGGCGACCGGCTGTGGCGTATCCGCCGAAATCTCAGGCAGTCTGGCGAAGCACTGGTGGCAACGCAACGCTCGAGACGACAGATCGACGAGACAATGCGCCTCGAGCCGCTCAAGTTCGAGGAGTTGAGCGATCGCGTCTACGGGCTGGGACCGCGCATAGAGAGCACCAAGATGCAGCTCGAAGACACCTTGGCAAAGCAACGTGCATTCCTGCGATCCATTGCGGTCGGCGAACTTCAGGCTCAAAAACAGCGTCTTGATGTCTATACGGTGCAGGCACGTTTTGCGCTCGCGGCCATCTATGACATTGCAGCGACAGTGGGAGATGCGTCCGAATGATGATGCGCCGCCTTCTGACTGTATTTCTTGCGTTGGTCCTGTCGGGCACGGCGGCGGACGCGGCTGTAAAGAAGAAGGACACGATCAAGAGCCTCGAGAAGAAGACGGTCGAGGTGCGTCCCGGCAATGTCATTCTCGATAGTACCGACCTCGCACGAGACAACTACAGGGCGTTCCTGGATCTCGTGACCGACGATCCCGAGCTGCGCGCCGAAGCCATGCGGCGCCTCGGCGATCTCGAACTCGAATCGACAGAGGCCGATCAGCTGGCAGACAACATTGAGTCGCTGGAATCGCAAGGTTACGACAACGCCGTCAGTCTCTATCAGCAGCTGCTGGAAGCCTATCCCGACTATCGCCGCAATGACACGGTGCTGTATCAACTTGCGCGGGCATACGAAATCGGTGGGCGCACGGACGAGGCGCTGGACGTGCTCAACGAACTGGTCGCCAAGTTCCCGGAGACCGCACTCATCGACGAAGTCCAGTTCCGTCGCGGTGAGATGCTGTTCCTTCGCAAGGACTACAACGACGCCGAAGTCGCCTACCAGGACGTCAGAAAGTATGGCGAAGCGTCGCGCTTTTACGAGCAAGCCCTTTACAAGCTCGGCTGGTCGCAGTTCAAGCTGGCCTGGCATGAAGACAGCTTGCAGCCGTTTTTCGAATTGCTCGACCGCAAGATCAAGGGTATCGACATTGGCGAGGGCGAGGAGAGGCTCGGTGCTCTGAAGCGTGCCGAGCGCGAGCTGGTCGAGGATACCTTTCGTGTCCTGAGTATCAGTTTTTCCTACATGGAAGGTGCGAAGAGCATCGACGAATTCCTGGAAACGCGCGACAACCCTGCCTACAGCTACATCATTTACAGCAACCTCGGCGACCTGTATCTCGAGAAAGAGCGATACGTGGACGCCGCGGAAACCTACGAGGCTTTCGTCGCGCAGGACCCCTATCATCCCAAAGCGCCGATTCTGCAGGTCGAGGTCATCGAAGCCTACAAGCGCGGTGGTTTTCCAAGCCTGGTGCTTGAGGGCAAGAAGGGGTTCGTCGAACGCTACGGCATGGACGGTGAATTCTGGGTGCGAAATCCGGCCGAGGAGAACCAGGCCGTCGCCTCCCACCTCAAGACCAATCTGACCGACCTGGCGCAGTACTATCACGCCGAGGCGCAAAGGGATGGCAAAAAGAGCGACTACCTGGAAGCGGCTAACTGGTATCGCAAGTATCTCGCCTATTTTCCGGGCCAGGCCGACAGTGCCAACACCAACTTCCTGCTGGCTGAGATCCTGTTCGAAAGCGAGGACTATGAGGCAGCGACGGCCGAGTACGAGCGCACCGCCTACGGTTATATCGATCATGAGAAGTCCTCCGAGGCGGGATACGCCGCAATCCTGTCGTACAGGGAGCATGAGAAGTCGCTGGCCGGCGTCGCAAAGGACGAGTGGCACAAACGCTACCTCGATAGCGGTCTGAAATTTGCCGATACCTACCCTGATCATCCGGAATCCGGCGCCGTACTGACGACCGTCGCCGAGGACCTGTTCGCTCAGAACCAGTTCGATCTCGCTATCGCGGTAGGGCAGGCAGTAGTCGCCAAACAGCCGCCGGTGCAGCCTGAGCTCGCGCGCACCGCCTGGACAGTCATCGCGCATTCCCAGTTCGACCTGGGAAATTTCAACGAGGCGGAGCGGGCGTACTACGGCCTGCAGAATTTTACACCGGCAGACGACATCACGGCGGGTCAGGAGATCAAGGATCGCATCGCCTCGTCGATCTACAAGCAGGGTGAGAGTGCCCGGGACGGCGGTGATCTCGAGACGGCGGTCATGCATTTCACACGTCTCGGCCAGGTTGTACCGGACTCCGCGATTCGCGCGACGGCCGAGTACGATGCGGCGGCGGCGTTGATCAATCTGCAGGCCTGGGATCGTGCATCCGGCGTGCTCGAGAAGTTCCGGGCCGACTACCCGGACAGCGAATTTGCAGACGACGTCACACAAAAGCTCGCGGTCACCTATCTCGAGTCAGGCGCGTCGGACCAGGCAGCAGCGGAATTCGAACGCATCGCCAATGCCGATTCGAGCACGGAAGACATGCGGCGCGAGGCGCTCTGGAAAGCGTCCGACCTGTACAAGCAGGCGGGAACGATTTCCAGCGAGCAGCGCGTGTTGAACGAAATCGTTGCCCGCTACCCGAATCCGCTGGTCGAATCCATCGAGGCGCGCTACCGACTACTTCAGATCGCGGAGCAGAGTGGCAATGAGCAGGAGCGTACGGCTCGACTCCGGGACCTGGTCGACGCCGACGCTACCGCCGGTGGGCAGCGCAACGATCGCACGCGCTTCCTGGCGGCGAAAGCATCGCTGGAGCTTGCCGAGCCCGTTCGCGAACGCTTTAGAGTCGTCAAGCTCACACAGCCGCTGGCGAACAGCCTGAAGCTCAAGAAGTCGCTGATGGAGGACGTGATCGCCGCCTATACCGGCGCGGCGGACTATGGCGTTGCCGAAGTCACGACCGCGGCGACATACCGGCTGGGCGAGGCCTACGAGCAGTTCAGTTCTGACCTGATGGATTCAGACCGTCCGGCGGAACTCGATGCTGACGCGCTGGAGCAGTACGAGCTGCTGCTCGAGGAGCAGGCATTTCCTTTCGAAGAAAAGGCGATCGATCTGTATACGGCCAATGCGCAAAGGGCGTCCGATGGCGTCTATGACGAGTGGGTGCGCAGGAGTTTCGACAGGCTGGCCGGCCTTATGCCCGCAAGATTTGCGAAAAAGGAGCGCAGCGAAGATGTTATTACAGCGCTTTACTAGTGCCTGCCGTATAGCCGGCGCCATTTCGCTGTTGCTGGCGCTCGCGGCGTGTGCGGGCGGCGGTTCCACGAAAGGGCCCGAAACGCGGCGTGATACACCTGCCGGGATGGTGGATGGCCAGCAGGGGGAGCTTTCGGTGCCGCCGCAGGTTCAGACGCTCTACGAGCAGGCCGTTGCTTCCATGGCGGCCGGGGACTATGTCGATGCCGAGCTTCGTTTCAAGGAGTTTCTGCTGCAATATCCCGGGTATCCGGGCGCCCACGTGAACCTTGCGATCATCCACGCCAACAATGACAACGATGCCGCCGCGAGGTCAGCGCTGGACGCTGCGCTGGCGCTGAATCCCAATCATCCCGCGGCTTTGAACCAGCTCGGCATGCTACTTCGCAAAAATGGCAATTTTCTCGAGGCAGAAGCCGCTTATTTGAAGGCCGTCACAGTCAACCCTGATTACGCCTTGGCACACTACAACCTGGGTGTTCTCAATGAGCTGTATCTGCAGCGCCTCGATATCGCACTGCAGAATTTCGAGGACTACCAGGCAATTGTCGGTGAAGACGAGCAGGTTGAGAAATGGATCGCAGATCTGAGGCGTCGCCTGGCGGCGACTCAGCGTACGGCAAACGTGGCGGAATGACGGACATGAATACGCAAAGATGCAAAGTATTCGGAACCGGAATCATGCTCGCCGTGTTATTGGCACCGTTTGCCGGTTTTGCACAGGCGCCGGCCGACGACGAACTGATGCCGGCGGTCGATACTTCGGCGGCCGCGGCGAGTTCGGATACGGAAGAAGCCCGGGACGCGGAGATCGATGCGCCCGAGCCCGCTGTTGCAGCGCCGGTGTTGGCGCAGGACATAACGCGAAATACAGCGGGAGACCGGGTCATGGACTCGATCGAACTGGGTCGCACGGAGATCACGGGCAACCAGGAATTGCCCAAAGTGCTTTACATCGTGCCGTGGCAGAAGTCGGACCCGGGCGACCTGATGGGCAAGCCCATCAACACGCTGCTCGACGAGGTGCTTGCGCCCATCGACAGGGAAGAGTTTATACGACAGGTCGACTACTACGGCGATCTGTACGGTGAAGAGGAAGAAGAGTAAGCGCGGCTTTCGGCCAGGACTGCCTTTCGGCCCGGAGTACATGAGGTACGACAGGGACCAGTCGCGAATTGGACATTCTGTTTTTAGAGGAGCAGACAAATGAGCACTATTGTGCGGTTTTTCCAGGAAGGTGGTGCATTCATGTACCCGATCCTGTTTGTATTCGCATTCGGCGTCGCAATTGCGATCGAGCGCTGGATGTACCTGACCCTGTCGGGTGCGAGCAACCGCGCCTTGTGGAAAAAGATCGTGCCTTTCCTCAAGGCCGGCAATTTCCAGGAAGCTGCTGCGCACACCTCGAAATCGAAAGCCGCTATCGGCTCGATCCTGACCTACGGTCTGTATCGTGTGAAGTCCGCCCGCCGTCGCGACGACATCGAGAAGGCGATGGAGGAGAGCATGATGGAAGTGCTGCCGCGGCTGGAAAAGCGCACGCATTACATTGCGACGCTGGCCAATATTGCGACGCTGCTCGGCCTGCTGGGTACGATTATCGGCCTGATCAATGCGTTTACGGCGGTGTCTAACGCGAACCCGGCGGACAAGGCAGACATGCTGTCGGCCAGTATTTCGGTCGCCATGAACACCACCGCCTTCGGCCTGATGGCTGCGATACCGCTTTTGCTCGTGCACGCCTTGCTGCAGACGAAAACGAACGGACTCGTGGATAGCCTGGAAATGGCGAGCGTCAAGTTCCTCCATGCCGTTACCGAACGTCAGCTGAAGACCACCGGAGCATAAGCATGATTCGTAGCCGCAGAGGCGGCCGCCATCATCGCAACGATGCAGCTGACCTCAACATCACGGCGTTCATGAACCTGATGGTGATTCTGGTTCCTTTCCTGCTGATAACCGCGGTGTTCT
>JBFELT010000155.1:0-7974 GCA_041552015.1 Woeseiaceae bacterium
GCTGCCGGCCCACTCCTCGCTTTTTTTCGTCTCGCCGTGTCTGTTGATCCAGCGAATCTCGATAGTAGCCGGACCCTCTTTGAGGAGACCGTGCACGTAGTCATCGATGCGCAGCAAAGCATGTTCGCGCCGTAGCCAGATGAGTTCGCGAACCTGTTCGAGAAACTCCGGATCGTCGTCGACCAGCGACCAGTCCAGCCAGCAGGTTTCGTTGTCCTGTGCATAGCCGTTGTTGTTGCCATACTGCGTGTGGCCGAATTCGTCCCCCGCGAGCAGCATGGGGGTCCCCTGCGACAGCAGCAGCGTTGCCATCATGTTAAGTCGCTGCCGACGTCGCAAGGCGTTGATGAACGCGTCGTTCGTGTCGCCTTCGACGCCGTAGTTCGCGCTGAAATTGTGGGCATGCCCGTCGCGATTGCCCTCGCCATTGGCCTCGTTATGTCGGTGCTCGTAGCTGACCGTGTCGCGCAAGGTGAAACCGTCGTGTGCCGTCACGAAGTTAATGCTCGCCAGCGGACGCCTCTGGCTGTGCTCGAACAGGTCGGCAGAGCCTCGCAGTCGCATCGCGAGGTCACCGCTCTTGCCGGCATCGCCGCGCCAGAACTGCCGCACGTCGTCGCGAAAGCGATCGTTCCACTCGGCCCATCGCGGTGGAAAATGGCCGAGCTGGTATCCTCCCGGGCCCGGGTCCCAGGGTTCCGCAATGAGTTTCGCGTTGCGCAGGCTGGGATGGTTGCTGATGTCCGACAGTACCGGGTGAGTCGGCGAGAAGCCGTCTCTGCGTCGGCCGAGAACCGTTGCAAGATCGAATCGGAAGCCGTCGACACCCATCGTCGTGGACCAGTATTCGAGGCTGTCGAGCATCATTTGCCGGACGCGGATGTGGTCGAAGTCCAGCGTATTGCCGCAGCCCGTGTCATTGACATAGATGCTGTGATCGTCGGGCTCGGTTCGATAGTAGGTAAGATTGTCGATGCCGCGAAATACGAGAGAGGGTCCGAGGTGGTTTCCTTCACCCGTGTGGTTGTAGGCGACGTCCAGGATCACTTCGAGTCCCGCCTCGTGCAGCGCCCGCACCATGTCTCGAAATTCGGTGACGCTGTCATCGCGCGCGTAGCGTTGCATCGGTGCAAAGAAGCCGACCGAATTGTAGCCCCAGAAATTTCGAAGGCCCTGTTCGGCGAGATGGTGCTCGTCGACAAACGTGTGCACCGGCATCAGTTCGATCGACGTCACGCCCAGGGCCTTCAGGTACTTGAGAACGTCCTTGTGTCGCAGGCCGTCGAAGGTGCCGCGCGCAGCCTCATCCAGTGCCGGATGCCGCATCGTGTACCCGCGCACGTTGCACTCGTAGAAGACGGTGTCGGCCCAGGGAATCCTCGGCGTCCGCGGAATGTCATCGATCATCGTCTCGCGAACGACGCTCTTCGGCACATAGGGAGCACTGTCATCGCTGTTGATCGCGAACTCGCCGTTTTCGCTGCCGTAGTCAAAAACGGCGGGGTGCCACTGAAGCTGACCTGTTATCTCGCGCGCATAGGGATCGAGCAGGAGTTTCGCCGCATTGCAGCGCAGGCCTTTGTCGGGATCGTAGGGGCCGTGAACGCGATAGCCATAGCGTTGTCCCGATTCGCAGCCCGGCAGGTAACCGTGCCAGACACCGTCGCTGCACGCGGGCATATCGAAAATCTGCACCTGCTGGCCGTCGGCCGAGAACAGGCATAATTCGACGCCGTCAGCGACGGCTGAGTAAAGGGCGAAGTTCGTCCCGGAATCGTCGGGAGTGGCGCCAAGTAAATCGGGGTTGCCTACCCGCATCAATCGCTATTGAGGCTGACGGGCTGAAGCCGCCAGATACCCTCGTTATAGTCGCGCATGGTTCGATCGGTCGAGAACCGCCCGGACGACGCGGTATTCAGGATGCTCAAACGGGTCCAGCGTTCGACATCGCTGTACGCCTCTTCGACGGCCGCCTGCGCATCGATAAAGCTCCGGAAGTCCGCCGCCGTCATCCAGGCGTCGGAAGGATCGCGAATCGATCGCAGCACGTCGTCAAAAACGCCGGGCTCGAAGCGATTGAACTGTCCGCTTTCGATAAGATCGATGACGCGACTGAAATCCTCATCGTTGTCGATAATCGCCTGCGGATTGTAGGAACCGCGACGCTCGTTAATTTCCTCGACGGTGAGGCCGAACAGGAAGAAGTTCTCTGCACCGACCGCCTCCCGGATCTCGACGTTCGCGCCGTCGAGGGTGCCGATCGTCACGGCGCCGTTCATCATGAACTTCATGTTGCCGGTTCCCGACGCTTCCTTGCCCGCGGTCGATATCTGTTCCGACAGGTCGGCTGCCGGGCAGATGATTTCCATGGCCGATACGTTGTAGTCCGGGTAGAAGATCAGCTTCAGCTTGCCCTCCATGACGGGATCGGAATTTATAACCCGTGCAACATTATTGATGCACTTGATCACGTTCTTCGCCATGACGTAGCCAGGCGCGGCTTTGCCGCCGATGATAATGGTGCGCGGTGCGACGACATTGCCATTGCCGCGCCGTATGACTTCGTAAAGATGCACCGCATGCAGCAGGTTCAAGAGCTGGCGCTTGTACTCGTGTATGCGTTTTACCTGCACGTCGAAGAGCGACCCCGGGTCGACTGTCAGTCCTGTCTTGGCCTCGAGATTTCGTGCCAGGCTCAGCTTGTTTCTCAGCTTTACGGCACGCCAGGCTTTCTGGAATGCCTTGTCGTCCGCATATTGCTTGAGGTTTTCGAGCTCGGTGAGTTCCGTGGTCCAGCCATCGCCGATCTTGTCCGTAATGAGTTTTGCCAGTCCCTTGTTACAGGCGGCGAGCCAGCGACGCTGGGTTACGCCGTTGGTCTTGTTGTTGAACTTCTGCGGCCACATCTCGGCGAAATCGCGGAACAGTCCCTCGCGCAGCAGCTTCGAATGCAATTCCGCGACGCCGTTGACAGAGAAGCTGCCGACGATGGCGAGGTAAGCCATGCGTATCATCGGCTCGCCGCCTTCTCGAATCAGCGACATGCGTTCTATGCGGTCGTTGTCCCCGGGCCAGCGTTGGCTGACCTCGACAATAAAGCGTGCGTTGATCTCGTAAATGATATCGAGAATGCGCGGCAGCAGCCGACGGAACATGGCCACCGGCCACATTTCGAGCGCTTCAGGCAGCAGGGTATGGTTGGTATAGGCCATGGTATTTCGCGTGATGTTCCAGGCCCGATTCCAATCCAGCCCGTATTCGTCGACGAGCAGCCGCATCAGCTCGGCGATGGCGATCGCCGGGTGCGTGTCATTGAGCTGGTAGCAGTTTTTCTCGGCGTATTTCGAGAAGTCCTCGCCATGCGCCGAAATCCAGTTGCGGAGCTGGTCCTGCAGGCTGGCCGAGGCGAGAAAGTATTGCTGCTTCAGCCGCAATTCCTGGCCGTTTTCTGTGGTGGCGTTCGGGTACAGCACCATGGTGATATTTTCGGCGGCATTCTGTGCGGCGACAGCCTCCGCATAACTGCCGGCGTTGAACTCGGCGAGGTCGAAAGCGTCCGTCGCGGATGCCGACCAAAGCCTGAGCGTATTGACGACGTCGTTGCGGTAGCCCGGGATCGGTACGTCGAAGGGAATGGCGAGCACATCCTGTGTGTCTATCCATGCGTAACGTGTCTTGCCGGAGGCATCGGCATAGAGCGCGCTTCGGCCGCCGAAGTGCACGGTCTGGGCGAACTCGATTCGCTCGATTTCCCAGGGGAAGCCCTCGCGCAGCCAGGAATCGGGCTCCTCGATCTGGTAGCCGTTTTCGATACGCTGGTGAAACATCCCGTAGTGATAGCGAATGCCATAACCGATGACAGGCAATGCCAGCGTAGCGCAGCTGTCGAGGAAGCAGGCCGCCAGCCGTCCGAGGCCGCCATTGCCGAGCCCCGCGTCTTTTTCGCGTTCGTAGACGTCTTCGAGGCTGAGGCCCAGGCGTTCCAGTGCCTCGGCCGTGGCATCTTCGATATCGAGGTTTAACAGCGCGTTGCGCAACAGCCGTCCCATCAGGAACTCGAGCGACAAATAGGCGACACGACGCCGGTCGTCATGCTGCGTCGCCTTGCGCGTTTTGGCCCAACGTTCCATGAGCCTGTCGCGAGCCGCGAACACGACCGCCTGGTAGAGGAACGGGGACTTCTTGCTGATCGTTTGCCGCCCGAGCAGTCGTCCGAAGTAGTGCGTGAAATCTTCGAGCATGGCATCGGCCGTCATCGGCAGGCTCGGCCCCTGCAACAGCTCGATGTCACCGATTCCCGATGATGTTGGATTCTTGGCGGCCATTTATCGGTCTCCTGGTTTTTCGGGCTGCAGTATAAGCGCCGAGAGCGGCGGCAACGTCAAATTGAGTGTGTTAGGTTGGCCGTGCTGCCCGCCGGCAGTGGCCGAAACGACGCCTGCTCCCACGCCGCTGCCGCCGTAGACCTTATCGTCGGTATTGATCAGGACCTTGAACTGCCCGCCGCAGGGTACGCCGATCGCGTAGTGCTCGCGAACGATCGGCGTGAGGTTGACGATGCAGACGACGAAACCGCCGTGTCGATCGCGTCGAATCCAGCTCAGCACGCTGCTGTCGCGATCGTTGTAGTCTATCCATTCGAAGCCGCGCCCCTCGAAGTCAACTTCGTAAAGCGCCGGCGTGTTCGTGTAAACGGCATTCAGGTCGCGGACCAGGCGCTGTATACCCTGGTGCGGTGCATATTCGAGCAGGTGCCAGTCGAGCGAGAAATCGTGCTTCCACTCCCCGTGTTGCGCAATGTCATTGCCCATGAACAGCAGTTTCTTGCCGGGATGCGCGAACATGGCCCCGTAATAGGCGCGCAGGTTGGCGAATTGCTGCCAGTCGTCGCCAGGCATGCGTCCCAGGATCGAGCGCTTGCCGTGCACGACCTCGTCATGTGACAGCGGCAGCACGAAGTTTTCGGTGAACGCGTAGACCAGGCCGAAGGTCATCTTGTCATGGTGATACTTGCGGTGCAGCGGATCCTCCGACATGTACAACAGGGTGTCGTTCATCCAGCCCATGTTCCACTTGTAGGTAAATGCGAGGCCACCGGCGTGAACGGGTTTCGAGACCCCGGGCCAGGCGGTCGATTCCTCGGCGTAGGTCGTGGCGCCGTGCGCATGCACTTCCGTATTCAGTCGACGCAGGAATGCAACGGCCTCGAGGTTTTCCCGGCCGCCGTGTTCATTGGGCAGCCACTCGCCGTCCTTGCGCGAGTAGTCGAGATACAGCATCGAGGCGACGGCGTCGACGCGCAGGCCGTCGATATGGAATTCTTCAATCCAGTACAGCGCGCAGCCAATCAGGTAGTTCATGACCTCGCGCCGGCCATAGTTGAAAATGAGTGTGCCCCAGTCAGCATGCTCACCTTTGCGCGGATCCGCGTGTTCGTAAAGCGCGGAGCCGTCAAAACGACGCAAGCCGTGCTCGTCACTGGGGAAATGCGCCGGCACCCAGTCCATGATCACTTCGTTGCCACTCGCGTGGCAGCAATCGACGAAGTAGCGAAAATCGTCCGGCGTCCCGAAGCGCTGCGTCGGGGCATACAGGCCGATGGGCTGGTAACCCCAGGAGCCATCAAAAGGATGCTCGGTTACCGGCAACAGCTCGATATGCGTGTAGCCCATGTCGACGACATACTCGACCAGTTCGGTGGCGAGATCGCGATAGCCCAGGTAGCTGCCATCATCCTTGCGGCGCCACGAGCCCAGATGCACTTCGTAGATACTGACGGGCCTGGCGAGATCCGGTTCGCCGCGCCGCCGACCCATCCAGTCGCCATCCTGCCAGTCGTAGTGACTATCGAAGACGATCGACGAGTTGCCGGGCGGGGCCTCGTGGTAGGTGGAGTAGGGGTCCGACTTCAGCGGCAGCAGTTTGCCGTCCCTGTCATGAATCTCGTACTTGTAGAGCGCGCCTTCGCCGACTCCTGGCACGAAGATCTCCCAGATGCCGTTGCCGGGATGCAGGCGCATCACGTGTCGCCTGCCGTCCCAGTGGTTGAAGTCCCCGACCACGCTGACGCACGACGCATTAGGAGCCCAGACGGCAAAACGTGTGCCGGAGACGCCGAGCAGGTCGCAGGGATGCGCGCCGAGTTTGCGATACACGTATCGATCGGAGCCTTCGCCCAGCAGATAGAGGTCCATTTCCCCGAGCGCCGACGGAAATCGATAACTGTCCTCGACGACTACCGGGCCGCCGGAGCGGTAACTGACGCGCAGCACGTAGTGACGTACGCGGGCGGGCAGCGGACCTTCAAACAGGCCGCCCGCATGGATTTTCTGCATGTCAGCGAGCTTGTTGCCGTCAGCGTCGATGAGCTCAACGGCGTTGGCATCCGGTTGCAGCGTGCGCACCACGCGCCCTTGCGGACTGCTATGGGGTCCGAGGACGGCAAAAGGATTGTTGTGATGGCCCGCAACAAGCGCGTCATATTCAGGGTTGCTCTTCATAGTCATCGTCTTGATTTTCGGCGGTGATCGTCTGGCACGCGGGCCACCGGTCTGCCTATCGCGTGAAGTGCAGCTGCTGGCCCAGCATTTCCGGTGTTACCAGGGTCAGACCGCTGTCCGTGACGCGAAAACCCCGCTCCCGGTCCGCGTCGTGATCGACGCCGATCTGGGTACCGGCAGCGACGACGGAGCCCTTGTCGATAATCGCCCGGTTGATCGTGCAGTTCTCTTCGATGATCACGTCGGGAAGAACAACCGAATCCGTCAGCGTGCTGTAGGAATGCAGGTAGCAGTTGGTGAACAGCAGCGAGCCACGCACGGTGGAACCGGAAATCACGCAGCCGCCCGAGACCATGGACTGGACGGCGACGCCGCGCCGCTCCGGCCCGTCGAATACGAATTTTGCCGGCGGTGCCTGGTGCTGGTGCGTCCATATCGGCCATTCCTTGTCATACAGGTTGAGCTGCGGCGTCACCGAAACCAGCTCCATGTTCGCCTCCCAGAATGCATCCAGCGTACCGACATCCCGCCAGTAGGCCTGTTGCCCGGATTCCGGATCGCGCAGCGGGAAAGCGTAAACCTTGTAGTCCTTAATGATCGAAGGAATGACGTTACGGCCGAAGTCGTGCTGTGTGCCCGGCGTATCGGCGTCCTTGATGACCTGTTCGTAGAGGAATTCGGTATTGAAGACATAGTTGCCCATCGAGGCGAGGCACAGATCCGGTTTGCCGGGAATCGGGTTCGGTTTCTCGGGCTTCTCGTCGAATGCGATGATACGGCCGTTCTCGTTGACGGTCATAACCCCAAAAGCGCCGGCGGCTTCCTCGAGCGGCATCTCGATGCAGCAGATCGTCATGTCAGCGATCTTCTCGACGTGCTGGGCGAGGAACGGACCGTAATCCATCTTGTAGACATGATCGCCGGCAAGGATCAGTACGAAACGCGGCTCATGCGTGCGAATAATATCCAGGTTCTGGTAGACGGCGTCCGCCGTACCCCGGTACCACTCGCCCCCGACGCGCTGGGAGGCGGGCAATATATCGACAAATTCGCGCTCTCCGCCACCGGCCTGTAACCAGGTCCAGCCGTTCAACAGGTGCCTGATCAGGGAGTGCGCCTTGTACTGGGTCAACACGCCGATACGCCGGATTCCCGAGTTGATGCAATTCGATAGTGCGAAGTCGATGATGCGAAACTTGCCGCCGAAATGCAGGCCGGGCTTGGCGCGCCAGGTCGTCAGCTCATGCAGCCGAGAACCCTGTCCGCCGGCGAGAACGAGCGCCAGGGTCTCGCGCGTCAGGCGACTGACGAATCTCGTTTCTTCCTTGAGCTTTACATCTTTCTTCATATTGCAACTCTTCCTGTCTGGCTTTGCGTATCGCGGCAGACCCCGGATGCGCGCCTTGCCAGTGAGTTGCCTCAGTGAGCTGCTTCGCGACCCGACTCTCGCACCATTGTCGCGACATTGTCGCAA
>JBFELT010000156.1:0-7779 GCA_041552015.1 Woeseiaceae bacterium
GCTTGGCTTTGCGACAGACGAGCTGATATTCGTAGAACACGACTAAGGCGGAAAATACAAATCCGCAAGCAGTCTTGCCCATTCTGCTGCGAATCCTTCCGGCGCAAACCCGAAGAATCGTAAGTAATTGAAAAGGTTGGCGCGCCCGACAGGATTCGAACCTGTGACCCCTGCCTTCGGAGGGCAGTACTCTATCCAGCTGAGCTACGGGCGCAGTCTGGAAAGCATTCTACCCGCATATCGGGTGCGCGCCAGCACCCTTTGATAGGATAAGAGCGCTTCATCTCCAGCGGCCATCGAACAGAAGGGTTAGCAAATGACACGCAAGGTCACTCGTCGGGATTTTCTGAACGGTACGCAGGTTGCAATCGGTGCCTCGTTGCTGAGCCCCTGGGCCGATGTCTTCGGTACCGCTACGCCAGAGTTCAAGCTTGGTTCTGACTGCTACCCGCCTGCGAAGACCGGCCTTCGCGGCAGCCATGACGGATCCTGGGAAACCATGCACGCGCGCGTCGCCGGCGCGGCCTGGCCAGGCGGCCCGGTCGACGAAGAGTATGACCTGGTCGTCGTTGGTGGCGGTATCAGCGGGCTCTCGGCTGCGCATTTCTACCAGCGCGAGAACCGTTCGGCCCGCATTCTGATTCTCGACAATCACGACGACTTCGGCGGTCACGCCAAGCGCAACGAGTTCACTGTCAACGGACGAACCCGGATCGCCTATGGCGGTACCGAGTCGATCGATACGCCATCCGGCTACGCCGACGTCTCCAGGGCCCTGCTCAAAGACATCGGCATCGATGTGCAACGCTTCTACCAGTATTTCGATCAGGACCTGTACGACAAGATGAAGCTCTCCTACGGGATCGCCTTCGATCAGGAGACCTACGGCACGCGCAGGCTCGTCACGGGTTATGGCAGCAGGCCGTGGCCGGAGTTCGTGGCAGAAACGCCGCTAAGCGAAACGGCGAAAGCCGACCTTATCCGTGCGTTCACCGACGAGCGCGATTACCTGCCGGGCATGAGCCGTGATGAGAAGATCGCATTGCTCAGCAGAATCAGCTACCGGACTTACCTGCGCGACTACGTCAAGGTCGACGAGCAGGTGCTCGAGATGTACCAGCGCTGGGGCATGAGTTACTGGTGCGTCGGCATGGACGAGGTCCCGGCCATCTACATTCTCGGCTACACGGACGGCGGTGGCATGCCTGGCCTCGAGCACACCGTCAAGCAGGAAGGCGGCCGCGGCGTCGAGCCCTACATTTTTCATTTCCCGGATGGCAACGCGTCGGTCGCGAGGCTCCTGGTAAGGAAACTGATTCCCGAGGCGTTACCCGGATCGACCATGGAAGACAGCATCACGGCGCGCCTGGATTACAGCCAGCTCGACCGGGACGGCGCAGCGCTCCGCATTCGCCTGAACAGCACCGCCGTGAACGTGGCCCACAGCAAGGATGCCAAGTCTGTCAACGTGACCTATGTGCACGCGGGCAATGCGCATACGGTGCGCGCCAAACACTGCATCATGGCCTGTTACAACAGCGCTATACCTTATATATGTCCCGAACTGCCCGAGGAGCAGCGAGCCGGGCTTGCGTACAACGTCAAGATACCGCTGACCTACACGAAGGTGATGGTGCCCAACTGGCGCGCATTTGCCGATCTCGGCGTTCGCTTCGTGTACTACACCAACGATTTTTACAAACAGGTGGAACTCGACTACCCGGTGTCGATTGGCGACTACCAGTTTGGCGCCGATCCCGATCAGCCGATGGCGCTGCACATGTGTCATGTCCCTTACTTCGGCGACATCCAGGGACCGGAGCAGTGGCGGGCCGGCCGCCGGCGACTCCTCGAAACCCCGTTCTCGACCTTTGAACACCACGTTCGCGATCAGCTCGACCAGGCACTGTCCGGCGCGGGATTCGATGCCGACAGGGATATCACGGCGATCACCGTGAATCGCTGGGCGCACGGGTATTCGTACAGCCCGGACCTGTTATGGGAACCCGAATACGGCTCCGAAAAAGAAAAGCCCTGGGTGATCGGTCGGCAACCGTTGGGGCGCATCAGCATCGCGAACTCCGATGCGGGCGCAGCCGCGAACACCGATTCCGCGATTCTCCAGGGTTACCGTGCGGTGCGCGAGGCGCTGTCGGGCTAGGGCCACGACCGTGCAATGAATTCCGCGCGGTCTGACAAGCAGCCCGGATTCATCGCTCGAGTGTCGATCGGTCACATGCAAAATCCCGCATAATCGCACCATGGATCTGACGCCTGCCGGACTGCTAACCGATCTCGTTTCCCTGGGCGCGCTTGCGGTCGGCTACGCGGTGCTCGAGATCATGGCGATTGCCGCCGCCATTCACGCCGTCTTCAACGCACGCTCGGCCCAGGGTTCGACCGCCTGGGCGATAGCGCTGGTTGCGGCGCCCATGATCGCGCTGCCTTCCTACCTCGTGTTCGGGCGCAACCGGTTCAGCGGTTACGTCGACGCAAGGCGCAATGCCGATATTGCCCACAAGTGGATCGCTCAAAAAGCCCGCACGATCTGTGACGCCTATCGATCCGACCTCCCGGACTATGGCGGTCGACTCAGTTTTCTCGAACGGCTGGCGCATCTGCCATTTACCTACGGCAACCATTTACAGCTTCACGTCGATGGCGAGTCTGCGTTCGACGCTATCTTTTCGGCGATAAGAGAAGCAGAATCCTACGTACTGATTCAGTTCTTCATCGTGCGCGACGATGCCCTGGGACGCCGCCTGCAGGAGCTGCTGACCGAGAAGTCGCGCGCCGGTGTGCGCGTCTATTTCCTGTTCGACCAGCTCGGCAGCCGCAAATTGCCGGGGCGTGTGATCCGCGAATACCGCGATGCCGGCGTGAAGATCGACGCGTTTCGCTCGTCCAAGTTCTTCGCGAACCCGCTGCAGATCAACTTTCGCAATCATCGCAAGATCGTCGTCGTCGACGGCGACCTCGCTTTCGTCGGCGGTTTGAATGTCGGCACCGAGTATCTCGGCAAGAGCGAGAAATACGGCGCCTGGCGCGACACACACGTGTCGGTCGAGGGGCCCTCCGCGGATGCATTGCAGCTGATATTCGCCGAGGACTGGCACTGGGCGACCGGCGAGACCATCGAGGGGCTCGAATGGGAAACGCGAACGGCGCGTGATGGCAATGCCGACGTGCTCGTGTTGCCGAGCGGGCCGGCCGACGAGTACGAGACCTGCAACCTGATGTTCGTTCACGCCATCCATTCGGCGCAGCACCGATTCTGGATTGCCAGCCCCTATTTCGTACCGAATGCGGAAGTTGTCTCGGCGCTCCAGGTGGCCGGTCTTCGCGGCGTGGACGTCCGTATCCTGCTGCCGGCCAACCCGGATCATTTCATGGTCTACCTCGCCTCTTTCTACCTCATGAAACTGACGGGCGGCAAGGGCATTCGTTTCTACCGCTACACTAGGGGCTTCATGCACCAGAAAGCATTTCTGATCGACGACTTCGGCGTCGGCATTGGCACCGCCAATCTCGACAATCGCTCTTTTCGTCTGAACTTCGAGGTTACGCTTATCAGCGTCAATTCCGAGCTCGCGGCCAAAGTGCAAGCCATGTTCGAAGAAGACTTCTGCAACTCACGCCAGGTCAGCCATGATGAAGTCAGTCGGCGCAACCCCTTGTTCAAACTGGGCGCAGCCGGTGCGCGTCTGCTGAGCCCGATCCTGTAGCAGGCCTGCAACGTTCGCTTCTGACCCATCGCTTCACCCCACGGTCGGGCGCATGTCGACGAAACAGGACTTTCGCGCAATGCTATCGTAAGGTTTGACATCCCCCGATTGGAAACAGCCATGCCCGACATGATCAATTTCGACATCGACTGGACCCGTGTTTCTTTCAACCTGATTCACCTGGGCGTAGCCTTCCTGCTAGCCCTGCCGGTCGCGTTCGATCGGGAGAAGTCGAGCAAGAGTGCCGGACTGCGCACTTTTCCGCTGGTCGCCGTCGCGGCGTGCGGCTATGCGCTGGTCGGTGCCTCCGTACTGTCATCGACAGATGCCGAAGCGCGGATCCTGCAGGGAATAATCACCGGCATTGGCTTTATTGGCGGCGGCGCCATTCTCAAATCCGGCGGCTCGGTGGTTGGCACCGCCACCGCGGCCAGCATCTGGAACATGGGCCTGATCGGCATCGCCGTCGCATTCGACCGCTATGAGATTGCCGTGTTGCTGTCGATTATCAACGTCGTGACGCTGCGCTACGTGCGGCGGCTGAAGAGCGATTCCGACGACGATGGGTGAGCAAGGCTTTGCGGGAGCGCTGGCTGGTTGCCACGATTCGCCGCAACTTGCGTAGCTGCTTCTAAGGCTCCGCCTGCGTGTCGCTTGCGCGTTGCCGTGACATGTTCGTGATGAGTGTCTTCGTGTGCTGCAGCTCCCGGTCCAGCGCCGGGTCCCTGTTGGCCTGCAGTGCGATCCCGATCTCCCGCAGCGCCTCCTCATAGCGAGCCTGTCGGGCGAGCGCCATTGCGAGATTATTGCGTGCCGCGGCGGATGACGGCTCGGCCTCGAGCATTCTTCGGAATAACGCCTCCGCCGCGAGGTTATCACCCCGGGCAAGTGCCGCATTGCCGAGACCGAACAGTGCGACAGGGTTGTTCGGCCATGCCTGCAGGGCCGTGCGCCACGCCGTTGCCGCTTCCTCGCTGCGACCGGCATTTTCGAGAGCGGCAACCGCCTTCAGGTATCGCACATCGTCCACGGCCGTTGGAAGCTCGCTTGGCCGAAGTATGACGAATCCCCAGAAGTCGCTGCGGCGCCAGGTCCGGAGAAAAGTCCTGAGCCCGGTGACCCGGCGCCGGTCCGTGCCGGAACGCAGAATGACGACATCGCGTTCGGTGTCGATGCCGACCACGACGGCAAAGTGCCAGCGTGGGATGGCGACAACGCCCAGGTTTTGCAGCACGACAATTGGCCGGCCGGCCGACAATTCCGCCCACAGGACCTGCAGCCTTCCGTCGATGAGGTAGGGAATGCGGCCGGCCGTGCGGGTCGCCGCCAGCATCTCGACCTGCAGGCTGCCCTGCTTCCCGGGCAAATAGACGCGATCGACCAGCGCCTGCAGATCGACATCGGCACCGCTGCTCGTCAATGCCGTTGCGAGCGCGGCGGGCCCGCACTGAAATTGCCGTTGTGGAAAAAACGGCGTGTCGTCGAGCTCGATGGGCGCCTGCCCTGCCTGCAGTTCGCCGACCCGGGGCGGAATCGACGCGCACGCGGAAACGAACACCAGGAAGGCTGGCAAGAGCCAGCCCCTGAAAAGCCAGTGTTTGCTCAGCCCCGACTCCGGGTCAGATACTCTTGAAAATGTCGGTTACGCCAACGAGTTCGAGTATCAGCAATACGAGAAACACGGCCCCGACGAGAGACAGTGCATCACCGGCCGCAACCTGCCTGTCCATCTCCTTTTCGAGCGTCAGCAGCTCCGAGTCGCTAAGACCCCGGATGCGCTCGGCAATCAGCGCGCTGTCGACGCCAAAGGATTCGAGCTGCCCCGCGACCTTCTCGGAGGCCAGCATCACCTCGAGACGGGCAAGGCTCGCGGCGCGCGACTCCTGATCGACGAGATAGGCCGTGTCTATGACGCCGGCGTAAGAGACCTGCGAAAAACCGGTGCAGGTAATCGCAAGCGAAACGAGGTGCAAGAGCGTTGTACGCAAACGGACGAATTTCATCGCGTGTTTTCCTGTCAGGTTGATTCGCGCGCCACTATAGCAGCAAAGCCTGGATTGTGGATGCCGTGGGTAGGGCCCGGCCAGCATCGAACTACGAACCGGAGTAAACTAATTCCGGTTTTGCCGCATCTTATAGCTGCATAAAAAAAGAAAACGAGGGGGATTCTCGTGGTCCGCAGGCGCCAGTATGCATACGGCCTGGCATTGGCCGCCACGCTGCTGCCGGCAGTCGGCGTCGCCAGCTTCGGCGACCTGCCACGCACACAGGCCAAGGTCAGTGTAGACGGCCTGCTCGACGACGTGGCGTGGCAGGACGCGGCCCGTATCGACATCGACAAGGAGACCCGTCCCGGCGAGAACATCGCCGCAAGAGTCGAGACGATTGCCTACCTGGTCGAAGACGGCGAATTCCTTTACGTCGCGTTTGACGCAAGGGATCCCGACCCTTCTGCGATCCGCGCCTATCTTCGCGACCGCGATTCCGCCTGGAACGACGATTTCGTTGGAATCGTCATCGACAGCTACGGTGACGAGCGCCGCGCCTTCGAGTTCTTCGCGAATCCGCTCGGCGTGCAGATGGACCTGACCAACGACGACGTCAACCAGAACGAGGACGAGTCCTGGGACGCGATCTGGGATTCGGCGGGGCGCATCCACGACTCGGGCTACATCGTCGAAATGCAGATTCCGCTGAACCAGCTGCGTTTCCCCGACATCGACGGCAAGCAGACCTGGGGCATAGACCTGCTGCGATTCTATCCGCGTGAGCATCGCTACCGTTTCTCGAACAATGCGCAGGATCGCAACATCAATTGCTACCTGTGCCAGTTCGAGAAATTCCAGGGGCTGGAGGGTGTCAAACCGGGTCGGGATCTCGAGATCGTTCCCACGCTGACAGCAAGCCGGTCGTACGCAAGTGACGATCCCGGCGTGGAGCCGCTGCGATCCGGCGGCAGCGATGCGGACCTGGGCGTCAGCATTCGCTGGGGCATTACGCAGGACACAACGGTGAACCTCGCCATCAACCCGGATTTCTCGCAGGTCGAGGCCGACGTAGCACAGCTCGACGTCAACAATCAGTTCGCGCTTTTTTTTCCGGAGAAACGACCGTTCTTTCTCGAGGGCGCCGACTATTTCAATACGCCGGTGCAGGCCGTATTTACCCGCACCGTCGCCGACCCGTCGGTCGGTGCCAAGCTCACCGGCAAGCGAGGCAATCATACCTACGGCGTGTTCGCCACCGAGGACGAGATCACGAACCTCATCTTTCCCGGTGCCTTCCGCTCCGAGAGCGCTTCGCTCACGCAGGAAAACACGGCGCTGGTGGGGCGCTATTCACGCAGCTTCGGGAAATCCTCTTCGGTCGGCGCCCTGTTTACCGGACGCGACGGCGACGACTACCACAATTACGTGGGCGGGATTGATATGCGCTGGAAGGTCAGCGACCAGCACGACATCCAGCTTCAGTATCTTCGATCCTCGACAGAATACCCGGCCGGCGTTGCGAGCGAGTTCGAGCAGCCCTCAGGCGATTTCGATGGCAGCGCGGCGCACGTTGGCTACGACTACGACTCCCGAAACTGGTTCGGCTACCTGCGGTATCGCGATCGCAGCGCCGGTTTTCGCGCCGATTCCGGTTTCATTCCCCAGGTCGACTTCAATCAACAAATCGCCGGCCTGGGACGTGTCTGGCACGGTGCCGAGGACAACTGGTACTCGCGCATCGAGCTATACGGCGACTGGGACATTACACACGATGATGCCGGTCGGCTGCTGGAGCGCGAGGTAGAAGCCTACTTCTACGTCAATGGACCCATGCAGTCGCAGCTTGAATTCGGCGGGCTGACGCGCGACGTCTTGTTCGATGACATCCTGTTCCATGAAAACAAGGTCAGTTTTTACGGTGAGTTTCAACCACGAGGCGG
This sequence comes from Woeseiaceae bacterium, assembly GCA_041552015.1. GTDB lineage: Bacteria > Pseudomonadota > Gammaproteobacteria > Steroidobacterales > Woeseiaceae > UBA1847. The sequence goes on from JBFELT010000156.1 coordinate 7,654, forward strand.
CCTGAAGCTCGGCCTGTTTGCGCGCGTTGGCGACCAGGTGGATTTCGCCAATAGCCGTCTCGGCGACGAGCTGCGCCTGGAGCCCTTCATCAACTGGAACGTCAATCGTCACCTGCTGCTGCGCTA
>JBFELT010000157.1:0-7757 GCA_041552015.1 Woeseiaceae bacterium
CGGGAATGCTTGTGGACATTGCACACACATCGCTTGCCACAATGCACCAGACCCTTGATGTAAGCAAAGCCCCGGTCATCTGGTCGCACGCAGCCGCCCGGGCGCTGGTCGATCATCCGCGCAATGTGCCTGACGGCGTGTTATTGCGATTGCCAAAAAACGGCGGTGTGGTCATGGTCACTTTCATTCCCTCATTCCTGTCAAAAGAAGTGTGGGAAATGGAGGAAACCCTTTGGGCAACGGACGTTGCTCTAGAACTTATCAGCGATTATCGGGCTCTTTGGACGGCTCACGATACCGAGGTCGGGGCGATCCGCGCATCGATCGGCGATGTGGTTGAACACATTGAGCATATCCGTGACGTCGCCGGTATTGACCATGTGGGAATCGGAAGCGATTACTGGGGCATGGTCGATATGCCGATCGGATTGGAAGATGTTTCCGGGTTCCCGCGCCTCTTTGCTGCGTTAATCCAGCGCGGGTGGACTGATGAGGAATTACGCAAGCTCGCGGGAGGAAATTTGCTGCGTGCGATGCGGCAGGCGGAAATTGTGGCGTATGAGTTGCAGCAGAAATCGCCGCCGTCCCGTGCCACGATCTCTGACCTCGACATATCGGAGGAGCATCTACACTAATTCGCACAATTCCCGAACCCAACGGTCGCTCCTGGCCGTTTTTTACGGGCTCCAAGGAGACAAGAAAACGACTGCTAAGCAGTCGGTCACTAGTAGGAATGCATTCCAATTCCAAGGAATTGAAGGATCGCCAGACTACCAATAACCATCATGGTAGCGGCTAATATGGGTGGCAGTGACTTACGTGACCTGTCGCGCCAGGCAATCAGAATCGTAGGTACTCCTGCACCAAGCAGAAAAAAACCAAGGTAGCCGGTCATAGCCGGATCAGTTTGCAGGACTATTCGAACGTCGGCTTTTTGCGACCGTTCAGAGACGCTCGTCAGGAAACCGACCGAGAGGCTGTTTCACATCGCATAGCGGCCGTTGGAAAAAGCTGGGCAATATGACGGCGTGAGACCCTTTTTAGTCGTTCGATTTTTCGAGGAACTTATTACTTGAACTGAACGATCGCTACCGGTGATAAGTGTCTTCCTTATCTTTACTCCGGAAGCGTCTCGCCAGAACCGCCCATCTCGGCGGGAAAGTCCTTCATCTTGGGTAGGCCATCTTTCATGCGCAAGACGGAAGACTCGTAGTTAACGTGGATGCCGGGCTCAAATTTCAAGGTCGGCAACACGGCGGCATATACATCGGTGAAATCGCCACCCGGATGGTCTGACATTATGTGGCCGCCGCACTGTTTACAATACTTGCGCTGACTTGCGTCGGTCAACGCAAAACTGGCGAGCGAATCCGCGCCCTTGGTTACTTTCACCTCGTCACGCTTCCAAAGTGTAAAGGCGTTGACAGGACCGGCGCTCCAGGCCCGGCAATCCTTGCAATGACAATATCCCATGGCGAATGGCGCACCCGTTGCCGTAACTTCGATTGCGCCGCAAAAACACCGACCTTTATGCTGATTCGAAGACATTACTATTATCCTCGTGGAGTCTCGATGGTCTTCACAGTATACAGCCAATCGAAACAGGCTGGATTATTGTCGCCGATGGACTGGTAGGGCTGGAAGGCAGAGCAGACGTTTGAGTGACGGGTTTTTGGAAATGCAGCCGCTGGCAATCGTCACTCAGTCCCGGGTCCTTTTCGCAGACTTTTTTTTCGCTGCCTTCTTGCGCGCTGTCTTCTTGTTCCTGACGCTCTTGCCTTCTGCCGGGCGCCGCGTCCCGTTCGACTTCGAATGGCTCGCCGGCGGCTGCTTTGTGGCCTTCTTGAGGCCTTCGAACGCCTCGCTGAGACAATCACAGTAATACGCGGGGTCCGGCATCATCTCGCGGCAGGAAATCGCACTCACCGTTATCTGGCCGTTGTAGCCGATAACGGGTTGAAAAAGTCCCAGCCCGTGCCCGATCGGTCCCAGGCCAAAGTTAGCGACCATGCGCGAGCCCATGGAATACAGCGGGAAGTTCGGCCCCGGAACGTTGGTGACCACCGTGTTGTACATGGGCGGCAGACGCTTCGCCAGCCCGTAGCGGCCGTAGGCGCTCGCCATGAGACCGCTGGTCGTCGATGGCAGGAAATGTGCCATCTCCGCCAGCAGAGATGCGCCCATGGTGCGCGTCACCTTCTTGGCGCGTTCGCTCTCAGCGTGCACGGCACGCAAACGCTCCAGCGGATCCGCGATGTCGCTGCGTACCGGAAGGCTCATCGTCGACACCATGTTGCCGGCCGCTTTGCGCATCTCTTCCGGACGCGCGGTGACGGGTGCCATCGCGACCAGCGACTCCTCCGGCAGTTCCCCCTTGGAGTCCAGGTACTGTCGCAATGCGCCCCCGCAAACACTGACCATTACATCGTTGACGGTGGCCCCGTCGATGCGGCCCTTGATTGCCCGAATCTCGTCGAGGGAAAAACTGCGGCCATCGAAGACCCGGTGCGCCGACACATTGCCGTTGAATCGGGTGCGCGGCACTTTCGTCGTCAGCTCGAGATCCTTGCTGAGCAGCCCGCGACCCAATCGCCACGCCGTCGACGCGTTTCGTAGCGCCAGCGAACCGAATTCGAACGGCTTCTTTACCGTTGTCACCGCCGATCGCGCGAGCAGCTCCGCTCCCGTCGGAAAACGTTCCGGCTGCCAGTCCTTCTCGGGCGCCTCGACCCTGTCCTCCGGCGAGACATCGTGAATGGCCGCCGCAATCTCTGCACCGGATACGCCGTCGATCGCGGCATGATGAAATTTGCTGACCAGGGCGAAACTGCCCTCGGGCACGCCGACTACGTTGTCGAGGCCTTCGATGACATAGGCTTCCCAGAGCGGTCGCGAAGTATCCAGCGGCCTCGCGTGTAAGCGAGCTGTCTGGATGCAGAGTTGCCGCCAGTCACCGGGTTTCGGGAGCGCGATGTGCCGGACGTGAAATTCCAGGTCGAAATTCGGGTCATCGATCCAGTACGGATGATCCAGGCTCATCGGCACGCGTGCGATCCGCTGTCGAAATGCGCGCGCCTTGTGAAGGCGCTTGCCGAAGAACCGCAGGATGTCCTTGAAAGTCACGGCACCGCCAGGGGCGGTCGATTGATCGTAGATGGCGAGACTGCCGATGTGCATCGGCATATTGCCCGTTTCCAGGTAAAGGAACGACGCATCGAGCCCTGATAGTTGTTCCATGGTTCTTGCCCCTGTTGGCTTCGACGAAACGCGGGTATTTGACACCGTAGTGTCGCATACCGCAGCTCGTCGCCCCATTTATTGACCGAAATTCTGATGACCGCCAAAACGAATGCACGTATGGTGACTCTTTTGCCAGGTACGCGCGTGCATCCAGCTGACTCCATCACTGCCCGTTCCAGCGAGCGAACGTTCTTCGGTCATCCGAGAGGACTCTTCTTCCTGGCCTTCACGGAAGCCTGGGAAAGATTCTCCTATTACGGCATGACGGCGCTGCTGGTGCTGTACATGGTCAACCAGTTGTTCCTGCCGGGCCATGTCGAGCACATCGCGGGTTTTGCCGCTTTCCGCGGCCTGCTGGAATCGGTTACCGGGCCGCTTTCGACCCTCGCTCTCGCATCGCTCGTATTCGGTCTCTACTCGGGATTTGTCTACTTCACGCCGGTCTTCGGCGGCTTGATTGCGGATCGCTGGATCGGACAACGAATCGCCGTCGTCATTGGCGCACTGGCCATGAGTGCCGGTCATATCGCGATGGCCTTTGACCAGACCTTTCTGCTCGCCCTGCTGCTGCTCGTTATCGGCTCCGGTTTTCTCAAGGGAAATATCTCGGCACAAGTCGGTGCGCTGTATCCGCGGGATGACGAGGCACGGCGGACCCGCGGGTTCGCCATCTTCAGCATGGCGATCAATTTCGGCGCCGTCTGCGGACCCTTGCTATGTGGTTTCCTTGCGCAAGCTTATGGCTGGCACTACGGATTCGGTATCGCCGCCATCTTCATGCTTGCGGGACTTGCGACCTATCTGTATGGATATCGACACCTGCCCGTCAGGGTCGAGCGGCGCGGACAATCCACCGAAAAACTCTCATCGGCCGACTGGCGCGTCGTCGCTGCGCTGGTCGCCGTAATAGCAATTACGATCTTCCAGTCCACCAGTTTTTACCAGCTTTACAACATGTTCAAGATCTGGATCCAGGAACATGTGGATCTCAGCGTCGGCAGCTTCAGTATTCCAGTTCCCTGGTATCAATCGCTGGATGCGCTCGTCAGCATTGTGGCCGTGCCCTTGCTGTTCGCCATCTGGCGGCTACAGGCATCGCGGCGCGGCGAGCCCCGAGAACTGGTAAAAATCGGCATCGGCGCCTGGCTTGCCGCCGGGAGCCACCTGATACTGGTTGCCGCCATCTTCTTTGCTGACGGCCGGCTCATCCATCCCATCTGGCCCGCGCTTTGTGCGGCAGGAATGGGGGTCGGTTTTCTGTACTACTGGCCGACATTGCTCGCACTTGTCTCACGCGCAGCTCCGGCGAAAGTCAACGCGACCATGATGGGCATCGCTTTCATCTCACTTTTCGTCTCGAACAACCTGATCGGATGGATCGGAAGTTTTTACGAGTCGATGAGCCCCTTGCAGTTTTGGCTTTTGCACGCGGCAATCGCTGCAGGCGGTGGCATCTCGATCATGATCTTCGGGCCTGCGCTCGGTCGGGTCCTCGCTGCCGGCGCCGATCAGCCGATGCGCCCATCAGCAATGACAGTCGAGGTAGAGACCTGACCGGAATTGGGAAACAGGGCGGTCGCAAACCGAAACTCGAGTTCTCGTTTGATGGTGGCGAAAACTGGACGGAGGTCTACCGTATCAAAGCGACTCGCTACGTTCGCTGAGCCAACCCGTTCCTGCGTGGTAAGGTTAACGTTCGAGAAAAAGGGGACTCCGGCGGTTGTAACTTCAGGCGTTCGCCCTGTTCGTGGCAATTTCGCAGAGGCGATGCGCGTTGGTCTTCGCCCAATAGTAGCCGATTATTCCGGAGAGGATGTTCGCCACCGCGTAAGCGCCAAAAATGCCAACGATTCCGTACAGGTGCATACCGAGCATCGCGAGTGGCACGTAGAGCACCAGGATGCGCGTGACGCTGATGATGACACCGGGCATCGGATTGCCGAGACCGTTGAATGCCGCATTCACGACCATGACGATGCCATAGGCGCCGTAGCTGATCGGCGCTATCCAGAGGAACAGCCGGGTGACACTCATCACCGCCTCGTTGTCGCTGAACAAGGTGGGCAGGAATCCGGACAGCAACGCCAGCAAGAGCGCAACAAGCAGTCCGCTGCTTATGCAAAACATGGCGCACAGTCGAAGCGCGTGTTGAATCCGGTCTTCCTTGCCGGCACTCAGGTTCTGTCCGACGAACGGGCCGATCACGGCGGACAGCGCGTAATACAGCACCAGCACCAGCGACTCGATGCGGCTTGCGACACCGAAACCGGCGACCGCCTCCGGACCGAAGCGCGCGATCATCGCGGTAACCAGGGCAAGTCCGACGGGCACGATCGCATTCGTACCCGCTGCCGGCAGTCCGACATGCAGGATGTCAGTCCAGGATCGCCTGAGCTCGGACAGTTCGGGCTTCTTGAAGGTCACCATGTCCAGGCGATTCAGCAACAGGTACAGGGTACCGACGAAGATGGAGCCGCGGGCGAGCAGCGCGGCCATCGCTGCCCCGTCCAGGCCCATCTCCGGAACCGGCCCGAAGCCGAAGATGAAAATGGGGTCCAGTATGACATTCAGCACGGCGCCGGCGATCATCAGCTTCGAGGGCAAGCGCGTGTCCCCGGTCGCCCGCATGCCGCTCATGCCCACCATGCCGACCACGACGAACGGCACGCCGCTGTAGAGGATGATCATGAAACTCCGGATCATCGGGATCATGTCATCCGGTGCGCCCAGCAGGCGGAACAGGGGCTCGATCGTCAGCACACCGACCACGGAAACGGTCGCGGTAATCAGGAAAGACAGGATCAGGCTGTCGGTCACGAGGCGCTTGGCCCGGCTGTGGTCGTCGCGACCGATCGCACGGGCAACGACGGACGAGGTGCCCGCGCCGAGACCGATCGCCACGCTGGTCACGATCATCAGTATCGGGAAACCGAAACTGAAGGCCGCCAGCGCCCGATCTCCCACCTTGCCGAGGAACCACGCATCGATGAAGGACTGCCCCATCATCGTCGTAATGCCGAGCAGCATTGGCAGCGTCATGTCGACGAGATGGCGGCCGACCGGTCCCTGCGTAAGCCTGGCTTTCTGCGCTTCCATTCCGGCCTTATGAGCTACTATTCAGGGGGGACGAATACAGGGAAAGGTTGTGAAACACAAGACCGAAATCGTGATCGACGCCGATCTCGCCACCGTGTGGAGAATGTTCGACGACCCGGACAACATGCTGAAATGGCAGCCGACGCTAAAGTCATTCACGCACAAGTCCGGAACGCCAGGCCAACCCGACGCGGTCTCCGAGCTCGTTTACGATGAAAATGGCCGCGAAGTCGTAATGACGGAGACGATCACGGCACGACGCGAGCCTTACTTCCTCGGCGGCACCTACGAGTCCGATTGGGCAAACGTCGTCATCGTGAATCACTTTGAGGAAATCGAACCCGGCAAGACTCGCTGGAGCATGAATCTGAAATACGGTTTCAAGGGTTTCATGAAGATCATGGCCCTGTTCCTGCGCAATTCGATTTGCGCCCGCAGCGACAATGACATGAATCGCTTCAAGCTGCTGGTCGAGACAGCCGTTGCCGGTAAGGCCCAATGAGCTGGAAGAAGCTCTCGTCGCGTGTCGCCTACGAGAACGACTGGATGCAGGTCCTGGAAGACGATGTCGTCAATCCCGGCGGCGGCAGAAACCTCTATGGGCACGTGCACTTCAAGAACGTTGCCGTTGCCATTCTCGCGCTCGATGAAGCAGACAACACCTGGCTGGTAGGGCAGAGCCGCTACACGCTCGGCGAGTTTTCCTGGGAGCTGCCAATGGGCGGGGCACCGCTCGATGAGCCACCACTGGACGCTGCCAAACGCGAACTCGCCGAAGAAACCGGCCTGCGCGCTGCACGCTGGGAAGAAATCATGCACCTGCATACCAGCAACTCGATCACGGACGAAAGGGGTGTTGCGTTTGTCGCCACCGATCTCAGTTTCGGCGAGACGCAATTCGAGGAAACCGAGGACCTGCAAATCCGCAGGCTGCCGTTCGACGAGGCGGTTGCAATGGTCATGGACGGACGCATTACCGACGCGATCAGCGCCGCCACGCTGCTGCGCGTCAGTCTGCTCAGGAAATCTTCCTCGCCGTAACGATATAGCGAAGCGGTCCGCCCGCTGCGCGTGCCTCGAACGGGTAGCAGGTGACGAGCGTCAACATTGCCGCATCGGTATCCAGCACCAGGCCGCCCCTGCGCGAATCGACGATTTCCGAGCCAAGCACTTCGTAGACGTGCTTCTCACCGCCGGCTGCTTCGACGCTCAGCTTGTCACCCTTCTTCACGCCGGCCAGGAACCGGAAATGCGTGTCCCTGTGCCCCGCGATGACCGTGTTGCCGGTCTCGCCGGGCATGGCGCTGGCGCTGAGATGCCCGGGACCGAAGGCGAGCGTCCGCCCGGAACCGCCGGCAAGAACGATCAGGTCGACGCCATGCGCCTCGGACCTCAACCGGCCGACCGGCCAGGTATCCGCC
>JBFELT010000158.1:0-7678 GCA_041552015.1 Woeseiaceae bacterium
CGGAGACACCGTGCACCGTGGGTAGCATGATGTTTTCCAATGCCTGCAAATCCAGCCGGTCGCTCTCGATGTTGCGGACGAATACGTCCAGGTCACGATCATAGGGTTGGCGGTACGGGGTCACGGCACTGCCTTCCATGGCGCGATAAACGGCATCGGCGATCTGTTGTCCGGTAAGACCGAGTTCTGCAGCGCGAATGCGATCCACATTGACACGGACTTCCGGCGTATCGACCAACCAGTTGGCGTACGGGTTAACGAGCCCGGGAATGGCCGAGATGCGCACCAGGACTTCTCGTGCCAGGACATCAAGGACCTCGGGATCGCGGCCACTCAGGCGCACATCGATTGGTGCGGCCGTTGTGGAACGTGCAGTGCCGCCCTTCTCTCGCGTGATCGCGAGCACCACACCGGGGTGCTGGGTCAACGCACTTCGCACTTCCGCCATTACGTCCCAGATGGTGCGATCGCGCTCGGTACGCGCGGTCAGGGTCACGGTGATTTGCGCCTGATTGGTGTCCATCGCACCGCGTGAACCCAGGAAATGACCGCCAGCCTCATAACCGATCTGGCTGCTGACATCGGTGACCGAGGACTCGGCGAGCAGCAGTGATTCTGTGCGGGCAACCGCCTCCTGGGTGATTTCGAGCGGCGTCCCCGGCGCCATATCGATCGACACCTCAAAGCTGCCCGAGTCGAATTTCGGCAACATTTCGCTGCCTACCCAGCCCATCACGCGGGCACTCAGGACCAGCAATATCACCGCAGTGCCGAGCAGTCGCCACGGATGCCGAATGCCCCACTGCAATAGTTGCAGGTACTGCTGTCGTAGCGCATCCAGGCCATTATGAAACCCCGCTCGCCATCTCGAATGCCTGGTTTCATTCTCAGCCGGTAGCAACCAAAGTGCCGCCAGCAACGGGATCAGCGTGACCGACACGACGAACGAGGCAGCAAGCGCGAACAAGACCGTCCAGGCGAGCGGTCCGAACAGTTTGCCGACGAACCCACCCAGGAACAGCAGCGGCACCAGCACGGCCATCGTTGTAACGGTACCGGAGAGGTCCGCCAGAAAGATCTCTTCGGTGCCCTGCAGCGCAGCTTGTACGCGAGTCTTGCCCTCCCCCAGATGGCGAGCGATGTTCTCAATGACCACGATGCTGTCATCCACCAACAGGCCGATGGACAGGATCACCGCGGACATAGTGACCATGTTGAGGTCAATACCGACCAGTTGCATCAGGGCGAACGTTGCAAGAAAGGCGATGGGTATCGACAAGGCGATGATCGCCGCCTGCCGAAAATCGGCCAGGAACAGGAACACCACGAAGATCGTCAGGGCGATGGCCATCATTACTGAAGTGGTCATATTGGCAATCACCAGCTCGGTAAAGACCGAGTCGTCGTCGGCGATCGCGAACTGAATGTCAGGCTGTGACACGCTGAGTTCATCGAGCGCACTGCGAACGAGCTCTGCAACAACGACCGTATTAGCCTCGTCGCGCTTCATGACCTGTACAGCAATGGCATCGCGTCCGTTATATCGGTACGCGGAGCGGGCTTCCTTTGTTGCGAGACGCACGTCCGCTACATCGCCGATGCGGACCGTACGATCGCCCTGCTGCTGAACGACCAGCGCTTCGACATCCTGCGGTTCCTCGAGCGGCGCATAAAATCGCACTACCGCTTCCTGCGCACCGCGCTCAACGCGGCCACCGGAGGCCATCAGGTTCCAGGCCTTCAGGACCGCGATCACCGTGTCAGCCTCAACCGCGTACGCGGCAAGTCGGTCCCGCTGCAGCGCGATTTCGAGCTGCCGTTTGTGTCCGCCGAACACATCCACTGCGGCGACTCCGGCTAGCATTTGAAGTCGATCCTTAATGGCGTTATCCGCAAGCTCGCGCACGTCATCAAGTGTCAACGACTCACTGCCAAGCGCCACGGTGAGTATGGGTTTATCGGCGGAGGAAAACTGCAGCACCTGCGGCTCGCCGATTTCGTTCGGCAATGCCGTGCGTATGCGGCTGATGGCATTCTGGACATCCACCGCCGCGGTCTCGACGTTACGCGTGTAATGAAACTCGGCCTTGACCACGCTCAGGCCGGTTTGGCTGGTGGAGGACACCTTGGCGGTGCCGTCGATACCAGCAATCTCTTCTTCCAGCAGTTTACTCACCGCCTTGGCAACGTCGCTCGCCGCCGCGCCAGGGTAGGGCGTGATGACGGTGACGACCGGCGGGTCGGTGTCGGGAAACAATCGCACGGGTAGTTCGACGCGTGCGTAGATTCCGAGTACGACGACGGCGATGAGCGCCGCGAATACGGTATAACGATATTGCAGCGAAAACGCAGGCCAGCTCATAGGGCTGCGCTTGCCGTCGCGCGATTAATCGACACACCATCAGCGAGTCGCGAGTCCGGCGTGACGATAACCGCGGCACCGGCCTCCAGGCCGTCGATAATGTGCATGCGATTTTCAATCGCCTGACCCGTCCGCACGGCACGCCACTCGGCTGTGCCGTCGCTATCAACAAAGACACCGGGCATACCGGTACGGTAGTGGATGGCATGAATCGGCACGGTGATCGCCGTATCGAGTTGCAGTAGTCGCAGCGAAACAGTCGCCAACATGCCCGGCCGCAGGCCTTCAGCAGTGTCGGCCAGGAACACCTCACCGGTGGCGGTACGCGTCTGCGCGTCGAGTGCGGGATAGAGTCGATCCAGGGCACCGTTCGCCCGGTAGTCGAGCCCGGCAATCTCCACGATCGCCGGAGTCGCGACCTCAAGCGTCGCCAGATCGTCTTGCGGCAATGTGATAGTGACCTTCAGAGAGCGATCGTCCAGCAACTCCAGCAAGGGGGCTCCCGCGCGTGCCAGATCGCCCGGTAGCGAATAGACCGACTGCACAAACCCATCGCTCGGCGCGCGAATTTCGGTGTAGCCGAGTCGGGTTGTCGCCTGCGACAAGGCTTCCCGGCTTTCCTTGACGGAGGCCTGCAAGGTTCGCACTTGCCGTTGGCTGTCTTCCAGTGTCTGCTGCGAGACGGCGGAGCTCGTATACAGCGCTTTGTTGCGCACGAGTTGCGCCTTCCAGTACGTCAACTCCGCCTGCAGTCGTTCCACCGAAGCCTGCTGACGCGCCTCCTCGGCGCGGAACTCCGTGGCGTCAAGCACTGCAAGCAGCTCACCGCGAAGGACACGTTCCCCTTCGCGCTTTGGGACCGCCAGTACCGTGGCGTTGACCTGGGCGGCGACGGCAAACCGCTCGCGGGCCGCAATCGTTCCGGTATATCGCTGATAGATCTCCAACGGCTGCGTCGTCGCCATTTCAATGCGCACTACCGGGACCACGGGCGCCTCCGGTATTTGCGTGCTGCGCAGGCCGAGCAATCGGCTCGCCAGGAAGGCGATCGCCAGTACGGCGAGTCCCACAAGTGCCAGTCTCAGCAACCAGGTTACCCATGGCCGCCTCGGACCCCCGATTACCGGGTTTACAGATTTGATCGGCATGCCAACGTCCACCTCGGTACAACCCCAGCTAAATTATTTAGTGAGTGCTTGCTCACTATAATAGTTGATTATCACCCCGTGTCAATAGTGTATTGCCGTTCCTCCAGCCATCCTGGCTCGCTGGTATCGACGCGATGATGCGCTCTTGCCCCTATTATTCCTCGCTTCTTCCACCCCGTCAGCGGGAGGCCAGCAGGCTTGCCACGCGGCTTCCGGCGCGATATGTTAGCGAGTAGATACTTGCCAAAAATAGGATCCAATCTGTATGCGTGTACGAAAATCCGCCGATGAACGCAAGGCCGAGGTGGTTACCGCGGCTCTCAAGCTCGCCGATGAAATAGGGCCAGACCGGGTCACCACCGAAACGCTGGCCGGTGCTGTGGGCCTGACGCAACCGGGTATTTTTCGCCACTTTCCGAAAAAGCAGGACATTTGGGAATCGGTGGCGGACTACATCGGGGGGCAAATGCAAAAACGTTGGTCCAGCACCGAACGACGCCGCGGCGATGCACCCGAAGAACGGCTCCGCCGCCTGGTGCTCGGTCAGCTACGCCTGATCCAGACGTTTCCGGCAATACCGTCCCTGTTATTCTCGCGGGAGCTGCTGGTCGAGAACGTGCGACTGCGGAATGCATTTGCGAAATTGTTGGGGCAGTTTCATCAGCGGCTGGCAAAAAGCGTTGTCGCGGCTCAAGGCACCGGATATTTTCGACCGGATCTTGACCCCGACGATGTCGCGTACCTCCTGATTGGGCTGGTCCAGGGCCTCGCCGTGCGCTGGTCCGTGAACGAGCGACGTTTCAGCCTTGTCAAAGAAGGCGAACGGCTACTTGAGTTGCAACTAACGGGACTACGAGTTGGTGCCGGTCCGTCCGTGGTAACCCGGGCGAACCGCACGCCGAAATCCTGATGATCTCGATCACCCAGGTATGTCACTCGAGCACGCTGAGGTAGCATGAAAGAAGCGCGGCCGCTTGCGCTCGGTGGCCGTGAAATATTCGGGCTAGTGTTTTGTTACGCGCAATAGCCTGACGCGACGGCGGTCGGCGCGCAGTACCTCGACCCGGTGCCCCTTCCATTCGATAGCATCGCCGACGACGGGGAGACGCTCGAGTGTCTCGGTTACCAGGCCGCCGATCGTCGATACGTCTACTCTCGGATCCCACCGGCTGCCGAGTTTTTCAGACAACTTTCGCAAGTCGACACGACCGCGAACGAGCAGCGTACCATCGGCTTGCTCCAGGAAGTCATCCGCCGGCAAATCGCTCTCGTCACGAATGTCACCGACGATTTCCTCGAGCACGTCCTCCAGCGTCGCCAGACCCTCAACAGTGCCATACTCATCGACGACGATCGCCAGATGGCGATGACTATCCTGGTAGGTATGCAGCAGCTGCGGCAGGGGCACGCTATCGGGCACGACCAGCGCGTCCTTGCGTATCGCCTCCCAATCGATCCGGTCGTCGTCGTGCTCCAGGAGCCAGTACAACAGGTCCTTGGCCAGTACGACGCCGGAGACGTCGGAAAGATGCGGCGTCGGCGAAAACGGGAAGCGACTGTGTCCGGACTTCCGGACGAGCTCGATTGCCTCGTAGCGATCCATCGTTGCGGACAGATAACGTACATCCTTGCGCGGCAACATAACGTCTCTCGCCTGCAGGTGGCGCAACTGCGTCGCGCCGACGATGATCTCGGCCGTGTGATCGGCAACCGCTCCCTCGCTCCGGCCAAGCGCAGCCAGCAGTCGTAGCTCCTCGGATGACGTTACCGGGACGTCGACGTCGCCGCGAATCGAGCGGGAGATCTTTTCGCTAGCTGCAACCAGCGGCCGTAGCAGAATTGCCAGCCAGTTGATGCCATGGGCAACAGGTACGGCAAGCTTGGACGCGTATGTAATGCCGAGCGTTTTTGGAATGATCTCCGTAAACAGTAGTACGGCAATCGTGAATATGATCGTGAATATCCACAAGGTATTGACGTCGAACACATTGGTGTAGCTTGCGCCGGCAACCGCGGCGCCGACAGTGTGGGCCGCAGTGTTTAGTATCAGGATCGCGGCGATCGGCACGTCCATGTTTTCCTTAAAGCCAGCCAGCAGCCGGCCGGCTTGCTTCCTCCTTTGACCAACCAGGGCAATTTGCGATCTTGTCAGAGACAGCAGAACGGATTCGAAGATCGAACACAAGAACGAAACGACAAGTACGACACTCACAGCTAGAATAAACAGCAGCATATTGCCTCCGAAAGAAATGACGATTCATAGGGTAGCATTAGCTGGAAAACCATCCGGGAGCTGCTGCGGTTCAGGGATTTATTGCTGGCAGCTTTGTGGTCTCCATCGGCATGGCGGGATGCTGTCCCCAGAGGCCTTGGCCATCGGCACCTTGCTGGCCAACCTGAATCCAGGCAACTTCAGCGAGTTCCGCCTGATCGGAGATGCCATCGGTGTGAGCAAAGCAGGTGCTACGGCCGTATTCGACGTCTACGCCGGGGCAGGCACCGGGTTCGGCGGCCACGTTGATGCTGGACAAACCAACGCGAATTCGTGTCCGGCGGCCTCGCGCCCGACTGCCCAATAGTAGACGCGCTGTCTACTGCAGGTATTTCTTGAGCTTCTCCGCACTGGGTACAGCGCCTTCGACAACGATATCGTCATTCACGGCCAGCGCGGGGGTATGCATCACCCCTGCGTCTATGATGGCATTCATGTCTGTCACCTTTTCGATGTCGTAGCTGATGCCCAGTTCCCGGGCTGCCGCTTCGGCGTGTTGTGTCAGCAGCTTGCACTTGCTGCAACCGCTGCCGTAGATTTTTAGTTTCACGTGATTACCTCAATGAGATCATTCAGAAGAAATTCCCGTACGCATAGCCCGTGATCGTCGCCATCACCACGACGAGCGCGCAATAGACCATGGTCTTTTCCGTTCCGAGAATCGAACGAATTACCAGCATGTTGGGCAGTGACAATGCTGGACCGGCCAGCAGCAAGGCCAGCGCCGGGCCCTTGCCCATACCGGCACCCAGCAAGCCCTCGACGATGGGAACCTCGGTCAAGGTCGAGAAATACATGAATGCGCCCAGTACCGATGCCACCACGGTAGAGATCAACGAGTTGTCCCCGACCGCCATGCTGACCCATTCCGACGGGATCAAGCCCTCGAAACCCGGTCGGCCCAGGAGGAGCCCGGCAACAAACACACCGCCCAGAAGCAACGGCATGATCTGCTTCGTGAAGCTCCAGGTTTCCGCCGCCCACTCCTGGTCGCGCTCACGTGTTGCCGCTATCAAGATCACGCCCAGGGCGCCGATCGCGAATGGAAACTCCGGCGTACCGGGAAGCACGAGGGCGCCGAGTAGAACAAGACCAGCGAGAATCAACAAATGCCGGGCGGGCCATTGCCATCGGTAAATCAGCAGCCCAGCAAACAGGATCGCCAGCAATGATGTGATTTGCCACTTCCACTCATAAACACGCATCCAGGCTGAGCTGTCGACGGCCGCCCAGTTGGCGAAAACCAGGATTCCTATCATCAGAGAAAAGAAGGCCACCACCGCCGCTAGCGGCTTCTCTGCCTCGTCCGCCTCGAATCCGCGCGAGGAGACCCGCGCCCGTTCACGCTCTTCCTTGCGGTAAAGCAGGTGCATGATCATGCCGATCACCAGGGCAAACACGATCGCGCCCACCGCACGGGCAAGACCCAGTTCGACGCCCAGCACTTTCGCGGTGACAACGATTGCCATGATATTGATCGCTGGGCCAGAGTAGAGGAATGCCGTTGCGGCTCCCAGGCCAGCCCCGCGCTTGTAGATGCCGCCGAAGAGTGGCAGCACGGTGCAGGAACATACGGCGAGCAAGGTGCCCGAGACCGACGCCACGCTCAGGGCAATTGGCTTCGACGCCTGCGGCCCGAGAAATCGCAGGACCGATCCCTGGGTAATGTACAACGCCATTGCGCCCGCAATTATGAACGCGGGCAGCAGGCACAGAATGACATGCTCACGTGCATACCAATTGGTCAGGCGTATCCCTTCGAGAATTGCATTGTCAAAGCGGGCTGTTCCCGCTGGGATGAAGTAGATAAGCAGAAACGAGCTCACGAACAAGAGCAGCAGATAGGCCTGTCCCCGGTTCTCCCGGTACAGCGTAGCCAGGTTTTCAAACATGTTC
>JBFELT010000159.1:0-7659 GCA_041552015.1 Woeseiaceae bacterium
AGTGACGGCGTCGTCGACACGTCTGACTGCAATGCCTTCGCCAGTGGCGCCTACGAGATCGAGCAGCTGCACAAGGGCTACTTCACCGAGCACCCCTACGAAGGCGCGCAATCCTGCATGAACTGTCACGGCAATATCGGCGATGAGTTGATCACGACCGGCCACTTCAAGTGGCAAGGCGTGTCAGCGAATATCGAGGGATTCGAGGGTGGAATTCACGGCAAGACGGACATTCTCAACAACTACTGCATCGCGATTCCGTCGAACGAAGGACGCTGCACACAGTGCCATATCGGTTACGACTGGAAAGACGCGACGTACGATTTCGGAAATCGGGATAACGTCGACTGCCTGGTATGCCACGACCAGACCGGCACCTACGCCAAGGCACCAACCACGGCTGGCAACCCCCCGGCAACGATTGGCGAACCCCCGGTGCCTTTGGACCTGGCGCTGGTCGCACAGAGTGTCGCCGAAAACGGAGGCATCCCGACGATTGACAACTGCATCTTTTGCCATGCCAATGCGGGCGGTGGTGACAACGTCAAGCACGGCGACCTGAGCATGTCGATGGCCGATACCACGCGCGAATTTGATGTTCATATGGGAACGGACAGCTTGGCCATGAGTATTGACGGCTCAATGGGATACCAGTGTGTCGACTGCCATAAGGTGAAACGTGACATGGACGGCAAGCTGCTGTCACATGGTATTGGCGGAATGCCGTATCACTCCGTCGATGAAGGCGAGATGAAACAGTGCGGCGACTGCCACGGCGATCGCTTCAACATTCACGCCGGCTCAAGCGTCGAAACGATCATTGGCCTCCACGACAGGCTCGCCTGCCAGGTTTGCCACATTCCAACCTTCGCGCGTAACACTTCGACCAAGACCGAGTGGTACTGGGAAGACGCCGGTCAGAACATCGACCCGATACCGGTGGACCCGGCCACGAATCGACCGACCTACGACAAGAAGAAAGGCACCTTCGTCTGGGCAAACAATGTCAGGCCGACGCTGCGTTACTTCAACGGCAATTACACGAAGTTCCTGATTGGCGTCAACGATCAGTACAGCAGCTTGCCGGCCGTGCTCGCGGAACCGGTCGGAGATTACACGGACCCGAACGCCATGATCTATCCGTTCAAGAAGATGATTGGCAACCAGCCTGCGGATGCCGGCAACCAGACGATCCTGGTGCCCCACCTGTTCGGCACGGCTGGCGGTCCGAACCCGTACTGGGGCAAGTTCGACTGGAATCTCGCGCTTGAGGATGGCGCGGCCAAGGCCGGGCAGACCTACACGGGTGCGTTCGAATTCGTCGACACCGAGATGTATCTCTCGGTCAATCACGAGGTCGCACCGAAAGAGCAGGCCTATGGCATGGACGGTGCCTGCGGCGACTGCCACGGGGAAAACCAGATCGACTGGGCCGCACTCGGCTGGTCGGGCGATCCTGCCTTTGGAGCACCACGGCTCTAGGTCAGGTCGCCTTTTACGATCGACAAATCCTTGTCGATACCCAGGGCGCCCGTTCGGGCGCCCTTTTTGGTGCGATATTCGAGTTAGATCAGCACGGCGGCCAGGCTCGCTGTCGTCTGCTGGCCCCACTCCGTGCGGTACACGATCGCCTGGTTGCGGCCCTGGCTCTTGGCTTCATAGAGGGCGTCGTCGGCCTGTCGTATCAGCTGGTCAGGATCAACGTGGCCCGCAGCCTCGGTAATCGCCGCGCCGATGCTCAGCGAAACGGTCGGCGTCGTCTCCGATGCCTTGTGCTCGATGTCGAGCTTGAAAACTTTCCTGCAAAGGCCTTCGGTGAACGACTCGAGAAAACTCGGCGTCGGGTCGTAGAGCACGATCACGAATTCCTCCCCGCCATAGCGCGCAACCATGTCGAGGGGACGACTGACGCTGGCCGCTACGACATCGGCGACCGCCTTGATGCAGCCATCCCCCATGCGGTGTCCGTAGCAGTCGTTGTAGAGTTTGAAGTGATCGATATCCGCAACGATAACCGCAACGCGTTTCTTGTCTCTCTGCGCCTGTTTCCATATCTGCCTGAGATGCTGGTCGAATGCGCGGCGACTGAAAAGTCCCGTCAACCCGTCTGTGCGCGCAAGCCGCAGGAGCTCGCGCTTGCTGTCAAAGATCTCGCGCGCGTTGCGCTCGAAATGATAGCTCGCGAAAGTGCCGATAAAGTTCAACAGGCAGAGGAAAACGATACCGTAAGCCTGTTCCTGGGCCGGAAAATCGGCAGCGTGACTCATTGCCAGATAGCCAATAAACAGCGGCCAGGCCGTACAGATGCTCTGTCGCAGGGTCAGTCCGAGTACCAGGTAGATGCAGCAGGTCGTGAACACCGTTGACCAGTAGACGTCGATCGCCCCGGTCTGCATGGCTATCCCGGATACGAGGAGTGCCGTGGCTCCTGCCAGGAACGCCGCGGCGGCTGTCACGTTGGGAAGCCAGGGGCGCTGCCTCGCCAGGAATGTTGCCGCCAGCGCGGTAATCAACGGCAGCATGGCCATTATTCGCAGCGCTTGCGCCTGTTCGACGAAGGCAGACGGCATCAGGAACGCGTCCACGACGGAAACGGTGGCAAGCAGTGCCAGCCAGAGGCCCAGGGCCATGCGCGTGAGCGGCAACATCCGCTCGACGTAGAACTGGCGAAACGCCCTGTCCAGTTCGCTGCACGCTTCGGTTGCCGCCGAGGAGCCCGGCACTAGCTGCGGCATCAGGGACAAGTGGGTAGCTTGATTCAGCATGTATCAAAGCTCGTCTGTATTCAGCAGCAGGTATCGGCCGGGACGAGGGAAACCTTAGGCTCGCCCCGATTGATCGGGCGCGACCGCGCGAAAGCCGATAGCATGTCGGCTCCCGACAACCGGAATCTGCACATGCGTTGTTGCTGCCTCTCGTTCACCATACTGCTGTCCACGATCGCGCTCGCCGACGAGCTGCCGCCAGCGGATGCGCTGGAACGGGAAGGCGCAATCATCGGCGAAATCCGTATAGAAAAATCGAATATTTTCGACCTCTCGGATCCTGAAGAAAACAACTGGCTGTTCCGACTTGCCAACCGGCTGCATATCGTCACCCAGGACAAGGTCCTGCAGAAGCAGCTGCTGTTCCGAAGCGGCGATCCCTATTCGCAACGAAAGGTCGAGGAATCGGAGCGCATTCTGCGCCAGAATCTGTACCTTTTTGATGCCAGCATCACAGCCGTTAGCGCCGACAATGGTGTCGTCGACCTGACGGTTCGCACGAGAGACGTCTGGACGCTCAATCCGGATGTTTCCCTGTCTCGCAGTGGCGGAGAGAATCGCAGCAAATTCGGACTCGAGGACACCAACCTGTTTGGTCGGGGACAGCTGGTACGCCTTGCGCGGGCCGAGGATGTCGATCGCACCTCGGACAGCTTCGAGTTTTCCGACCGACACCTGGGCCGCAGCTGGGTATCGGGGCTCCTCAAGATATCCGACAACTCGGACGGAAAACTCCATCTGTTGTCGGCAGTCCGTCCTTTCTATGCCCTCGATTCCCGCTGGTCGGCGGGCGGCTGGCTGCTGCAGGACGAACGTCGTGAAGCACTCTATGCTCTGGGCGAAGAGGCGGCGGAGTACCGGCACGAAAGAGACTACCAGTCCTTGTTCGGCGGTTGGTCCCGCGGCCTGCAGAACGGCTGGGTGCGGCGCTGGACGGCCGGCTTCGTCCGCGACGACAACCGCTACTCGACGGCGCTCAATCCGACGTTGCCGGCAACGCTGCCGCAGGACAGAAACCTGGTCTACGCCTATATCGGGCTGGAAGTTCTCGAAGACGACTTCGCCACGACCGAGAACCGCGACCAGATCGGAAGGACCGAAGACTTCTACCTCGGCAAGCGATTTTCCGGATCCCTGGGCTGGTCGGACACGTCCCTCGGCGCCGATCGCGACGCGTTGATCGTCACCGCCCGCGCGAGTCGCGGCTTCGGCTCGCTGGATGCAAACGCCGTCCTGTTATCCGCCAGCGCAACGGGCCGTATCGAGTCGGGGCACGCGGTCAACAGCCTGGTGGGCATCAATGCGCGCTACTACCGGACACAATCCAGGAAACGCCTTTTCTTTGCGACGCTGAGTGCGACGGCAGGTCATTCCCTGGACCTGGACACCCGAGTCGAAATTGGCGGCGACAACGGACTGCGCGGCTATCCGCTGCGCTACCAGAGCGGCGATACCAGGCTGCTGCTGACGCTCGAGCAGCGTTATTTCACCGACTGGTACCCGTTTCGCCTGGTCCGTGTCGGTGGCGCCGTATTCGCGGACGCCGGCCGCGTGTGGGGGACGGACCCCGTAAACGGCCGGCGTTTCAACTGGCTCAGCGACGTCGGCTTCGGACTGCGATTTGCGCCAACACGCAGCAGCTCAGGCAAGATGATCCATCTCGACGTCGCGTTCCCCCTTGGCGGCGATGCCTCTATCGATTCCGTGCAGTTCCTGCTGGAGTCGAAACGCAGTTTCTAGTGTCTTGTCCGGCTAGTCCCGAGCAAAAAGCTGCATCATGGTGTCTGTATAAGGATGTCCCACATGTAGTCCTGGTGCGTCGTGCAGATCCTGTTCATTTCCTTGACAGCCCGATCGACCTTGCGGTCGCGGAAGTCGGCGAGAATCGCCTCCCTGCTTTTCATCAAGTCCTTGTGATCCGCCGCGCTCATGATCAGCAGGCGTCGATACTCGCCGCCGACATGATGCTTCAACCAGTTCCAGGATGTGAGCCGGCCCTCGCCAATATGTCGATTGTAGACGGGCGCCAGCACCTCTTTAACGAGTTCGTCGGCCCGATCTTCAGCGTTGATGTCGCATTTCATGTACACGGAAAAGCCCGCTGAACCTCTATCCCGGGTTATCGCGGCGGTGCCGAGACCCGGGTCCGTCTGCCAGATGTAGTCCTCATGCGAGGCGCATATTTCCGAGAAAGCGCGGCCCGCCTCGGGCGTTCGGTCGCTGATGATCTCGCCGAGTGCGCCGGACGCAACGAGCAGCGAATCGATGTCACCGGCGACGATAACCAGCACCCTGCGCCAGGTGCCGCCGACAAAATGCTGCATCCAGCTCCACCCCAGGATGTCGCCGTGCTCGACAGCCGCATCGTAGTGGGGCTTGTAGCTCGTGTTGATGATTTCATCGGCGCGCGATTCTCGCTCCGGCGCACAGACGAAGTAGGTCGCGTATACGAACCCTGGTTTCGCACCCTGGTCCTGCGCGTGGGAATTTCCAGCGGCCATTGCGATGGCCAAAAGGCAAGCCGTAATGAAACACTTATTCATGACCTCTCCCCTTGTTTTTGCCTTCAGAAATGAAGCGTCCTCAGTATATACCCGAGTTGACAGGATATTCGGCGCGGCTCAGGCTCTGCCCCGCTGGCAGACTTCCGTCGAGGGGCAAAATTCATGAACAGCTTTGATTCCCAGGGTTTTCGGATCGCGTATGACGATGACGGGGACGGCGATCCGATCATACTGTTGCACGGCTTCGCCGCCGATCGGCGCAGCAACTGGCACTTGACGGGCTGGACACGACTGCTGCGCAACGCCGGCTTTCGCGTCATTGCACCTGACGCGCGCGGCCACGGGCGCAGCGACAAGCCAACGGATTCGAAGCACTATGCTCCCGCCGGTATAGCCGGCGACGTTATTCGCCTGATGGATCATCTCGAGATTGAAAAAGCCGACCTGTTCGGCTATTCGATGGGCGGCAGGAATGCCGGCTGGCTGCTTGCCAAGAAGTGGCGCCGTTTCAACTCTGTCGTTATCGGCGGCACCGGGCTCAACCTGTTGAGCGTCGACGACCCGCAGAAGTGGACATCGCGTGGCTTCAAGCTCACCGCCGACAACAAGAAGACGAAGTCGCTCGCGATCCCGTCCATGATTCCGCTCTACGAGAAGGTTTCGAAATTTGGCGGCCGCGCGGGTGCCTTATCCGCCTGCCTGCTCGGCTCCTTTCCGGGCCTTCCTGAAGAGGCGTTTGCCAGGGTTCGCACGCCCGCCCTGGTGATCGCCGGTGCGCGCGATACGGTCGCGGGCAGTCCGATTCCTCTGGCCGAGTCTATTCCCGGCGCCAAAGCCGTAGTCGTGCCCGGGCGCTCTCACCTGTCCTGCATTACAGACAGTTTTTTCAAGGGTGCGGTAATGGGCTTCCTGGGATACCGTTGAGCTTCCGGCTCGTCTTCGGCGCCAGTGGCTATATTGGCAGCCACCTTGCGCCCTATCTCGCCGCGCGGGGTCTGCCGGTACGCGCATCGTCGCGAAATATCGAGGTTCTGGAGGGGCGCGAGTGGCACGGCATCGAGCTCGCCGCAGCCGATGCATTGCGCCCGGATTCACTGGACGCCGTTCTCGACGATGTCGATATCGCCTATTACCTCGTGCATTCGATGGCGGCCGGAAAAAACTTTCCCGAACTGGATGCCACGGCGGCGCGCATTTTTGCCGCCGCCGCGGCACGACAAGGTGTGCAGCGCATCGTCTACCTCGGGGGACTGGTTCCGGAATCTCCAAGGTCGACTCATCTGCGTTCGCGCCAGGAAACCGGCGATATCCTCCGCGCGGGCAGCGTACCGGTCACCGAAATTCGAGCCGGCATGATTATCGGTCCCGGCTCAGCCGCGTGGGAAGTCATTCGCGACCTGGTCAATCATTTGCCTGTAATGATCACGCCGCGCTGGGTTTTCTCGCGTTCCACGCCAATCGCGCTCAGCAACCTGTTGCGCTATCTCGCCGATGCCCCGATGCTCCCGGAAACGGCGGGCAAGACCTACGATGTCGGCGGCGCGGACGACCTGACGTATGAAGAAATCATGCGCCAGTATGCCGCGCTGGTTAACAGGAAGCCGCGCATCATCCCGGTGCGCGTCCTTACGCCGCGCCTGTCGTCGTACTGGTTGCGCCTGGTAACGTCGGTACCGACAAATATTGCGCGCGCCCTGATCGACGGGCTGTCACAGGACGTGATCGCCACTGATGATCGGCTTGCGAAACTCGTGCCGCAGAAACTTCTCGGCTTTCGCGAGGCGGCCGTAGAGGCGCTCGAAGCGGACCGAAAGCATGCGGTACCGGCCCGCTGGGTCGAGGGCGCCATGGCCTGCCGCGAATTCAGCCCGGAGTACGGTTTCTATCCGAAACAGGCCGGCGGCAGCGCCATCAGCAGCGCTGGCAAAGACGCCCTGTGGCGAGTCGTTTGCCGCGTCGGCAGCCAGGGGGATTTCTTCTATGCAGGGCCACTGTGGTGGGCGCGAAGAAGCCTGGACTGGGCGATTGGAGGACCGAGTTTTCGCCGCAGGCGCCGCCATCCGGACGAGCTCCGCACCGGGGATGTTGTTGACGCCTGGCGGGTCATCGCGATGCAGCCCGGCAGGCAGCTTACGCTGCTGATGGAGATGAAGGCGCCGGGCGCCGGCGTCCTGGAATTCGACATCGAAGACGCCGACAGTGACCGGCGGCGCATACGCGTAACGGCCTACTTTCACCCGGCAGGCGTATGGGGGATCGCGTACTGGCTGGTGCTGTTACCGTTTCACGGCCTCATTTTTCGCGGCATGACGCGCGAAATCGCGAATCGCGCCGAGGCAGAGGCGCCCGACCCGGCCGCACCTTAGCCCGCCTTGTAACGGTGGGATCCG
>JBFELT010000160.1:0-7644 GCA_041552015.1 Woeseiaceae bacterium
GCCGATTCTGGCGTGACGATGGCGGCTAACGGTCAGAAAGCGCAATGTAGCGCGAGAATTTTCCGCGCGGTCACTGTATATTTCATTTTTCCTCCTCGGTCAGGTCTCTATGGTTGAGATAGTCAAATCCGGCGGCTACCTGATGGCGCCGATAATCATCTGCGCGATCGTCGCGATGGGGATCATCCTCGAGCGATTCTGGACGTTGCAGCAAAAGCGCGTCTTGCCCGAGGACCTGACCAGCAAGGTCTGGGGATGGGTGAAGAAAGACCAGCTGGATCAGAAACAGATCCAGTCGCTGCACCAGGGTTCCGCACTCGGCCAGATCCTTGCCGCCGGCCTCATTAATCGAGACAGGGACCGGGCCGTGCTGAAGGACGCTATCGAGGATACGGGACGGCACGTCGTTCACGAACTCGAGCGCTACCTCGAAACACTCGGCACCGTCGCCGCCATTACGCCGTTGCTGGGCTTGCTCGGCACCGTCATCGGCATGGTCAAGGTGTTTACGGCCATCACCACCCACGGCGTCGGCGATCCGACGGTTCTGGCGGGCGGAATCGCGGAAGCGCTCATCACGACGGCCGCCGGACTGACGGTGGCGATTCCCGCGCTGATCGGCTATCGCTACTACCGCACGCGGGTCGACACGCTGGTTGTCGATATGGAAAAGGAAGCCATCAAGCTGGTTGAGGCGCTGCATCGACGCAATGAGAAAGGCTAGGACATTGATGCTCCGCTTTGTCTGCTGCGCGCTCGCGAGCGGAATCGCCTGATGAAGCTGAGCCTGCGACCCCGAACACAGCCCGAGGTGAATTTGACGTCATTGATAGACGTCGTGCTGCTGTTGCTGATCTTCTTCATGGTCTCAACAAGTTTCGTCAAACAGTCGCAGATTTCGATTCGACTTCCCGAGGCCGACAGCGCCGCCGTGATCGAGGAACCGCCGCAGCAGATCGATATCATGATCACCGAATCCGGCATTTACCTTATCAACGGCCGCGAACTCATCAATAACCGGCCGGAAACAATACGCAACGCGTTACGCAAGGTTGCGGGCGGCGACAACACACTGCCCTTGACGATCAGTGCCGATGCCAATGCGAAGCACCAGCACGTCGTGACGGCGATGGACGTCGCGGGCCGGCTCGGCTTTACGCAGATCAGCATCGCCACCGTCAACGATCCGGTCGAGTGAGCGGTCAGGCGCAGCGTCGTGAGTAAACGCATCGACCCTCAGGTTCGCGTGATTTACGGGCGACTCTGGCACTACGTCACGCCGCATAAGCTGATTGGCCTTGTCGCCGTTGTCGGTATGGCATCGACGGCCATCATCGAGGCGGGCCTGGTTGCGCTGCTGCAGCCGCTGACCGACGAAGCGCTGGTCGCCAAGAACCTTGAAACCGCAAAGTGGATTCCGTTCGCGTTCATGGGAATCTTCGTATTGCGCGGTATTTCGGGTTTCGCAACCGAGCTGTCGCTCGGCTGGATCGGGCGCAGGGTCATCAGTGATCTGCGCCGCCAGGTTTTCGACAAGTTCCTGACCCTGCCGGCCCGGTTTTTCGACAGCCAGACGGCAGGTCCGCTGTTGTCGCGCATGACCTACAACGTCGAAATGGTGGCCGAATCGGTGACCAGTGTCGTCACGATTGCCGTCAGGGACATACTCACGGTGCTTGCGGCGTTTGCCGTGATGATCTACTTCAGTCCGACGCTGACTGTCTTCGTTGCCATCCTGTTTCCAGTCGTGGCCTTGCTGGTGCGCCTGCTCGGTATCGCATTTCGCCGCTACAGCGGACGCATTCAGGACACCGTGGGTGAGGTAACGCAGGTGACGGACGAAGTGATTCGCGGCAACTGGGTCGTCAAGGCCTTCGGCGGCTACGACTACGAACGACAGCGACTGGAAGATGTCGATGAGCGAAATCGAACCCAGAATCTGAAGCTGATCCGCGTGCGGTCCCTGGGAGTCGCCATCACCCAGGTCGTTTTCGGTTTCGGTATTGCGATGGTCATCTACGTTGCCGGCCGCCAGTCGATCAACGATCAGCTGACGGCCGGCGAATTCATTGCCTTCTTCTCGGCGATGATGCTGATGCTGCAGCCGGTGCGGCGCATTACCAATCTCAATGCGACCCTGCAGCGCGGCGTCGCCGGCGCAGACAGCCTGTTTTCGATCATGGATGAGGAGGACGAAAAGGATACCGGCACCATCGAGATAGAGCGGGTCAGCGGTGAGGTGCAGTTCAGGGACGTGCACTTTTCCTATGGCGCCGACAATGATGCCGTCCTCGACGGCGTGGATTTCTCGGTCGGGCCCGGCCAGACCCTGGCGATCGTGGGGCACTCCGGTAGCGGCAAGTCGACCCTGGTAAGCCTCTTGCCGCGATTCTACGAAGTCGACTCCGGCGATATACTTATCGATGGCGTGTCCGTTCGCGACATGACGCTCGCCAGCCTGAGGAGCAATATCAGCCTGGTAACGCAGGACGTCGTGCTGTTTAACGATACTGTCCGTAACAATCTCGCTTACGGGCAGCTCAAATCGCATTCCAACGAAGACCTGCTGGAGGCAGCCGAAGCCGCGCACGTCATGGAGTTCGTCAATGAGCTGCCGAACGGATTCGACGCAAAGGTAGGCGATCGCGGCGTGCTGTTGTCCGGCGGCCAGCGGCAGCGCATCGCAATTGGTCGCGCCCTGCTGAAGAACGCGCCATTGCTGATACTGGACGAGGCGACGTCCTCGCTCGACACGCAATCAGAGCGCCGCATTCAGGACGCCTTGAATATCCTGATGAAGGACAGGACGACGCTGGTCATCGCCCACCGCTTGTCGACCGTCGAGAAAGCGGACCGGATCATCGTGCTGGACGCCGGGAAGATCGTGGAGTCCGGCACGCACGCCGAGCTGATCGCCCGCGACGGACACTACGCGACGCTCTATCGAATGCAGTTCAGCGAAGAGTAGTGCTTGTGGGACTCGCCTATCGATGGATACACCGAGTCTGGTACGAAAACGCGTTCCTTGGCTGGGTATTGCTTCCCCTGAGCGCGATCTACTGGGTGGTAACGGCGAGCCGACGATTTCTGTATCGCTGCGGCGTTTTTAGGACGCATCGGCTGGCAGTGCCTGTCATCGTAGTCGGCAATCTCACAGCCGGCGGGACCGGCAAGACCCCGATCGTCATCTGGCTCGCCAGGCAGCTCAGGGCACGCACGTTTTCCCCCGGCATCGTCAGCCGCGGCTACGGCGGGTCGGGATCCGACGAGCCGATGCGCGTCGACGCGCACAGCGACGCGGTACGGGTCGGGGACGAACCGCTGCTGCTGGCCAGGCGCAGCGCCTGTCCGGTCGCGGTTCATGCCAATCGAGTGCGGGCAGCGGAACTCCTGATCGACGAGGGCGTTGACGTCATCATTGCGGACGATGGCATGCAGCACTATCGCCTGGGACGCGACTACGAGATTTGCGTCCTGGATGGTAGCCGCGGTCTCGGCAATCGACGCCTGATTCCGGCGGGGCCGCTCAGGGAGCTGCCAGCGCGCCTGTCGCAGGTCGATCAGCTGCTGGTCAACGGATCCATGACATCGACGGACAGACTCACTGTCAGCGAGCAGAACGCAATTCCGTTCAAGCTGTCGGCGGTCGAGGCCTGCCGCCTGAACGAATCGCTGGCGCGGCCGATCGAACGCTTTTCCGGGAGCCGCGTGCACGCGGTTGCAGGTATCGGCAATCCCGAGCGGTTTTTTGACCTGTTGAGAACTTTCGGGATGCAGGTCATCGAACACCCGTTTGCCGACCATGCGCCATTGACTCTGGATGACATCGGCTTTGACGATGACGACGCCGTCTTCATGACCGAGAAAGATGCCGTGAAGATCGGACGACAGGCTTCAGACCGCTACTGGTATGTCCCGGTGACGGTGGACTTCGATCCGGCGCTGGCATTGCCGATGATCGAGCAGATTAACTCACGCTTGCACAAGGAGCGGGACGCATGACGAATTTCGTGGTTGTCATTCCGGCGCGCTATGCATCGACCCGGCTACCGGGCAAGGCACTTCGCGATATCCATGGCAAGCCGATGCTGCAGCATGTTTTCGAGCGCGGTTCGGAAAGCCACGCCAGGGAGGTCGTCGTTGCGACGGACGACAGTCGTATTGCGGACGCCGCGGCAGCCTTCGGTGCGACGGTCTGCATGACTGGCGACCAGCATCGTTCGGGCACGGAGCGTATTGCCGAGGTCGCGGATCTTCTGGATTGGGACGACGAGCAAATAGTCGTTAACCTGCAAGGCGATGAGCCGGCGATGCCCGCGATATTGATCGACCAGTGTGCCGAGCTGCTGGAGGATGCGACGGCGGACATTTCGACGCTCGCCTCGCCGCTGCTTACGCTGGAGGATTTCGAGAACCCGAACGTCGTCAAAGTGCTTCGCGATGACAATGGCCATGCGCTGTATTTCAGCCGGGCCGCCATTCCTTTTCCACGCGATCCGGGTTCACGTGCACTGGCGGCGGAGTCGGCGCTGCATCACCACGGAATCTATGCCTATCGTTGCGGGGTTCTTCGCCGACTCGTGGCAGCAGAGCCTTCGAAACCCGAAGTGTGCGAGCAGCTCGAACAGCTGCGCGCCTTGTCGCTGGGCATGACGATAATCGTCGGCGTGCCGACGCTGCGACCGGGAACCGGCGTTGACACAGAGGCCGATCTTGCGAACGCCGAACGCGAGCTGGCGGGCTAGGTACATGTCCGAATTGTTTTGCATCGGAGAGGGGCGCATAAGCTAACTGCCTTGGTACGAGGCGAAACGGCAAGCGAAGGCGGTATGGATTACCCCCTGTGTGAACGATTTGGTTGGGACGCCATCAGGATTCAGGATCGCTTGCGGCTCCTCGAGCTTGACGATGCAGCTACGATGCGCAAGGGTCAGGCGCTTCAAGACAAGGTTATCGCGCCGAATATTGGCGGAATCATCGACGGTATCTATAGTTCTCTCGACGGCATCGAGGAATTCCGCCGGGCCACCGAAAAGCCCGAAACGCGGGTGCGTCTGCGCGAACGCCAGAAACACTACCTGCTTGGCCTCGGTATCCGCTTTGATGAACCCGCGTATTTCGAGGAGCGGCTGCGCATCGGCGCCGTGCACCAGGGCGCGGGTGTGCCGCAAAGCCTCTATCAATGCACGTTCCAGGGGCTTCAGGCCCTGCTGATCGACCACATTCCGGAACAAATCCGGGAGGATGACGGCGCGTTCGAGGCCATGCTGCGGTTCATTCTGAAGATCACGGCACTCGACATGTCGCTCGCCGTCGATAGCTACTACATGGCGGGTATTTCCGATCTCGCGCAATCGCTCGACGATGAGCGCGATAAGATAGCTCGCCTGCACAAACTCGCGGTAACCGACTGGCTGACCAGCCTCCACAATCACTCCTATTCGAAGAGGTGTGTCGCGGCGGCCCTGGAGAGGGCCAGCGCAGAACAGCGGCCGTTGTGCGTCGTGATGGCCGACTTTGATCACTTCAAGGAAATAAACGATGCTCACGGCCATCTCGTTGGGGACGACGTTTTAAGGATTGCGGCTGCCCGCATGCTATCCGCAGCACGAACCGGTGATGTAATTTGTCGCTACGGCGGCGAAGAGTTCCTGTTCGTACTCGAGAATACGGGTCGTCGCGAAGCGCAAGATGTGGCCGAGAGAGTTCGCGCAAGAATCAGCGATGACGCGATGCACAGCCACGACACGCGGCTGACGTTGACTATCAGCCTCGGAATAGCCCGGGCCCGCCCGAACGATACCGTCGAATCGCTGATAGACAGGGCAGACCAGGCGCTCTACGCGGCCAAGCGTGCCGGACGCAACTGCGTCAGGGTCGCGTCGAATGCCGGGCTTTCAGACGACGCGAGCGTACTGACCGACCTTGTCCCCTGACCGGCAGCGAATCGGCAGTTGCGTTCAGGCTGTCGCGGGCCCCGGGTCGCCGCGCCGTTTTTCGAGTTCCTTCCGGATTTCGTAGGCCTTGTCTTCCGTGATGGAGAATGACGCGATCGCCCAGATGGCGAAGCCCGAGGCGATACAGGGCACAAATGCATCGAACAGGCGCATGTAGGTAATTGTCTGCGCTGACTGGTTACCTTCGAGCGCGACGTCGAATCCGGTCAGATTGAGCAGCAGGCCGCCGCCCGCAATGGCCACCGCCTGGCCGAGCTTCACAACCCACCAGAAAATAGAGCCGTACATGCCTTCACGCCTTTCATGCGTGTTGAGTTCGTCCGCATCGACGACGTCGCAAATCATGGAGGGCATCAGCGTGAACAGGCCGGCGAGCCCGAAGGCCAGTAGCGGGGCCGGGATCAGCAGGAGCCACGGGTTGTCGGGCGTGTAGCAAAACCACTTGAGCGCATACCCCACCATGGAAACCCCGGTCGAAACGTAAAACGCGCGTCGCTTGCCAATTTTGGTTGCGAGCCAGGTGACAAATCCGATGACGGCGAGCGCCGTGACTGCCTGCAGCAGACCCGAGTGGCCGACGAAATCGGCGCCCGTTGCCGCATCCCCGGCAAATACGTAATAGATGATGACGTAGGACTGGAATGACGCGATCAGGATAAAGCCGTTGAAAACGAGAAATGTTGCGGCGCAAAGCTTGAGAAACGGTTTGAACTTGAGCGTCGTCCCGAAGCCGCGCAGGAAGCCCATGATGACCCGGGCTATTCCACTCCCGACCTTCTCAGGCTGACCTTCGCGCGCTTTCTGTTCGGATTCGGCAACGGCGATATCCTTGAATCGCTCACGGAGAAAGATGGCCGGGAGAATGCCAAGCACTGCAACTACTACGCCAATCACTATCGCAAGGTTGGCCGCACCCTCCACAACGTCCACAAATAATCGTTTGCTGTACATGATTGCCAGGAAATATGGGGAAATCATGTAAGCGATGCTGCCGATAAAGTTCTGTACGCCCATCAGGCGCGTACGCTCGTGGTAGTCGGGCGTAAGTTCGTAACCAAGCGCCACCCACGGCGTGGCGAACATGGTGTACGCGAGGTAGAAGATCAGTGAGCCGCTCAGGAAATACCAGAAATAGAATGCCTCGCTCTTGTTGGCGGGCAGTTGCCAGAGCAGGGCGTAAATGACGCCGACCAGTATCGCGCCGACAAAGATATACGGTCGGCGCCGACCCCAGCGGCTGCGGGTCTTGTCCGAAATATAGCCCATCAACGGGTCTGTCAGCGCATCGGTCAGGCGGGGGAGCGCGCCGAGCAGCCCGACCAGAGCCGGATTCATGCCGAGACCGAGGTTCAGAACGATGATCATGCGGCCGATGGAATCGGCGAGCGTGTTGTTGACGAACGCGCCGAGGCCGTACGTCAGCTTCTTGACAATCGGTATACGGTCTTCGGCCGCCGTTTCGTGATGGCTCGCTTGGCTCATTGTTCTTGTTATTCCCGGGTCGCCGGCACTGTCCCGATGATCGTCCATCAAATTGACAGCGCTGTCAAATGTTGCTAAAAGACCAGCTTGGCGGTTCCGACAAGAATGACACCAAATCTTCTCTTGCGGATGCTGTGCGAGGCAGCATACATCGGGTGATTTGGAAAGGGGGTGGAGCGCTGTCTGTTCCGCCACGCGTCGCAAA
>JBFELT010000161.1:0-7503 GCA_041552015.1 Woeseiaceae bacterium
CAATTAAGGGACAGTTACCTTAACTCCTCAGAGTTAAGGTAACTGTCCCTTAATTATTGTGTCCCTTAATTGCGTCGCTTGGTTGCGGGAGATATCAGAGCTTGCGGTTCGGTCGGGCGCCGTAGACCACGATCGTCTTGCCGCTGGCCGAGACGAGGCCCTGTTCCTCGAGGACCTTGAGGACCCTGCCGGCCATCTCGCGTGAGCAGCCGACCAGGCGGCTCAGTTCCTGGCGGCTCACCTTGATCTGCATGCCATCCGGATGGGTCATGGCATCCGGTTCGTTACACAGATCCATGATCGCATGGGCGACGCGGCCCGTGACATCCACGAACGCCAAGTCTCCGAGTTTGCGGTTGGTGCGATCGAGGCGCGTGGCGAGCTGCGTGGCCAGTTCGAACACGAGGCCCGGGCTCTCACTGGCGATCTGCCGGAAGCGGGGATACGTCATCTCGGCGATCTCGCACTCGGTGCGGGTCCGGACCCACGCGCTGCGTGTCGGCTGTTCGTAAAACAGCCCCATCTCGCCGAAGAACTGGCCCTTGTTCAGGTACGCGAGGACCATCTCGTTGCCGTCTTCGTCCTCGATCATGACCTCCACGGAGCCGTCGACGATGTAGTACAAGACATCCGGGAGATCGCCGGCATGAATCATTACGGTCTTCTGCGGTACCGTTCGTACCCGGCAATAACTCAGGAAGCGATTGATCGCCGGTACGTCGCTCAGATTCTTCGCTGTTGTCTGCATTGGTTTTCCCTCGCCCTTATGCGCACCTCTTTTAATACAGATTGCCCGCTAGGGCAAGCTAAGTGCGTGTTTTTCCGCAGAATTATCGTTTGTCCATGCTGTTTCACACCCAATACGCGGTCTTGGTCATGACTTTGGCCGTGATTTGCATGAGCCGCTTCACCGGCGCCGGCAGATCGGCCGCACCGGCTTGCGCGGCGTTGTCACCGTGTTCCTCTTCCTCATCGCGCATCTGCTCGACGATTGCACGGCTCTTCGCGTCGGCCGCCGGCAGGCTGTCGAGGTGGCTGTCGAGGTGTGCGCACACCTGCTTTTCGGTCTCCTCGATGAAACCCAGGCTCCACCTGTCGCCGAGGATGCCGCTCGCGGCGCCAATGGCAAACGCGCCCGCATACCACAACGGCGTAAGCTTGCTGACGTCCTCGCCCAGTTCATTGATGCGCTGCTCACACCAGGCCAGGTGATCGAATTCCTCGTCCGCGGCGCGCTGCATCTCCTCTTCGATCGACGAGTCGCGCGCTACTGCCGCATGCCCCTGGTAGAGGGCCTGCGCCGCCACTTCGCCGGCATGGTTGACGCGCATCAGCCCGGCTGCGTGGGTCTTCTCCCGGGCGTCGAGTTCGGCATCGATGATGTGCTCGGCGGGACTGGGGCGTGCGGTGCGGCCCGCCGGCGCGGCGACCGTCCGCAAGGCATTGTTGGCGCTGGCGAGGAGTCGATCCAGCGGCGTGAGCTGACGTATTTGCATGCGCAGAAGTATAGCGAAATGCGGAGCGGTGCAGGTATACTCCGCGCCCTTTGTGACCATGACTTACGACATCACCAAAGGAGCAAGACTGATGAAACTGCAAACACTGGCCCTGGCGGCGGCGCTGGCCGCGCCGCTGCCGTCGCTGGCACAGGATGCAACCGAGCCTGCGAGCCCGTGGAGCGGCAAGGCGACACTCGGCTACCTGGCAACCTCTGGCAACACCGAGAATTCGACGCTGAACTCCGGTTTCGAGGTCGGCTACACGGTGGGCGACTGGACTCACCTGTTCAACGCTGCCGCCATCGACGCCGCCGAAAACGAAGTCACGACCGCCGAGGCCTACTCGGCCGGCTGGAAGAGCGAACGCAAACTGACCGACCATGATTTCCTGTTCGGCCGCCTCAACTGGCGCAAGGATCGTTTCGGCGGCTACGATACCCAGTTCTCGCAGACGGTGGGTTACGGCCGCCGGCTGATCGACGGCGACCGGCACAAGCTCAATGCTGAAATAGGCGCCGGTGCCCGGCAGTCCGAAACGCAGGACGGGATCAGCCAGAACGAGACCATTGGGCGTGGTGGCCTGTACTACAAGTGGCACTTCAGCGAGACGGCCGAGTTCCGCCAGGACCTCACCGTGGAAAGCGGCGGCGACAACACCTACGTAGAGTCGGTGACCGCCATCTCGGCGCGGCTCGTCGGTAATCTGGCGCTGGTCGCATCGTACACGGTCAAGCACAACACCGATGTGCCGGCATTGCTCGAAGAAACAGATACTTACACGGCACTGTCGCTCGAGTACGGATTCTAGCACCGCTGCCCGAAACGCCGCCCCCGGGGGTTTGCATTGGGGGCGGCGCTGCAGTAGAATTTCGCGCCTTTCGCCGCTCCGGTGAACGCTTGTGCGTGCCCGGGCGGCAGACCGTTACTGGAAACCTGAGATTATGAAGACGTTTTCTGCGAAGCCGGCAGAGGTTCGGCGCGACTGGTACGTGGTCGATGCCACGAACAAGACCCTGGGTCGGTTATCGACCGAACTCGCGCACCGCCTGCGGGGCAAGCACAAGCCGGAATTCACGCCGCACATCGACACGGGTGACTACATTGTCGTGGTCAACGCCGAGAAGATCCGGGTGACCGGAAACAAGCTCAAGGACAAGATGTACCACCACCACACGGGATACATCGGCAACCTGAAATCGGTACCCCTCAACAAGCTGCTCGAGACGCATCCCGAGCGCGCACTGGAACAGGCCGTCAAAGGCATGCTGCCGAAGGGCCCGCTCGGCCGCAAGATGCTGTCGAAGCTGCGCGTGTTTGCAGGACCCGAGCATTCCCATACCGCCCAGCAGCCGATTTCTCTGGAAATCAACGCGTAACGGCCAGGATCGAGTAGAGACAGATTATGAGTGACACGTTTTATTATGGGACCGGACGGCGCAAGACCTCGACGGCACGCGTATTCCTGAAGCCCGGCAACGGCGATATCACCGTCAACCGGCGCCCGCTGGACGTTTTCTTCGGGCGCAAGACGGCGCAGATGATCGTCCGCCAGCCCCTGGAACTGACCAAGCTCGGTGACAAGTTCGATGTCAACGTCACGGTCAACGGCGGTGGCACGACGGGCCAGGCAGGCGCGATCCGCCATGGCCTGACGCGCGCCTTGATGCAGTATGACGAGACGCTGCGGCCGTCGCTGCGCCAGGCCGGGTTCGTTACCCGCGATGCGCGCGAAGTCGAGCGCAAGAAGGTCGGCCTGCGCAAGGCACGTCGGGCTACGCAGTACTCGAAGCGCTGATTGCAGCCGCGCGATCCTTACTTGGGGGATCGTCTAGTGGTAGGACTGCGGACTCTGACTCCGCCAACGGGGGTTCGAATCCCTCTCCCCCAGCCATAAACAAGCAAAGGGGCCCACACCGGGCCCCTTTGTTTTTCTTGGTTCGGCAAGCCCATCGCTTGCCCGGTTTACCTACTGACTCCGCGCAAATACGATCCGGCCGCCCATCACGGTCAGCACGACCCGGGTCTCGTGGATCGCGTAGGGGTCGACTGAGAAGATATCCCGATCGAGGACCACGAGATCGGCCTTCTTGCCCACCTCGATCGAGCCGATCCGGTCCTCCATGTGCAGCTGATAAGCCGCATCGGCCGTAAACCCGCGCACCAGCGCCGCGACGCTCAGCCGCTCGCTTTCGCGAGGCTGGATCGGTGCGTCGGGCGTGCCGTACTCCTGGCGCGTGTGTCCCATTTCGATCTGCACCAGCGGCGAGAGCCCGAGCGTGCCGGCACCGCTGGCCGGAAAGTCGCTGCCAAAGGTCAGCTTCGCGCCGGCGTCCGCGAGGCTCCGGAAGCGCCAGAAGCGCTGGAACTGGTCCTGGCTGACGAACTGCTCGCCGTAGGTGTCATACGAGGCCCACAGGGGCGTGCTCTGGGCGATTACGTCGAGTTCGCCGAACCGCGGCACGTCCTGGTCCGTAATGACCTGCACATGGCAGATCGTGTAACGCGTGTCGCTGCCCGGATGACGGGCGCGTGCCACCTCGATCGCATTCAGTGTTTCGTGAATCGCGCGCTCGCCGAGCGCATGCACGTGCACGTCCATGTTGCGGGAAGCCGCGTCGCTGATCATGGCCGTCATCTGTTCTTCGGTGAAGACCGTTTCACCGGAATTACCGGGCTCGCCCTGGTAGTCCTCGAACATCGCTGCGGTACGACCCTCGACCGTGCCGTCGTCGGGGATCTTCAGCGTGTTGTAATGGTAGTTCTCGCCCTTGACGAGGCTGCGCCACCGGTCGGCCGTATCCACCGCGGCGTCGAAATCATCCGCCGTTTCCGGCCGGCTGGAACCCACGATTCGAACGGTCAGTTCGCCGGCATCGGCGAGATGGTCGAGAATGCGCTTGACCGCCGCCGGGTCCTGGTTGTCGAGCGTGCCGGCATCAAAAGCCGCGGTCACGCCGTACGAATTCATGATGTCGAGAATGATCCCCGTGCCCTCGATGACCACCTCCTCATTGATCACGTTGAGGGCGTCCATCGCCATGCCGGCCGTACCCTCGAGGAGGTAGCCGGTCGCATCGCCGTTGGCGTCGCGTTTGTAATAGCTGTAGCCGGGCACCGGGTCGGGCGTGTCCTGGGTGATGTTGAGCGCTTCGAGTGCCGCCGTATTGGCCCAGGCCCCGTGAAAACCCTCGTCCATGATCAGCACCGGACGGTCCGGGACCACCGCATCGATCAGTTGCCGCGTTGGTCCGACCGGGCCGAACGTCGAGGCGAGAAAACCGTAGCCGAACAGCAGGTCCTTGTCCTTGTTGGCCTCGGCGTAGGCGGCGATCGCCGCGACCCAGTCGTCAACGCTAGCCCAGGTATCCAGCGACAGCGCCGTCGCGTAGCCGCCCCCGGCGATGGGATGCACGTGGGTGTCGATGAACCCCGGCAGCAGCAGCTGACCGCCGAGGTCTTGAACGTCAGTGGCCGCGCCGATCAGGGGTGCGGCACCGGCCGTGTCGCCGACGTAGACAATCGTGTCGCCGCGAACGACAACGGCCTCCGCGGCGGGATTCGCGGGATCGACCGTGTAGACCCTGGCATTGATGAAGGCGAGGTCACCGTACTGCGGGGTGCCGTCCGGCGACTCCGAGCAGGCGGCCAGGGCGCAACAGGCGATCAGGGCTGCGGTCGTACGCATCACGTCTAGGTACGCATCTCCCGAATGCCGTCGTCACTGGCTACCAGCAGTACGTCGGCCGGCCGGTGGGCAAACAGGCCGACCGTGACGACGCCCGGGATGCGGTTGATCCGGGCCTCCATGTCGATCGGGTTGGCGATCTGCAGGTTGTGGACATCGAGAATATGGTTGCCGTTGTCCGTCACGAGTCCTTCGCGCCAGACCGGCTGGCCGCGCATCTTGAGCATCCGCCGGGCAACGAATTCCTGCGCCATTGGCAGAACCTCGATCGGGAGCGGAAACTTGCCGAGCATGCCGACCAGCTTGGAGTCGTCGATGATGCAGACAAAACGCCGCGCAGCGCCAGCCAGGACCTTCTCGCGCGTCAGCGCGCCGCCTCCGCCCTTGATCAGCTCGAGGCGCTTGTTACTCTCGTCCGCGCCGTCGATGTAGAGGTCGAAATCACCGGTCTCGTTGAGCGTCTTGACTTCGAAACCGTGATCCTCGAGCAGCTTCGTCGTCGCCCGGGAGCTCGATACCAGGCGATCGATGCGGTTGCGTACCGCGGGCAACAGTTCGATCAGGCAATTGACCGTGGAGCCCGTGCCGACGCCGAGCGTGATGCCCGGTTCGATGAACTGGAGCGCCGCTTCGGCCGCGGCCCGCTTTTTCTGGGTTGCGTCCATAGGTCCGTACTATAGTGCAAATGTCGCAAATTGCACGCAGGGCGCCGCAAAGTCCGGGCCCTTCGCGAACGAAAAGAGCCCGCCGAAGCGGGCTCTCTTGCGTGCTCTGGAAGAAGGTTACTTCCGGAACTACGGACTAACTACCGTTTCCTTCTGCGGGTAGCCTTTTTCTTGGTGGCTTTCCGCCTGGTCGGCTTCTTAGTCGTCTTGCGCTTGGCCACTTTCTTCTTGGCCTTGCGCTTCGTAGCTTTCTTCTTGGTCTTGCGCTTGGCCGGCCTCTTCTTGGCTTTGCGCTTCGTAGCTTTTTTCTTCGTCGCTTTCTTCTTGGTCTTGCGCTTGGCGACTTTCTTCTTAGCCTTCCGCTTAGCTACTTTCTTTTTGGCCTTCTTCTTGACCTTTCTCTTCGCCTTCTTCTTGGCTACCTTTTTCTTCGTAGCTTTCTTCTTGGTCTTACGCTTGGCGACCTTCTTCTTCGCTTTCCTCTTAGCTACTTTCTTCTTTGCCTTTTTCTTGGCAACTTTTTTCTTGGTCTTACGCTTGGCGACTTTTTTCTTCGCCGCGCGCTTGGCCGGTTTCTTACGAATTACTTTCCGCTTCTTGGCGACTTTGCGCTTCGAAGCTTTTTTACGAGACTTCTTCTTGGTAGCCATAGTTTTCTCCGTGTCGGGTACCCGCGCTTGAGTATACGCAAAGGTTCTGAAAAATCCAGCAACTCGAAGGTCCTTTAATAGCAGGACAAAACCGTATTTTCAGCCACGGACTTTGATCGATCCGGGGAGCGTTTTTGTCTTCGTGTTTTTTGGGGGCCGGCAGTCACCTTTTAGTTGTGACAACCAAAGGTGAAACGCATGCGATCGAGCACGGCTGATCGATCGTGTCATTTGCGGCATGCCGTGGTGCGAGCGGGCATCGGCAGACGACCAAAACAGCGTTTGGCGCGGCGACGGGAAAGGCCTAACTAAACTCCGTAACTACCCTATAAAGCCGTATATCCCAAGGATTTGGCGTGATTTTCTCGACTTGCTGGCATTGGAACGCCACGCCAACAAGTTTCGGTCGCAGCCAGCGCCGACGATTTCTCAAGTGGGCAAAACAGCGATCGTAGTAAGCGCTTCCCATGCCGATGCGATTGCATTGATCATCGAAAGCGACCGTCGGCGTAATGACAATATCGAGGCGCCGGGGATCGATCACGAGGCCGCGAACGGGTTCCCAAATACCGAAAAAATTCTTTTCGAGCTCGGTCTCGGCATCGATCTCGCAAAACACCATTTGCGCCTTGCCGCGCAAAACCGGCACAAAAGTGCGCTTGTTTGCGCGCCAGGCGGCGGCAATGATTTCGTGGGTATCGACTTCATCGCTCATTGGCAGGAAGCACGCGAGCGTCTCGCTGGCGTAGTACTCGGGCAGTTCGCAAACGCGTCGGCAGATAGCTGCCGATGCCCGCGCTCGTGCTTCGGCCCGCATGCTGCGGCGAGCATGTAACGCGGATTGACGTTGTGAACTTATCGACGCCATCGAGAAAGAATCCGGGTGAAGAGGCGCTTCCCGCCTGTGCCGTTACCGAGCCGTCGCTCTCGAACCAGAGCAACAGGTGGGGTCAGCCGTGACCGCAACAGGCTTACCGTCGAAACGGCCCTGCTCAAATGCGACC
>JBFELT010000162.1:0-7398 GCA_041552015.1 Woeseiaceae bacterium
CATGATGCCCGGCGGCACCGAGTCGTCGGCACCCGGCGGCGGCGTCGCAATTCGCACGTTCAGTTTGACGACTGTTTTCTCCAGCGGGAAGCTCGCCATCGAGTAAGCGCGTGAAACCGGTTCCCTGACGTGTGACTCGTATCGCCACATCTTGAATCGGTCCCACTCGTCGCGGAATTTTTCGTCGATATCGAACTCCGTGAACTTCAGGTCGTGTGGTGGGCACTCGATCTGAATGTAGCCACCGGCGCGGAACTCGAGTTCCTCGCCTTCGGGGAGCGCGAGCACCAGTTCCTTGATGAAGCTGGCGACATTGTGATTGGACACAACCGTGCAGTCATAGCGCTTGACGCCGAAGACTTCATCCGCAACCTGTACCTCCATGTCCTGCTTGACGGAGACCTGGCAGGACAGGCGGTAATGATCCGCGGCATCCCGCTTGTTGATGACCGAGCGCTCGGTTGGCAGGATGGCGCCGCCGCCGGACAACACGCGCACGCGGCACTGGCCGCAGGTGCCGCCGCCGCCGCAGGCCGACGGTACGAACAGGCCGGCATCGGCGAGTCCCTGCATCAGCTTTGCGCCGACCGGAATGGCGAGCTCTTTTTCGCCATTGACGATAATCTTGACGGCACCCGTGGCAACCAGCCTGGAGCGTGCGGCCAGGATTACAAAAACAAGAATCAGGACGATAGCCGTGAACAGGCTTACGCCCAGCAGCACTTCCAGAAGTACGGCGGAGTCGATGTTCATTTTTATATTCCCGAGAAGCCCATGAAGCTAAGCGACATGAGGCCCACGATGATGAATGCGATCCCGAGACCCTGGAGTCCGTCCGGAACGTCCGAGTACTTGAGTTTCTCGCGAATGCCGGCGAGAGCAATAAGTGCAATTGCCCAGCCCGCTCCGCTGCCGATGCCGTACACCACCGACTCCGGAAGGTTGTACTGGCGTTCAACCATGAATAGCGTGCCGCCGAGGATTGCGCAGTTGACGGTAATGAGTGGCAGGAATATGCCGAGCGCGTTGTAGAGTTTCGGGAAGAAGCGATCGAGCGTCATCTCGAGAATTTGCACGAGCGCGGCGATAACACCGATGTAGCTGACCAGGCCGAGGAAGCTGAGATCGACATCGGGAAGGCCTGCCCAGGCGAGTGCGCCATCGGCGAGCAGGTATTTGAAAATCAGGTGATTCACCGGAACGGTGATGACCTGGATTACAACGACGGCAACACCGAGGCCGATGGCAGTCTCGACGCGTTTGGACACGGCCAGGAAGGTGCACATGCCCAGGAAAAACGCGAGCGCCAGGTTTTCGACGAAGGCCGCTTTGATAAAGAGACTGATATAGGCTTCCATTAGTAGACGTCCGTCCGATGCACTTCGTGAATCTGGTACTCGGGTTTTTCAACCTGCTGTTTGCGCCAGGTACGAATACCCCAGATCAGCAGGCCGATGATGAAGAATGCGCTCGGAGGCAGCAGCATCAGGCCGTTCGCCTCGTACCAGCCGCCATTCGACACGGTTTCAAGAACCGGGTAGCCGAGCAGGGTGCCGGCGCCGAACAGTTCGCGCAGTGTCGCAACCGAGATCAGTATGATGCTGTAGCCGAGGCCGTTCCCCAGCCCGTCGATAAAGCTCATAACGACGCCGTTTTTCATGGCAAATGCTTCGGCGCGGCCGAGTACGATGCAGTTTGTGATGATCAGGCCGACAAACACCGACAATTGCTTGCTGGTTTCAAACGCGTACGCTTTCAGCAGCTGATCTACCAGGATGACGAGCGACGCGATGATCGTCATGTGTACGATAATGCGAATATTGTTCGGGATCCGTTTGCGCAATGCGCTGATCGCCGCTCCGGAGAGCGCTGCGACGCTGGTCAGCGCAACACACATGAGAAGGGCAGGCAGTAACGAGGTCGTTACCGCCAGTGCCGAGCAAATGCCAAGCATCTGCAGCGTGACCGGATTGTTGTCGATCAACGGGTCGATCAGTATCCTGCGTGCGTCACTCATCAATGTTGTCCTGTCTTATGAGGTACGTTCAATGTCGCGTGCCCGGCAAGGTCCGTGGCGAGGCGAGTCTTGCCGTTGATAGGGCACTAGCCAGCATCGCGAAATTTCTTCAAGTAGGGGCCGAATCCGTGTGGACCGGTCCAGTACTGGACCAGCCCGGTAACGCCGTTGCCCGTCAGGGTCGCGCCCGACAGTCCATCAATCAGGTGTTCGGCATCCGGCGAGCCGCTCGGAACAGTTCCGCGTACGACGCGGATACTCGGTTGGTCGCCATCGCCATACACGAGCTTGCCAACCCATTGGGCGCGCCAGGGTTCCTTGTCGATCTGGTCGCCCAGGCCCGGTGTCTCGGCATGCGCATAGAATCTCAAACCCCGAATCGTATTTCCGTCCGGAGCGACGGACAGGTAGCCGAGCATCGTTGACCAGAGACCCTTGCCGTAAACAGGCAGGATGATCTGGTCGATCGATGGACCATCCATGACGAGATAGACCGGCGCGTACTTCGCACGTCGACCAATACCGGCAAGGTCGAGATCGTCCGGAATCGAAACTCCGAGCGCAGGGTCGCCAGCCGCCATGACGGCATCGAACGAGGCAGGGTCGGCTGCATCCGTGTAGTCGCCAGACTCAAGATCGACCATGCGAGACTCTATCGACCCGAACAGTTCGGCGATGTTGCCGCCGGGCTCCATGAGGCCCGCGACATCGAGAATTATCCGCTGGCGAAACGCTTCTTCGTTCTTCTCCTGGATGGGTTTCAGGGAAATTGCGGCGCCCGACACGATGATCGAGCAAACCAGGCTGAGCCCGACTGCGACGATCAGCGTGTTGGAAATGCTGTCCCGGTCGAATTTCTTGGCGTCAGGCATTGCGTTGCAGCCTCCGCTTTACGTTGGCTCGCACCACGAAATAGTCGATCACCGGTGCGAAAACATTGGCAAAAAGAATGGCGAGCATGATGCCCTCGGGGAAAGCGGGATTGATGACGCGAATCAGCCACGTCATGAACCCGATCAGCAGGCCGAAAACCCACTTGCCGGTGTTGGTCTGGGCGGCGCTAACCGGGTCCGTGGCCATGAATATGGCGCCGAACGCGAAGCCGCCCAGCACGACATGCCAGTGCCAGGGCATCGACATCATCGGATTGCTGCTCTCCGCGTTGCCGAACAGCAACGTCGGTATGATCAGGCCGGCAAAAACGGCAACGATGATGCGCCACGAGGCGATGCGCGTGAAGATAAGGAAGATCGCGCCCAGCAGGCAGGCGGCCGCCGACGTTTCACCCAGCGAGCCCTGCATCTGACCAAGGAACGCCTGTGTCCAGGTCAGACCCATACCCATGATACCGGCCATACCCTCGGTCGCCGCTACGCCGAGCGCCGTGGCACCGCTGAAACCGTCGACCGCCGTCCACACAGCATCGCCGGAAATTTGCGCCGGGTAAGCGAAATAGAGGAATGCGCGACCGACGAGCGCCGGGTTGAGGAAGTTCTTGCCGGTGCCGCCAAAGACTTCCTTGCCGATAACCACGCCGAAGCTGATGCCGACCGCGACCTGCCACAGCGGTATCGTGGCCGGCAGGATCAGCGCGTACAGCAGACCGGTTACAAAGAAGCCTTCGTTTATTTCGTGGTTGCGAATTCCGGAGAACAGTATTTCCCAGAAACCGCCCGCGGCCATCGTAACGATATAAATCGGCAGGAAATACAGCATGCCCTGCACGAAGCAGTCGTAGACGCTCGCCGGGTCGTAGCCGGCTCCCAGCAACGGCAATAACATGCCGCGCCAGCCATCGATGCCGACGAGGCCCATACTCTGCAGTGCCATGTTGGCCTGGTAACCCGTATTCCACATGCCGACGATGGCTGCCGGCGTTGCCGCAAAAACGACGATGATCATTACCCGCTTCAGATCGATCGCATCACGAACGTGCGGCGCGCCGCGCGTCAGGTCCGGCGGCGAATAGAACAGCGTGTCGACCATTTCGAAAATAGCGTGGAATTTTTCGAATCGGCCGCCGCGGACAAACAGCGGTTCCAGACGATCGAGAAAAGAGCGCAGTTTCTTCATCAGCCGTTGACCTCAATTTCTCGCAGGTTTTTCCGCAGGTGGCGGCCATAGTCGTACTTGCCGCTGCAGACAAACGAGCAAAGGGCCAGGTCCTCCTCGTCGAGCTCCAGGCAGCCGAGATCCCGGGCACCGTCGGTGTCGCGCACGAGCAGTGCCTTCAACAGCGGCGTCGGCAGGATATCGAGCGGCATTACGGCCTCGAAGCTGCCCGTGGAGACCATGGCGCGGGGGCTGCCGTTCTGCGAGGTGTTCAGCCGGAACGGGGCGCGGCTCAGCAGGTTGCCGGCGTAGGCGCGCGTCAGCGAGAACTTGCCGATGCCGGGCCGCATGAATGCCAGGAAGTCGCGCGGCGCGCCTTCCTGCAGCACCGTGATCTGCGTGTCGTATCGGCCCAGATAGGCCGCCCAGTCACTGGCCCTGTGGCCGTTGAGAACCGATCCGGATACGACGCGCACGTTGCCCGGCTGCATTTCGCCGCGAATCAGGTCGCTGGTATTAGCCCCAAGGCGGGTGCGCAGCAGTCGTGGACGGGTGACCATTGGGCCGGCCAGCGCGACAACGCGCTCGACGGGCAGCCGGCCCGTGGCGAACAGCTGTGCAAAGGCGATAACGTCCTGGTAACCGAGGTGCCAGACGGTCTTCTGTTCGCTGACCGGTTCCAGGAAATGTATATGCGTGCCTACAAGGCCGGCGGGATGCGGCCCGGAGAACTCCGCGTGGTGAAACGGCGCTCCGTTCGGCACGCGTATGCCGGAATTGGCCGCGGTACAGACATGCACCGGCCCGTCGGTGAGCCGCGAGACGATGTCGAGGCCCTGCTGGAACGCGTCCCCTGAAGCGCCGATAACGACGCCGGGGTCGGCCGCGAGCGGATTGCTGTCGATGGCCGTCACGAAGATGGCCCGCGGCGATGCATCGACGGCAGGGATCTTGCTGAAAGGCCGGGTGCGCAGCGCCGTCCACAAACCGGACGCCTGCAAATTCCTGCGAATGTCGGCGGCGTCCAGGCTGCTGAGCTTGTCGGCGGCGCAGGTATCGAAGGAAACCGCATCATCGCCGTCCAGCTCGATGACGACGGACTGCAACACGCGTCGCTCGCCTCGATTGACTGCCACGACGACGCCAGCGCCGGGTGAGGTGAAGCTGACGTCCGGGTTCTGCTTGTCCGTGAAAAGCGGCTGTCCAAGCTTGACGCGGTCACCCTGACTGACCAGCATCTTCGGCTTCAGGTCGTTGGTGTCGGGGCCGAGCAGAGCCACGGAACGCACGTTCGCGCCGGCCG
Organism: Woeseiaceae bacterium; assembly: GCA_041552015.1. GTDB lineage: Bacteria > Pseudomonadota > Gammaproteobacteria > Steroidobacterales > Woeseiaceae > UBA1847. Next base: position 5,373 of record JBFELT010000162.1, read on the forward strand.
TAATATTTTGTTCGGGCGCTCCGGCCAGCGGGATATTCAATCCCTTCTTAATCTTGAATTGCATCGTGATCTTCTGCAGTTACCACCACAAGGAGTACAGGGCACACGCCGTCAGCCACAGGCTGCCGACGGTGTGAATGGCCAGCGTCGATTCAATTGCCTGCGTCATCGACACGCGATTCCCGACGCCGCTTCGGATCGCGACACCGGCACGCCAGGCCAGCACGAGCAGGCCCAGGGGCAGTAACGGCGCGAGTAGCGGAAGCTGCCCCTGTAGCGTCAGTATGACAACAACGATGGCCGCCGCGGCCTGCATTGCCAGGTACAGGCGCGAGGTCCCGGACAGCCCGAGGCGCACCGGCAACGTGTTCTTTCCACAGGCGCCGTCAGCCTCGATATCGGGCACTTCGTTGATCAGCAAGATGGCCGAAACCCAGGCACTGATGGGCAACGAGAAGAGCAGCAGGGCGGTGTCGATCGAGGCACCCTGCAACCAGGCAGCCCCCGTGACCGGCAGGACGCCGATTGCGGCACCGACCGCCAGCTCACCCAGGCCGATAGCGCTGAGCCGCAGCGGTCCAAGCGAGTAGATGATCGCAAGCAGCACGCCGGCGAGACCGAACAGCAGGACGACAGGGCCCTTTTCGATGATCAGTGCGACGCCGAGCAGCGCGGCGGCGGCCAGCAGGGACACGCCGAGACGCGCCATGCGCGAACTCGTGAGAATCCCCGTCTGAATGAACCGGGATCCGCCCGTGTAGGGATAGATGCGTTTGGTGTTTTGTCGGTCGGTACCGATCGAGTCGTCGCCAACGTCATTCAACACGTTGCTCGCGGCATGGACCAGTACCGTGGCAAGCAGCGCCAGTATGAACAGGGTAAGGTCGATCCGGCCGGCCGCGCTGACGCCCCAGGCGGTCCCGGCAACGACCGGCAGAATGGACGCCGGATAGAATTTCGGACGCGTTGCGTGAAACGCGCGCTTGGCCATTCTGGCGAACGACTCGCCGGCGAATTCCTCGGCTACCGGTCCGATCGGTCGTGCAGAATCCTGTGACATTCCTACTCCCCGCGGTCCGCCATCGGCCTGACGGAAGCCGGGTGGCGTGCTTGCTGCGTATTTGTTGTGAGCCTTTTATACCGGAAAGCCGGGGCAGGTACATACGCGCTTACCGAGAACTGAACTCGGACAGGTCGCTGGGCTTCGCCGATCGGGACGCTGTACACTACATCGCTTTGCGGGGCCAGCAGCCTGAGCCTGCGGCCGGCGGCCCCTGGAACCAGACAGGAAATAGCGATGAAACTCAAGTGCTTGTTGGCGCTGTCGCTGTCCGCGTTCGCGCTTGGCGCATGCGGCGGCGGGGAGCGTGCGGAGGAAGGGAAGACTTCAGCTTTGGCTACAAATGACGAAATCACGGTGAGCGACGCGGAGCTCGAGGGTAATCCGTTCATGGAGGAGTGGACGACGCCCTACGGCGTCCCGCCTTTCGCGCGTATCGAGAACGGCCACTACATGCCAGCGATCAAGAAGGGCATTCTTGAGCTTCGCGCCGACATCCGGGCCATCGTCGAAAACCCCGAGCCTCCAAGTTTTGAAAACACGATTGTCGCTCTCGAGACGGCCGGAAAAACACTGGATCGCGTCTCAGCGACGTTCGGCAACATCACGAGCACCGAGATCGATGACGAACTTCGCGGATTGCAAACCGAGATTTACCCGATGCTCACGCGCGAGTTCGATGCGATTACGCTGAACGGCAAGCTGTACGATCGTATCCGGACCCTGTATGAAAAGTCCGACAGCCTGGGGCTCGACGAACAGGACGCCCGATTGCTGGAGCTGCGGCATCGCCAGTTCGTGCGCGAGGGCGCGGCGCTGGATGCCGAAACCAAAGGCAAGGTTGCCGAAATCAATGCCGAGATCTCGGCCCTGACGACGAAGTTCGGGCAAAACCTGTTGGCGGCAACCAAGGCATTCAAGATTGAAATCACGGACGAGGCCGACACCGCCGGCCTGAGCGACGAC
>JBFELT010000163.1:0-7352 GCA_041552015.1 Woeseiaceae bacterium
GCCGCGTGCCGTTTCAATCAGGCTCTCCAGGTCGCGCAGCACCAGCCGCGCCTGGATCGCCACCTCCTGACCGGTGGCCGTAATCGTCACGTTTCGATTGGTGCGATCGACGAGCTGTGCATCAAGCGTCGCCTCGAGCTCTTTGATGGCATTGCTGAACGCCGACTGGGACACGAAGCAGCGATCGGCGGCGCGGCCAAAGTGCCCGGTCTCCGTCAGTGCAAGGAAGTAGTGCAGCTGTTTGACCGTGGGTGACTTCATATATCTATAAAAACGAATATAGTAATCTAATTAAACCATTTTATTTCTTAATGGTCCAGCGCTACCATTCTTATCAACTCATAATCTTGGGAAAACACCATGGAAGTGAATACCGGCATCAGCAAAGGCGACCGCGAGACCATCGCGGCAGGACTGTCGCGTCTCCTGGCCGACAGCTACACGCTGTATTTGAAGACACATAACTATCACTGGAACGTCACCGGGCCACAGTTCAATACGCTGCACCTGATGTTCGAGGGGCAGTACACGGAGCTGGCGACCGCGGTCGACGAAATAGCGGAACGGATTCGTGCGCTCGGCGTAAAGGCGCCGGGTTCCTACCGCGAATATGCGGAGCTGACGGAGATCGAAGACGGCACTGGCGAGGAGCGCGCGGAAGAAATGATCCGCCAGCTCGCCATCGGCCAGGAAACCGTGGTGCGCACGGCGCGTGCGGTCTTTCCGGCTGCGGACGCGGCAAACGACGAGCCGACGGCCGATCTCCTGACGCAGCGCATGCAGCTTCACGAAAAAAACGCCTGGATGCTCCGCAGCATGCTGGCCTGAATACCGACTTAATCAACTGGAGAAAGAAATGTTCAAGAACCTGGAAGGAAAGAGAATTCCTGACGTTACATTCCGCACCCGCAAGGATCACGAATGGGTAGACGTAAACAGCACGGAGCTGTTCGCCGGCAAGTCTGTCGTCGTGTTCTCGCTGCCCGGTGCGTTTACGCCGACCTGTTCGTCTTCTCACGTGCCCCGGTACAACCAGCTCGTGCCGCTTTTCAAGGCAAAGGGCATTGATGATGTGATCTGCGTGAGTGTCAACGACGCGTTCGTGATGAACGAGTGGAAAAGAAGCCAGAAGGCCGATCGAGTGACTTTCCTGCCCGACGGCAATGGCGACTTCTCGGAGGGCATGGGTCTGCTGGTTGGCAAAGAAGACCTCGGCTTCGGAAAGCGCTCATGGCGTTACTCGATGCTGGTACGCGATGGCGTCATCGAGAAGATGTTCGTCGAGCCCGAAGAGCCCGGCGATCCGTTCCAGGTGTCGGATGAGGACACCATGCTGAAGTACCTGGACCCGACCGGCGAACTGCCCAACGACGTCACGCTGTTCACGCGTGAAGGCTGCCCGTTCTGTGTGCGCGCGAAAGGCATGCTGCGCGACGCCGGCATCGAGTTCGAAGAGCTGGTTCTGAATCGTGACTACACCGACCGGACGCTGCGCGCCGTAGCATCGGCAACCACCTACCCGCAGGTGTTCATCGACGGCAAGCGAATCGGCGGTTCTGAAGAATTGCAGAAGTGGCTGGAAGATCGCGCGGGCTTGAAGACGCGCAGCGCCGCCTGAGGGCGGCCGGGGACGTTCCCGCAATGACGTCCCCTTTTCCCTACCAGGAAAAAGCAGCCGGGCAGGCCGACAGGCCTGTCCGGCCTGTTTCATCATAGAGGTCCGATTCTGGCCATTCAGTGCCCTGCTCGAGCGTATACTTCGCAACGAAGGAAACGTCATGCAGAGCACAAAAGAAATATTCGAGCGCGCCAGGCTGTCCCGCGATACCCGATTCGACGGGCGCTTCTTCGTTGGCGTCAAGACAACCGGCATCTACTGCCGCCCGATATGCCCGGCGAATCCTCCCAAGAGCGAGAACGTCGAGTTCTATCGTACGGCTGCGTCCGCAGGGGAGGCCGGCTTCCGGCCGTGCCTGCGCTGCAGGCCGGAATGCGCTCCCGGTACGGCGGCCTGGGCCGGAACCTCGACAACCGTGCAAAGGGGACTTCGCCTGATCGCCGAGGGTGCGCTGGACGATGGAAACGTCGAAAGGCTTGCCGACCGGCTCGGCGTCACCAGTCGCCACCTCAGGCGCCTGTTCGGAAAGCACCTGGGCGCAAGCCCGTTGTCGGTTGCGCACACGCAGCGGCTGCATTTCGCGAAGAACCTGATCGATCAGACGTCACTGTCGATGCAGGATATCTCGGTGGCCGCCGGGTTCGGCAGCGTGCGGCGTTTTAACGATACCTTCAGGAAGACCTACGGCCGAACGCCCCGCGAGCTGCGCAAACATCGGGCGCCACCGATCATTGCCGGCACGTTCACCGTCCGCCTGCCCTACCGGGTGCCTTTCGACTGGGATCGGATGCTGGCCTTCTTCGCGGCGAGGGCAACGCCGGGCGTCGAACAGGTACACGAAGGGCGATACCTGCGAACCTTATCGGCCGGCAATGCTGCGGGCCTCATCGACGTGCGCGATGCGGGAGGGCAGCTTTCCCTGTCGTTGCACGGGCTGGATACGACATCGTTGTTCCCGATCGTGCAGCGGCTGCGAGGGCTGTTCGACCTCGATGCCTCTACCGACGACATCGCCTCGGTCCTGTCCACGGACAGCATGCTCGGACCGCTGCTACGGCGCCATCCGGGTGTTCGCGTTCCCGGTGCCTGGGATGGGTTCGAGCTCACTGTTCGCGCAATACTCGGGCAACAGGTATCCGTCAGTGCGGCGACCACGCTCGCGGGACGCATCGCGGATCGCTACGGAGAGCCTGTCGAGGTTCCCGTCGACGGCTTGACCGCGCCGCCGAACCGGTTGTTTCCGGGCGCAGAGAAACTGGCGCGCGCAAGACTCGAAAACCTCGGCATCATTCGCAGTCGCGCCCAGACGATTCGCAGTGTCGCCCGGGGCGTCGCCAGCGGCGAGCTCAGTTTCGATGCCGCGCAGGCAACGGACCGCTTCTGTTCGGCACTGAAGGCGATCAAGGGCATCGGTGACTGGACCGCGGAATACGTTGCGATGCGTGCGATGAAAGACCCGGACGCGTTTCCTGCCTCGGACCTGGGACTGCTGCGCGCCTTCGACAGCCCCGGACGTAAGCGCATGAAACCGGGCGAACTCAAAGAACGCGCCGAGGCCTGGCGGCCCTGGCGCGCTTACGCGGCTTTATTGTTATGGGGCTCCGCAAACGGGGCCGGAGGCTAGACCATGTACTACTGTTACCTCGACACACCGATAGGCGAACTGCTGCTCGCGGGCGAAGAAGGCGCCCTCGCCATGATCGGATTTCCGAAAGGCTCCATGCGCCGCGACCCTGAGGCCGACTGGATCTACAATGAGAAGCCGCTTGCCAGGGCGAGACAGCAACTTGAAGAATATTTCGCTGGCGCGCGCAAGACTTTCGATCTGCCCCTGCGGCTCAGCGGCACGGAATTCCAGGTCAGCGTCCTCGAGGCGCTGCAGAAAATTCCCTACGGCGAAACGGTGTCCTATGGTGAGATCGCGCGGCGCATCGGCCGGCCGAAGGCAATGCGGGCCGTCGGTGCCGCGAACGGACGCAATCCCATTCCCATCGTCGTGCCCTGCCATCGCGTCATCGGCAGCAGCGGCGATCTGACCGGCTTCGGCGGCGGCATCGATACCAAGGAGGCGCTGCTGCGGCTCGAGGCCGAGCACACGCAGGACCTGTTGTAGGAGCGCGCCCCGACGCGCGAGCGATAGTCGTGGCACAGTTGTGTAGGAGCGCGCCCCGGCGCGCGACCAACAGCCGCAGCAGAGTCATGTAGGAGCGCGCCCCGGCGCGCGAGCGATAGCAGCGGCCGGCAGGCCGCAACGACGCCTACAACTTCTTGCCCTGCATCGAGCGAACCACATCGGAGGGCTCGACGCCGTCGATCAGTCGATCGTCGGATTCGAGTTCCGTGAATCGGGATTCGAGCGGCAACACGCCGGCCCAGATCGGGATAGCGTAGTCCTCGTCTTCGTCGCCGGGCATGCCGGCAGCGACTTTCGCGGATGCCGATTCGATCGTCAGTTCGATGACGCCCGTCATCTTTACTTCCTTCGTGTGCGGCTCGCGCAGCTCGTCCCAGCGTCCCGGCATCGTGCACTCGGAAATCACCCGCAGGGCGTGCAGTTTCCTGTCGTAATCGTGGATGAGGCGCGCGGGCCCGAATACGGTCGCCGAGCGGTAGCGCATCGACGAATTGAAGGCGGATCGCGCGTAAACGAGGCCATCGACGTGCGTGACGTTCATGCACGCCTTGCCGGTGCTTTCCAGCAGCCGGATAACGCGAGCTTTTCTCGCCCCGTGCAGATAGATGGTCTCGTCCTCGCGGCCATACAGCATGGGCACGACGACCGGTTCGCCAGCCTCGACGAAGGCGACGTGTGCGATCAGCGCGGAATCGAGAATACCGTGCACGGTCTGCTTATCGTAGGCCGCCTTTTCGCGAAGCTGCCGAACCTTGTTCCGTTTGCTGACGGCGTATTCGTTCGTCAAGACAGTTTCTCCCTCACAGGAATTTCGGTGCCAGGAACAGCGCCACCAGCGACACCAGGAAAATACCGACGACGTTGAGCAGCATGCCGGCGCGTACCATTTTCGGGATCGTCAGCATGCCCGAGCCGAATACGATCGCGTTCGGAGGTGTCGCGACCGGCAGCATGAACGCACAGCTCGCCGCAAACGTGATGGGCACCGTCAAGACGATCGGGTCGAAACCGGATTCGATAGCGATCGCGCCCACGACCGGAAGGAAAGTCGCGGTGGTGGCGACGTTACTGGTCAGTTCGGTGAGAAAAATAATCATCGTGGCGGCAATCACGACGATTGCCGCGATCGGGAGCATGCCCACGGCCTGCAGGCTGCTGCCCAGCCACTCGGCCAGGCCCGTGCGGCTTACCGCGCTGGCAAGCGTCAGGCCGCCGCCAAACAGGATCAGGACGCTCCATGGCAGCTGTTCGGCATAGGTCCAGCGCAACAGCAGAGGGTCGCTCCGGTGACCGCTGGGAACCAGGAACAGCAATATCGCCCCCGCCATCGCGATACCCGAGTCGTCGAGTGCGGACAGACCGGGCAGCTTTACCAGCAGCGGTCGCGAAACCCAGGCCAGTGCCATCAGGGAAAACACGATCGCGACGCGCACCTCGGGCACGGTAATGCGGCCCATGTCGTCTTTCATCTTCCTGAGCGCGGCACGGCCCTCGCCCGACGTCCTGAAGTCGACCTTGAACGCCCATCGGGTCAGCGTGAGCCAGGCAAGCGGCAACATCATGGCGCTGAGCGGCAGGCCGACCAGCATCCAGCGGGAGAAATCGATTTCGGTGCCGTAGCTTTCCTGCATGAACGCGGCGAGCATCGCATTCGGGGCCGTGCCGACGAGGGTGGCCATGCCGCCAATCGTTGCGCCATAGGCGACACCGAGCAGCAGCGAGTACTGGAAGTCCTGCCTGGCTTTCTCGTCAAGCCCGCTGACCGTGTTGTGAATGACAGTGATAATCGATATCGCGATGGGCAGCAGCATCATGGTGGTGGACGTGTTCATTACCCACATGCTGATAATCGCGCTGGCCAGCATGAAGCCGCCGACCAGCGAGCGGCCGTTCCCGCCGACGTGTTGCAGAACCGTCAGGGCAATACGCCGATGCAGGTTCCATCGTTGCATGGCAAAAGCGACGATAAAGCCGCCCAAAAAGAGGTAAATGACCTTGTTCGCGTACGGTGCGGCGGTGTCCTGTATGGTCGCAACCCCGAGCAGGGGGAAGGCGACGAGCGGAAACAATGCCGTTACCGCAATGGGTACGGCTTCGGTTGCCCACCACACGGCCATCATCACGCCGACTGCGGCGGTATTCCAGCCGGCGTCGGACAGGTCGGCCGGGGCGCCGCTGAGTATCATCAGCAGTGCAAGCGACGGGCCGAGGAAAAGCCCTACCCATTGATGCGTCGAACGGCCGTCCAGTGCGGTGTCGGTCAAGGCGAGGTCCTCTCAATAATCCGGGTGCCGACAAGCCTACCTTTTTCAGCGACCGGAGTCGTCGCTTTTGGATCAGAAGTCTAGATGTGGTGTGCTATTCGCCTTCCCCTACAAGATGTAGTAGCATTCCCGCCGTACCGATCTGGTACGCACGGAGATAAGATGTAGCAAGGCAAGGTCGGCGAATCGCCATGCCGGAAGCATGCGTCAACGGCGGGCGTTGCGTGAAACCTCTCAACACGCAGCCGTATTGACTGACTACCTGCAAACAGTCATTGCCAGCGACCAAGCGGATTGCAGACCGGGAGATGGAGGGGTCGGAGAAATTCAGACACGGAGATCCGGATTTATCGACCGTAGTTCATGCCCAGCCGGATACATCTTCTGCTTATAATGCCGCCCGGTTCTGGGCGGCTTTTTTATATGTATCGGAGTGACATGACGGCGAAGATCGTGTTGGGCGCCATTCTCATAGCGCTGCTGTCGGCGTGTGCGAGTGGCCCGCCGAAGCTGCCCTACCCGGCGTTCGTGCAGGTCGATGACCTCCCGGACATCTTCATGGCCAGCCTGCCCGGAATTCGGGCCAAGCAGCTCGCCGGCGACCCCCAGACACGGCGCACGAGCAATCGCATCGACCTGCCGCCCGATTGGACCGGAACCACCGGCGGATCGCCGGGTCGGTCGCTGGAGATTTTTGTCGTCGCCGGCAAGATGACGGTCGCCGACATCGAGCTTGAGCGCGGCGGCTACGCTTTTCTGCCAGCGGGTTCGCTCGGTTTCAACCTGGGCTCCGTCGGTGGTGCAAGAATCCTCTACTTCCTGAACGATGTTGACCCGCAGTCGATTATTCGCTCGCCCATCATTATCAACGCCTCGCTGCTGGAGTGGACTGCAACCTCGCAGATGGGCGTCTTCGCCAAGGAGCTGCGCCTCGACCCGGGAAACCGGGCACGCACGTGGTTGCTGAAAATCGAGCCTGAAAGCACGCTTCCCTGGCAGACCTCATCGGCCACACGCGAAGGTTATCTCGTCGAAGGCAGTTACCGGCACAGCGAGTGTGTCGCGGGCGAGGCGCAGACCTGGGAATATGCCGCCGGCGGCTATTTTTATCGTCCGCCCAATACCATAAATGGCGGACCCGAGGCGAAGGCGCTCAGCGAGTCGGTGTGGCTGCTCCGCGAGGTGCAGGGCGGTATCGAGCGAACCCTGCCAGCCTGCGTCGTTCAGGAAGAATCACTCTAGCAACGGCGCCGGGCTTTGAATTGGCTTATTTGCCGACGAGCTTGGTGATGCGCGTCCCCAACGCCATGAGTTTGGTCAGGGTGCTGGTCGGTAC
>JBFELT010000164.1:0-7237 GCA_041552015.1 Woeseiaceae bacterium
CCCACACTTCGCTACCGGCTTCGACGGTAGTCGCCATCGCCAGGGTCTGGTCAGGCAGGACGTCGAAGTCTTCCGTGTGGCAGGCCGTGCAGGCGTTGAGCGCCCGCGGGTAGTCTGCCGAGTGGAAGTTGTGGTTTTGCTGGACGTCATCGGAGCCAAAGACGGTTTGCGCGCCTGTGCCCGGCCAGTTCGGCAGCAGTGACTCATCGGGTGCGAAGGCGTAGATGCCGCGGTTCCGATAGATCACGTAGGGAGGCTGACCTTCCACACCGGCAGAGTGAACGCGATGCAGCATCGTCTTCATCTCGAAGGTCTCGCCGGACTTGCCGTCATAGGCTTCGGACTCATCCACACCCATGCCCACACGAACATTCTTCTCGTTGGAGGCCGAGTTGTGGCAGAGGATGCACATGCCAACGTTGTCGACGCGGTTGCCGCCATGCTGGTACAGCGAACCGACGTGGCACTTCAGGCATTCACCCGTATCGACGACATCGCGGCGCGTCATTAGCGGTGCGGATCCATCGCCCACGAGCCATTCGTAGGTTGGCGTCACGACACGGACTGCCATGGTCGCGGTGGGATCGAGAACGCTGACGACACGCGGCTTACCTTGCAGGGCAACGAGACCGCGCTCGGCAGTGACGTTGTCCACCGGGATCGTGGTCGTCGCGACGTTGCTCGCACAGGTCGTGTTGTCGTTGGTGACGTTCACGCTGAGCGCCTGGCCTGGCGCGCTGGTGGACTGGCCGAGGATGAAATCATCACCCTGGGCGTAGTTCCGCAGCATGCTGAGGTTGCCATTGTCGTCGGCGTGGAATACCGGGGCGCCGGCACCGGCAGTGGCGTTACACGGATCGACACCAACGCCGTCGTAAGTGGCTTGCCAGGAAATCGCCAGGTTCGTGCCGTCATCGACGACGCCGGTGATCTCCCAAACGAACTTCGCACCCTCGGCGACAGCCGTGTCGACGCCATCAAAGATAATGCCGCCGCGCTCGGTGGTCAGGCCGTTGTGGAAGTCGGTAACCGCGACACGGCCGGCTGCGACGCCGCCAGTGCTATGGCATGTCTGGCAGTTGGCCGTTTCCGGGTCCGGAATAGTCAGGTGGAACGTCAGGTCCGGTGGTCCGGTGAAGTCCCAGCTGGCCATCGAGCCGTGGCAGGTGAAGCAGCCTTCGCCTGAGACCGGCATGGAGTTTGCCGCAGCAAGTGCGGACACGCCAGCGGCCGGAACGATATTGTCGTCGCTGTGGCAGACGCTGCAGTTCGTCATGTAGGTCGGATAGGAGACGTCGTAAACGGTGTCACGGTCCGACACGAACTCACCATCCGGGAAGTTGTGCGAGTTGTGGATGCCGTGTACGACTCGGACAATCCGCATGTAACTCGGCTCTTCGTCGTCGTTCGGCGTTGCCGGATCGTCGGGGCGATGGCAGACCACGCAGGCATCCACGCTCATCGGCGCGGAGTAGTGCCCGCCGCCGTTCGTGGGGGCAAAACGTCCAGCTTCGCCGCTCGCACCGTGGCAGCCGACGCAGGACTCGTTGCTGGCCAGGCCGGCAAGCGGGATCGCGTCCGGATAGTCACCGACCGCAGCGATCTCGAGCTCGTTCAGTCCGTTCAGGACAACGACCAGGTAACGGCTGTTCGTGTCGCCGAAGCGAGCCACGCCGTCAACGATCCTGAGGCTGTAGGTGCCGTCACCGTTATTGGTAAAGAGTGTGGGATCGAGTTCGACTTCGTCCGTCAGGCTTGTGCGTACCGTGCCTTCCGTCGAGACATAGGCACGGCGGAACGTCGCGGCTGTTGCTGCTGCGCCGTCGGCCATCACGCTGAAACTCACGATCAGGTCGGCCGGTACGGTCACGTCGGGGGCAACCGCAAAGTCAGCAAACGAGCCGATGTCGAAGACCTCATGGGCCGCAGGCGCAGAGGCGAAAGAGCCGTCATCGTGGCATACCGCACAGCTTTCGAGAGGTGTCACCTTGGCGGAACTGCCCGCGCAGTCATTGACGTCAACGACGCCATCGCCGTTGATATCCTCCGTACCGACATCTCCGACTCCGTTACCGTCCAAATCCCAACAAGCCTGTCCGTCAGTTCCGGGAGTTCCGGCTGCGCCGGCAGCGCCAGGCGAACCATCGTCGCCGTCGCAGCCAGCCAGGCCAAGTGTCAGGGTAACGGCTACCAGAAACGTCCAACTCCACTTGAACAATTGGTTGAACCTAGTCATAGCCTTGCTCCTACTTCTTCTTAATTGTCTTAAGAGACCGGTGGCTGTTTAGGTTTGTTCAGACGGACCACCGGCATTGAAATGAAGCTTACGATCGCCGAAAAAAATCAACACTGACATTTGTCAGTTTCGGCCTTCCGTGGGGCGGTGGATTACACTTATCGGCGAGGGCTGCGGCTTCGGTTTCTACCTAGCCTGTCCGCGATCGTGCGCTTGTCGCCGTTCCGGTGGAATGATTGCGGCCTGTCGGCCGCTAATCGGTTTCGGCCACCGCGTTGACGTCCATACGTCTACGGCCGGGCAAGAATCCCGGCGATGACCCCGGCCGCCAGCAGGGACCAGCCCAGGGCCGGGATGGCGCCGAGCGTCAGCACCAGCGTTCCTGCAATGACGGCGGTGGCTGCGGTCGTCAGCCAGTAGCGCTGACGCCGCTGTTCACTGAGCTGCTTCTGTATCCTGCCCAGTTCCGGCGACTGCATATCGAAGCGGATCTTTCCATCGGTGGCCTGTTCGCCGAGCTGCCGAAGGATGGCGGGCAGCTCGCGCATCGCATCCCGCAGCTGCGGCAGGTTGTCGCGCACGTCCCTCAGCAGGGCGCGGCCACCGACCTGCTCGTCCATCCATCGCTTCAGCACCGGGTGCGCCGTCTTCCACAGATCCAGCTGCGGGTATAGCTGTCGGCCGAGACCCTCGATGTTGAAGAGCGTCTTGTGCAACAGGATCATCTGCGGCTGGATTTCGACATCGAAGCGCTGCGCAACGCGAAACAGCCGCATCAGGACCTGCGCGAAGGAGATCTCCGCCAGGGGCTTGTTGAAGATCGGCTCGCAGACCGTCCTTACCGCGGTTTCCAGCTGGTCGACGCGCGTGTCCGGCGGTACCCAGCCCGAGTCGAGGTGCAGCTTGGCAATCCGATAGTAGTTGCGATCGAAGAAAGCCAGGAAGTTCTCGGCGAGGTAGCGCTGGTCTTCCGGGCTCAGCGTGCCGACGATACCGAAATCGACAGCGGCATACCGGGGGCGCTCGGGATCCGTCGTGATAACGAAGATGTTGCCCGGATGCATGTCGGCGTGAAAGAAATTGTGGCGAAACACCTGCGTGAAGAATATCTCGACACCGTTCTCGGCCAGGACCTTGATATCGGTGCCAGCCGCTCGCAGGGATTCCATGTCGCTGATGGGCGTGCCGTAGATGCGCTCCTGGACCATCGCCTGCGGCCGACAGTAGTCCCAGTAAATTGCCGGTACATACAGCTGCTCGGATCCTTCGAAGTTGCGCTTCAGCTGCGCGGAGTTCGCCGCTTCGCGCATCAGGTCGAGTTCATCGAGAATCGTGTGCTCGTATTCGTCGACGATCTCAAGCGGTCGGAGCCGCTTGCCGTGCTGCCAGTAACGGTCGGCGAGGCCCGCGAGCAGCCGCAGCACCGCGAGATCGCGTTCGATCTGTTCCTGTACCCCGGGGCGCAGTATCTTGACGATGACCTCGGTGTCGTCGTGCAACTGGGCCGTGTGAACCTGCGCGATCGACGCGGCCGCCAGGGGTTCCGCGTCGAAGCGTTTGAACACCTCGTTGACGTTCTTCCCATAGGCGGCATTGAGAATCTCGACGGCCTGCGATGCGGGGAAAGGCGACACGGCGTCCTGCAGCTTCGCAAGCTCGTCGGCAATGTCCGGTGGCAACAGGTCACGGCGCGTCGATATGGCCTGCCCGAATTTGACGAAAATCGGCCCAAGCTCCTCGAGCGCGAGACGGATGCGTTCACCGATGGGCGCGGAGCGATCGCGCCGCCGCGGTGCGAGGTAAAACAGAAACCTGAGCGGACGCAGCAGATGCGTTTCCTTGATGATGTCATCGAGGCTGTACTTCACCAGCACGCGCTGGATAGTCAGCATCCGCAGCAGCGTGCGTGAGCGGGACATCAGTTTTTACCGAGTCGCTTGATACGGGCTTCGAGTCGGTCGACGTCGTCGCGCAGTGTATTCACGTTCGCCGTGAATCGTTCGACTTCGTAGCGGCTGGGCAAATCCCGGCTTTCTTCCTGCAGGTACTCGCGGATGTTCTCGCCCATGGTCTCGCGTGCATCACGGCTCCAGTTGCCAACGCTCCGCGCTATCTCGCCGAGTCGGTGCGCTGCTGCATCGCCGACGATTCCCGAAAGCTCTTCTTCGATGTCCGGCCTGGCGTAGCTCAGGAGTCGCTGGAAGTCGTCCGCGAGCACCGGGTCGCCGGTGAGTTCTAGGGAGCCCGCGCGGATTGACTTGAGGCCGGACTCGCCGGCCATGCTGGCGAGCGTCAGGATAGAGCCACTGATGGACACGTCCGGTTCCCGGTCCGACTCGGTCGCCAGCTCCAGCGAGTCGTCGTGCACGATAAACCAGGCCGTCAGCGCCGTGTTGCGTACGCGTATGGCAACGACCGTGCCCGAGAGCTGCCTGCACAGCTCGCGAGCGGGCGTCGTCGCCTGGATGTTCCGATTCAGTACTTTCGCGACCGGGAGCAGTGCTGCTTCGAGCGGATTCACGGCCAATCAGATCCGGTAGCCGATGTGCAGCGCTACGATGCCGGCGGCGAGATTGTGGAAACGACAGCGCTCGAAACCGGCGGCCTCCATCATCGACTTCAGCGTTTCCTGGTCGGGATGCATGCGTATCGACTCCGCGAGGTACTGGTAGCTGTCGGAGTCCCTGGCCACCAGCTTGCCGAGCAGCGGCAGCACCTTGAACGAATACAGGTCGTAGGCCGGCCTGATGGCTTTGCTGGGCTCGGAGAACTCCAGGATCATGACCTTTCCGCCGGTCTTGAGAGTGCGGTACATCGACCGCAGCGCGGCATCCTTGTCGGTGACGTTCCTCAAACCGAACGCGATGCTGATGCAATCGAAGGTGCCGTCAGCGAACGGCAGGTTCTGTGCGTCCACCTGGGCGATCGACAGGTTGCCGGAAATACCCGCGTCTATCAGCCGGCTGCGCCCCTGCCGCAGCATGGCGGCATTGATGTCGGCGAGGATGACATGACCGTCTTTGCCGACCTTCTTCGAGAATTCACGGGCCAGGTCCCCGGTACCGCCGGCGAGGTCCAGCACGGTATTGCCGGGTTTCAGCGCGGCCTGGCTGACCGTGAATCGCTTCCAGAGGCGGTGCATGCCGGCCGACATCAGGTCGTTCATCAGGTCGTAGCGGCTGGCAACCGAGTCGAACACGTCGCGAACGAGCCCGGCCTTCTCGTCGGCAGGCACGGAGCGGTAGCCGAAGTGTGTCGTATCGTCCGGTTGCTGCGGCTTGGTCATGAATCGTCGTTACTGTTTGTGACTCGGCAGGCGAGGATACCCCTCATCAGGCGAACGGACCAGCGCCCGTGGACGGACCGTGCGAACCGCCCGTAGGAGCGCGCCCCGGCGCGCGAAGCGCAGCGGCGGCCGCAAGGCCGCTTCCCGATATCGGCTGCGGGGCGGCCGAACGATAATTACAGGATATACCGGCTCAGGTCCTCGTCCTTCGACAATTCGGCGAGCTGGTCGTCGACGTAGCCGGCATCGATGGAAAGCGCCGTGCCGCTCTTGTCGGAGGCCTCGAACGATACCGTTTCCAGCAGCCGCTCCATCACGGTGTGTAGGCGCCGCGCACCGATATTCTCGGTGTTCTCGTTGACGTGAAAGGCTACTTCGGCAAGCCGGCGTACGCCGCTGTCGTCAAACTGCAGGGTGACTTCCTCGGTGCCCAGTAGCGCCGAGTACTGTGCGGTCAGCGAAGCGGTGGGCTCCGTCAGGATCCGCACGAAGTCTTCCGTCGTCAGCGACTTCAGCTCAACCCTGATCGGGAAGCGCCCCTGCAATTCGGGAATCAGGTCAGAGGGCTTGGAGACGTTAAACGCGCCCGAAGCGATGAAAAGGATGTGGTCGGTCTTCACCATGCCGTACTTGGTATTCACGGTCGAGCCCTCGACCAGGGGCAGAAGATCGCGCTGCACGCCCTCGCGCGACACATCCGCGCCCTGCGTACCGGAGCGCCGCGCGACCTTGTCGATTTCGTCGAGGAACACGATGCCCTGTTGCTCGACGGCCTCGAGGGCCTGCGTCTTCAGTTCTTCCTCGTCGAGCATTTTCGCGGCCTCTTCGTCCGTCAGCAGTCGAAAGGCCTCCTTCACTTTCAGCTTTCGCGTTTTCCTTCGATTGCCGCCGAGGTTCTGGAACATGCCCTGAAGCTGGCTGGTCATTTCCTCCATGCCCGGAGGCGCCATGATTTCAATGCCAACCGGAATTGCCTGGATCTCGATCTCGATTTCCTTGTCGTCGAGTTTCCCTTCGCGCAGCATCTTGCGAAATTTCTGTCGTGTGTCGCTGTCCGCCGGCGCCGTCTCGGAGTCCTGCGTAAAGCCGACGTTGCGCATCGGCGGCGGCAGCAGGGCGTCGAGGACACGTTCTTCCGCGGCATCCTCGGCGCGATGACGTACCTTCGACATAGCCTCTTCGCGCGTCATCTTGATCGCCACGTCGACGAGATCACGGACGATGCTGTCGACTTCGCGACCGACGTAACCGACTTCGGTGAACTTCGTTGCCTCGACCTTGACGAACGGCGCTTTGGCGAGGCGCGCCAGGCGCCGCGAGATCTCCGTCTTGCCCACACCGGTCGGACCGATCATCAGGATGTTCTTCGGCGTGATTTCGCTGCGAAGCGGCTCGCCTACCTGCACGCGGCGCCAGCGGTTGCGCAGGGCAATGGCGACGGCTCGCTTGGCCGCGTCCTGGCCGATAATGTGCTTGTCGAGTTCCTCGACAATCTCTCTGGGTGTCATTTGTGACATTTTGCTTCCTGATGTTCGGTTGTGGCTCGTGGCTGCCTATCGTGCCTGTAGGAGCGCCCCCAGGGCGCGAAGCGTAGCGGCGGCCGACAGGCCGCTTGCCGGTTCAAGGCAATGTCACGCCCACCAACCGCTTCTACGGCTTGTTTCTTACAGTTCTTCGATGTTGATGTTCTCGTTGGTGAATACGCAGATCCTTCC
>JBFELT010000165.1:0-7076 GCA_041552015.1 Woeseiaceae bacterium
GTGTGCACGGGTAAGCCGTCGTTTTGCTTCAGCAACTCGCCCGGATTGAGGCTGACGTTTTTCAACATGGTAAGCGACTCGGTCATCTTCTTGACGTACGCGGCCATACCGACAAACGCCTCCATGATCTCCTCGGCGCCGTCCACGTCATCCAGCTTCGCCGCACAGACTTCCTGCGTCTTGTCGCGACCCTCAAAGACCGCATATTGCTTACACTTGTAGGACTGCCATTTGCTGCTGCCCGTCGACTCGATTCTGAGCTCCGGCGCCTTGTCGGCCTGCTGCCCCATCATTCCCTGCATGCGCCCTTTCATCATTTTTTCGACCATGGCCCTCTGTTCCGGCGGCATGCTGGCTAATTGCGCCTCCATCTCTTTCATGGCGTCGTCGATTTGTGTCGACACCTGCTCGAGCATCGCTTCATCCATGACGACATAGCTCCGGTCCTTGTGGTTCAGATAGACGAATTGATCGCCCAGAAAAATCATACTGTTGTCGCCGGCGCCGTCTGCACGCTCGTCCATGCGTACCTTTTTCGACTGCGCATAGAACTTCGAGCGATCCGTTTCCTCACCCGCCATATCCCGGGTAACCATCTCCATAACCACGCCGGCGTGGACCAGCGGCGAGAGCAAAGTGAGCGCGATGAATGACAGGACGCGAGACCGTTGCATAGTTTTTCCCCCTTGAGGGCGTCGAGGTGGGGCCAGGCAGAAACCGACTTCGCCTGGCATCGTCATGTGACCGTTCGAATCATACATCGATTCTGGGCATCCAGAAACACTCACGGACAATCACTTTTTTCGCGATTCTCGCCTCTGCTCGCGAGTCAGTTCGCGCGGGTGTCGTACTTTTCGCAGGCTGTCAAATTGATGAGCGATAGCGAGTATCGGATGACGCAGCAACATCCGCGGACCCGCATAGCGCATGATGCGGCGTGCCTGTTCCCTTTGTGCCGGCTTGTAGCAATGCACGGGGCAATTCGCGCACGTCGGCTTGTCTTCACCGTACGGACACTTGTGCAGCCGGGTTTCCGCATAGCCCAGGAATTGCCGGCAATCCCCGCACAGCCCATCGTCAGCGGTCTGATGATGGGCCGAGCAATAGATCCCGACCATCTTTTCCATTGTGACCCGCTCACGGGCGAGTCGTTTTTCTAGCGACCGCATAGATGCCCTGCAATCAATTCACTTTCCGGTCATGCCCCTGCCAGAACGGTTCCCTCAATTCGCGTTTGAGGATCTTGCCCGGACCCGACTTCGGCAACTCTTCCGCCGACAACGTTATCGCCTTGGGCAGCTTGTATCCGGCGATGTGCTTGCGGCAGAACCCGATCAGCTCCTCCGGAGTGACATCCTCGCGCGGGACGACGACGGCATGCACGGCCTCGCCCCAGGCCTCGTCGGGGACGCCAAATACTGCCGCCTCGAGCACCGCCGGATGTTTGTAGAGTGCCTCTTCAACCTCCGAGCAGTAGACGTTTTCGCCGCCGCTGACAATCATGTCCTTGGCGCGATCGACGAGGTAGACATAGCCCTCATCATCCATGTATCCCATGTCGCCGGAACGATACCAGCCACCCTGCAGGACCTCCGCGGTTTGCTCCGGCTTTTGCCAGTAGCCTTTCATGATGTTCGGCCCCCTTGCGGCAAGTTCGCCAACTTCGCCCGTCGGCAACTCGGCGCCGTCAGCGTCGACGATCCTCACCTGCACGCCGATCAGCGCCTGCCCGCAGGACCGACTGCGATCGATATCGAGCAGGTCCTGTTCGTTTCTGAGCCCGGTAATCAGCGGTGAGCCCTCGGTCATACCGTAGACATGCACGAATTCCGCCGTGGGAAATGCCTTAGCGGCGCGTCGCACAGTCTCTGTCGCGATGGGCGACCCTCCGTGCGCGACCATCCTGAGGGACTTCGTGTCCCGAGGCTCCGCGTGCTGCAGCTCGGCAATTGCGGCGATCATCGTCGGCACGCCCAGCGTGTGGGTAACTTCGTACTTTTCAATCGTATCCAGCGCAAGCGATGCGTCGAAATTCTTCAATGGTATCTGGCAGCTCCCGGACCATATCCCCGTAAGCACACCGTTCGATCCGGCCGCATGAAATAACGGCGCCATGATGAGGAAGACGCTGTCAACCGTCGGCGGGGCCATCGTCATGAAATGAAAGGTGTTCGCGATCAGGTTCCTGTGCGTCAGCATCACCCCTTTCGAGGCCCCGGTAGTGCCACCGGTATAAAACAGTCCCGCGATAGAATCTTCTGTAATTCCTTCGCCCAGCTCGGCCTCGCCCGCAGCATCCAGCAGCTGATCGAATTCGTCCGGAATCCTGATAACCGTATCGACGACGTCCCGCAAGGAACCGGTATCACGATCGGCAAGCAGCATCTTCGCGCCGGCGTCCTCCAGTGCATAGCGAAGCTCAGGCTCAGCGTGACGGGTATTCAGCGGAACAATTACGAAACCCGCGGCCGGGATGGCCACGTAGCATTCAATATAGTGGTGCGTGTTCGCCGCGAGAATCGCGATTCGATCTCCCGGCTGCGCGCCCTTGTTCCGCAACACCGCCACAAGGCGACGGCAGCGGGACAGCAGCTGCCGGAATGTGAATTCCCGGCCATCTGATACGATCGCCTTGCGGCTTGCCGCAATTTGCACGGCGCGCTGCAAGGGATCCGCAAATGTGTGCATGAACGGCACCTCTCCTGTTGCTTTCCTGCAAGTATAGCTGCAAACGCGGCGCCTGAAGTCCGCAACTAAACAAACCCCGGCGCTTCGCGTAAGATATGCGCAACGAAAAAGGCGGCCCTCCCGGTCGAAGGAATACTATCTTGACGACTTCCAGGATTCTCGCCGCGATCGTCATCCTGACGCTTGCATTATCATCGGATGGCGCAGCGCCAGAAGACGCCCTGACATTGAAAAAGATAATGCAGGGCCTGCGCAACGACCTGATCAAGATCACCGACGGATTGCTGGTCGACGATTTGGCGCTGATCGCCGAAGGCGCCCGTGGGATCGCTCAGCATCCGAGCATACCTGCCGACCAGGTCAAGCTGGTTGTAGCCGAACTTGGTCCGGAAATGCCTGCATTCAAGCAATTGGACACGCAGGTGCACGACCTGTCGGTGGAACTCGAGGCCGCCGCTGCGAGGAAGGATCGCGACGCGGCGTATCGAAGCTACCGGGCTTTGAGCGAAGGCTGCCTCGCGTGTCACGCCGCCTACAAGGCACGTGTCTCGAGTGTGCTGGCCGCAGCCGCGGCTCCCTGACAGACCGACACCAGGCGCCTCGCGCTTTCGTCGGGTCGCCCAGGGTCAGATGCACCGCCGCGGCGTGCAATCAATGATCGGGCCTGACGGAAATAATAATCTTGCCGCGCGCGCGGCCCTCTTCCGAATACCGTATGGCATCCGCGACCTCGCTTAGTGCGAAACGCCGGTCGATCACCGACGAAACCTCGCCGGACTGCATGAGGTCCGCGACAAGAACGAGATCCTGATGCGAGAGTTCCGCAAGCATCATGCGCACCTGCTGATCGACAAACGGTGACAACAGCAGTGCCTTGAGCGGCCCCGCGAGCGATTTGAACCAGTTTCCGGTCGGTCCTCCCACGAGGACCAGCCTGCCATCCGGGCGAAGCACGCTTCGGTTCGCAAGCAGACCATGATTTCCGACCATATCGACGATAAGGTCATAGCGTTCGTCGAGTTCGGTGTAATCCTCTTGCTTGTAGTCGATGACGCGGTCAGCGCCCAGCGATCGCACGAGGTCTACGTTGCGGGTGCTGCAGACCCCGGTGACATCGGCACCGAAGGACTTGGCGATCTGCACGGCGAACGTCCCGACACCGCCGGACGCCCCGTTGATCAGGACCTTTTCGCCGGGCTGCAGCTCTCCGGAATCACGAAGCGCCTGCAGGGCAGTGAGTGCGGCGATCGGAACCGCGGCCGCCTGCTCGAACGTCACACTGGCGGGCTTCAGCGCCAGCCCACGGTCTTCGTGGACGGTCAGGTACTCGGCGAAAGCGCCGGTCTTCCCGCCGAACACCTCGTCGCCCGGCTTGAAGCGCGTAACCTGTTCGCCGACGGCCTCGACGACGCCCGAGAAATCGACGCCCAGCCGGGTATCGGTCGGCGCGCCGAGGCCCGAGACGAGACGCATGAAATAGGGCGAACCTCTCATATAGTGCCAGTCCAGCGGATTGACCGCCGCTGCCTCAACCCGCACGAGGACCTCGTCGGCCGACGGTATCGGTTTCTCGACGTCACGGTACTCCAGTACTTCAGGCGAGCCATAGCATCGATAGACGACGGCTTTCATGCTGTCGACGTTTGGCTCCAAAGCCCTGGCGGGCTCGCAATCGGCGCTGTAACCGATCGCAATCATCAGCGACGTAATGCCGATAGTCAGCAGCACCAGGAACCCGCTCGCAATTTTGTAACGAAGTTTCAAGATCGCTCCTCCCGGAACCCTGTTGCTACCCGAGGCGCAGGACCTCATGCGCATGAAGATTAATCGTTTGCCACGAAAATTTTCTGTGTGGGGTAGGCAAACTCGATGCCGGCATCGGCAAACCGGCGGAAGATTTCATAGTTCACGGCCTGCTGTATGTTCATGTAAAGCCGGTAGTCCGACGACTCCACGAAGTAGACGATCTCGAAATTCAGCGAGTAGTCACCGAAAGCCTGGAAATGCGCGCGATCGAAACGCGCCGACTGCTGCGTGACGATGATGTCCTCAATAATCGATGGAACCTGCTCCAGCTTTTCGATCGGCGTGTCGTAGACGACACCGATCGAGAACAGGATACGCCGCTCCGACATGCGCCCGTAGTTGCGAATTCGGCTGCCAAGCAGGTCGTTGTTGGAAAAAACCAGCTGCTCGCCGGACAGGCTGCGCACCCGCGTCGTCTTGATTCCGACCTTCTCGACGTTCCCTGCCAGTTCGTCGATTATTAGGAAGTCGCCGAGCACGAAGGGCTTGTCCAGCACAATCGACAGCGAGGCGAACAGGTCGCTGATGATGTTCTGTGCCGCAAGTGCGACCGCAATACCGCCAACCCCGAGGCCGGCCACGAGTGCGGTGATGTTGATCCCAAGATTGTCGAGGGCAAGCAGGAAAATGATGGCCCAGACGGCAACACGACTGAGGAAACCGACGATGTCCATGGCCGCAACGGCGCCGGCATCCTCCTCGAGCTGTTTCTGTCGCCGCAGGAGCATGAAACGCCCGAGTCCTGCCACCGCCCAGATACCCATCTGTATGAGCATGCCGATAATCAACAGGCGCCCGAAAAACGCGTCGAAGCGGTCGCCAGCCTCGATACTCCGAAGCGACACGTTCAGCGCGATGAGCATCAGGAACCAGCCCTTCGTCTGCCCGACGACGTGCGCAGCGACGTTCAGGGAAACCCGGAGAGTTTCTTCGGCGAGCTTGTGCAGCCGACCGCGCAGCAGCCTGCGCGCGATAAAAAGCACGATCAGCGCGGCAATCAGGATACCGACGCTAATCGCCCATTCGCGCACTGCGTTGCCGTATAACTCGTAGTCGAGCCAGTCGAGGATATTCATGGGTGTCCGCATCGTTGCCGGCGGCTATTGTAGCGAATTCCCGGCCCGTCGTTCATCGTCTCGCATAGCGTTCGTACGAGCGAATTTTGATCTTTCCTGTCGGTCAGTCGCTCCGCAGGAGTTCCACATCAACCGGTAGTGGCGAACTCGACAGAATCCGCAATGCACGAGCATGGGCGGCCGCAGCCTCCTCTGCACGACCCAAAACCCTGTAGCCGCGTGCGAGCCAGAACGCCACGACGCCCGCCCAGCGGCTCTCCGGCCCGAATTCGCGCCAGAACGCGTCGGCGCGTTGCAAGACCGCGACAGCCTCGGTCGGTTTGGACTTAAGAAGCGAAATCCGGCCACGCGCAACCATCAGATCCGCGACCGACGGCGTATCGGCTACCAGTAGCTGCTTGAAAATCTGTTCCGCCGAATCAAGTTGCGTCTCGGCGGCTGCCGCGTCTCCCTGCGCCAGGTGGGCAAGCCCGGCCTCGACCATCGCGATGGCCCGGTCGCCGACACTTGCCGGTACGTCGTTCTTGGCAATCGACGTTTGCAGCAATGGCAGCGCCTCCGCCGGGCGGCCCTGCAATCGGTAGGCGGTGGCGAGGTTCCTCATTGCCTGGTAGCGGCTGCGATCGTCGCCGTCGCCGGCCGCCTGCAAGACACCTATGAGCAGCGCCTCGGCCCGATCGAACTCACCGGAATACGCGAGTGCCAGCGCCAACGCGACGCTGCCGCTTCTTTCTCCATCGACGAATCCCTCCTTGCCTGCAATCTCAACACCCTGCTGCAGGTACTGAATCGCCGGCTGCAGTTGTCGCATGGCCAACAGAGCCTCTCCCAGCGTGCGCAGCCGGCTCTCGTGATCCAGCGTGCCCGTTTGTTTCTGTTGCAGGAAGACTTCGAGTCCTTGTCGCGCGTTCGTTACGGCGTCCTCGAGACTGCCACGCTCGATCTGGGCCGCAGCCAGGCTGGAGAAGAAGTGACCGGCCACCATGCTGTCCGCTCCGAAGCGCCGCACCGTGTGCCTGGTGGCCTCCTCGATCATCTCTCCGCCCTCGGCGTAATTTCCTGCCTGCATGAGGGCGCGGCCATAGGTCATTGTCGCGTCGACTATGCGCGGATGCTTCGGGTCCGACGCGTATATTTCCATGTACAGGTTTCGCGCCCTGCGCGCGGCGATCAGCGCCTCGTCTACTCGAGCGACGCGCCGATAGGACACGGCGAGCATCTGCTGTGCCTGTGCCATTTCGATACCGGTCCCGATGTCAGAGCGCTCGAGTTTTTCGATCAGGGCCGATAAAACGTCGACAGCCTCATCGCCCTGCCCTTTGTGCAGCAAGAGGGCCGCTCTTTGTAAGGGGATTTCATTGCGCAACGCCTCGCCTGACTCACCCATGCCCGCTACTGTTTCGGCGGCCGTATCCAACGCCGCCAGGGCCTGGTCGTCATACCCGAGATAACCGTAGGCCTGGGAAAGCCAATAGCGACCGTTCGCCAGAACAGCCGGATCGCCGA